>PQAI01000207.1 GCA_003105245.1 Betaproteobacteria bacterium | reverse complement strand
GACCAGTCGCGCATCAAGGACCTGCGCACCAACCACGAGGTGGGCAACACCCAGGCCGTCCTCGACGGCGACCTCGACGACTTCATCGCGGCCTCCCTCAAGCAAGGCGTCTGACCATGTCCGAAGACAAGAAGAATCCCCCGACCGAGCCGCCGCAGGACGAGAACCAGATCATCGCGGAGCGCCGCGCCAAGCTCGCGCGCCTGCGCGAATCCGGCCAGGCCTTTCCCAACGACTTCCGGCGCGACCAGCTCGCGGACGAGGTGCACGCCGCGCACGGGGCGAAGACGGCCGAGGAGCTGGAGGCGGCCCGGCCCGCCGCGCGCGTGGCCGGCCGGATGATGCTCAAGCGCCTCATGGGCAAGGCCTCCTTCGCCACGCTGCAGGACATGAGCGGGCGCATCCAGATCTACGTGAAGACGGACCTGGTGGGCGCGGAAACCTACGAGGCGTTCAAGCACTGGGACCTGGGCGACATCGTGGGCGTCGAGGGCA
Source organism: Betaproteobacteria bacterium (assembly GCA_003105245.1). Classification (GTDB taxonomy): domain Bacteria; phylum Pseudomonadota; class Gammaproteobacteria; order Burkholderiales; family Usitatibacteraceae; genus FEB-7. The sequence continues at coordinate 40,251 of PQAI01000207.1, read as the reverse complement.
CGCTCTTCAAGACGCGCACCGGCGAGCTCACCATCCAGGCCACCTCGGTGCGGCTGCTGTCGAAGTCGATCCGGCCGCTTCCGGACAAGTTCCACGGCCTGGCGGACATGGAGGCGAGGTACCGCCAGCGCTACGTGGACCTCATCGTGAACCCGGAGTCGCGCGAGAACTTCGTGAAGCGCTCGAAGCTCGTGCAGGCGATCCGCGAGTTCTTCGTGGCGCGCGGCTACCTCGAGGTCGAGACGCCGATGATGCACCCCATCCCCGGGGGCGCGGCCGCCAAGCCCTTCATGACGCACCACAACGCGCTCGACATGGACCTCTACCTGAGGATCGCCCCCGAGCTCTACCTGAAGAAGCTCGTCGTGGGCGGCCTGGAGAAGGTCTTCGAGATCAACCGCAACTTCAGGAACGAGGGGATCAGCACGCGCCACAACCCCGAGTTCACGATGATCGAGTTCTACGAGGCCTACCGCGACTACCGCTACCTCATGGACCTCACCGAGGAGCTGCTGCGCGAGTGCGCGCGGAAGGTTTGCGGGACCACCACGCTCCCCTACCAGGGGGAGACGATCGACCTGGGCAGGCCCTTCGACCGCCTGACCATGGCCGAGGCCATCGCCAAGTACAACCCGAGGTACCCGCTCGCCGAGCTCTCGAAGCCCGAGTACCTGAAGGCGGCGCTCGGCCCCTTCGAGGTGGAGGTCTTCCCGACCGACGGCCTGGGACTGCTGCAGCTGAAGCTCTTCGAGGCGACGACGGAATCGAAGCTCGTGCAGCCGACCTTCATCGTGGCGCACCCCACCGACGTCTCGCCCCTCGCGCGCGCCAACGACGCGGACCCCGCGGTGACCGACCGCTTCGAGCTCTTCATCACCGGGCGCGAGATGGCCAACGGCTTCTCGGAGCTKAACGACCCCGAGGACCAGGCCGCGCGCTTCCTGGCGCAGGCGAAGGCCAAGGAGGCCGGCGACGAGGAGGCCATGTACTACGACGCCGACTTCATCCGCGCGCTCGAGTACGGGCTGCCGCCCACCGCGGGCGAGGGAATCGGCATCGACCGCGTGGCGATGCTCTTCACCGACAGCCCCTCGATCCGCGACGTGATCCTCTTCCCGCAGCTCAAGTCCGCGGACGCCTGAGACCCGGCTAGCGGCGGGCGCCCGGCTCGGGCGTGAGCGGCAGCACGAGCCGGTCGGGGTAGCGGTAGGGCGTGCCTTTGCCGTGATCCACTACCGCGCTCACGGTGCCTCCAAGCAGCGCCGTCCCACCGACGGTGCCCGCGTATATGAGCGGTCCGAATACGGGAATGGCCAGCAGGGGCGTGGCGACCACGGCGGTCGCCGCACCGCCGATGGCCGCGCCCTTGAACGCCGAGCCGATGAGGTCGCCCTGGGATTCGGTCGCGTGCACGAACGCGCGGTAGCCGGGCTTCAGGCAGACGATCTCCAGGGGCCGCGTCGAGCGCATCACCCTCGCGGTGCCCGGGGTCCGGACCTCCCAGGCGCCCTTGTCGTTGCGAAGGCTGCAGCGAACGGCGTCCACCGGGACCTGCGCGGCATCCACGGTCTCGAGCGCGACCGCCTGAACCTCGTCGCCTTGCGCCGGAGCAGCCCCGCCCACGACCTGCTCGGTGGGCGCGCCCGGCGTCGCGCAACCCGCGGCAAGCAATGCGGAACCGACGGCAGCCAGGACGCTCTTCATGGGCCCTTCGCGATCTGCTAGGGTGTCACCCATGGATTCTAGGCGCACCGGGCGCACGCGACAACGCCGCAGCCGCCCTTCGCGGATGCGCCCGTGAGGCGCTCCCTCGACTTGTCGATCGAGGCGCTCGTCCGGGCCGCGGCGATCGCGGCCGTCCTCGCCACCACGCCCGTCCTCGCCGAGGAGGCGCCGGTGGCCTTCCCCTACGAGATCTCGCCGGGCACCACGCTGCTTCGCGGCGGGCAGCCCGTCGCGTTGCGGCTGTTCCTTCCCCTTCAGGCCGGCGACGAGGTCGCGCTGGACGGCGCGGCCCGCATCGCGCTGCTGCTGCCCCAGGGGCGCCGCACCGAGCGCGCCCGGGCGCCCGCACGCCTTCGGGTGGGTCCCGCGGGCATCGAGGCCGTCTCGGGCCGCCTCGACACCCGGGTGCTGCCGGATTCCGCGCCGTCCGCCGCCGACCTGCGCCTCGCCGGCTCATTCCACTACGCCTACGCGCAGGACCCCGGCCGCCGCCTCGTCCCGCCGCTTTCCCCGCAGGCGCGTTCCCGGATCGAGCGCCTTCAAGCCGGCCTTCCCGGCTGGCGCCGCGAATGGCCCGCCGAGGACCTGCTGCCGGAGCTCTTCACGCTCTCGGTGATCGACCGTATGGGGCAGACCGGCGACATGGTGCCCCTGCTCGACGCCGTCGCCGCCCACCCCGCTCGCGATCCCGCGGTGGCAGATCTCGCGCGCCGCCTCGCGGTCCGCGTCCAGTCGCGCAGCAGCGTGGGCCTCCTGATGCTGCCTTTTGCGGGCGACCGCGGCGCGGGCTTCGGCGAGGAGGTGCAGAAATTCCTCGCGGTGACCGGCAGCGGAGCCTCGCGCTCCGTGCGCACGATCGCCGCGGCGCAGGAAGTCGAGGGGCTCCGGGTGCCGGCATCGCGGTCCCTGGCGATGGTGCGCGCAGGCCAGCAGATGGAGGCCGACATGGTGCTCTTCGGCGTGGTGCTCGCCCCGCGCGTGAGCGACGTTCCGGTCACCCAGCCCGGCCTCAAGTGCATCAAGGTGCGCCGCACCGACCTGCAGGACAAGCGAACGGAGGAGTGCATCGACCAGGCGCCGATGGAGATCGTCTGCACGCGCCGAACGGCGGAGTGGCAGGCGCAGCTCACCCTGGCCGAGGTCGCGAGCGGACGCAGCGCCTTCTCCGACACCGTCGTGGGCACCGCCTCCGGCGACGGCTGCGGGTTCCAGTCGCCGCCGCCGGCTGACGAACTGCTGCAGGAGGCGCGCCGGGAGGTCATGCAGAACATCCGCGAGATCATTTCCCAGTCGCTCGCGGGCATCCAGAAGCGCTTCCTGGTGCCCGACGCCGAGATCCGCTCCGCCTCGGCTCGCCAGGAGTTCGGCTCCGCCATCCAGGCGGCGCTGCAGGGCGACGAGGAGCGTGCCTGCCGGACCTTCCGCTCGCTCGCGGAGGTCGAATCCGCGGCGCCGGCGGTGGCCTACAACGCGGCGACCTGCGAGGAGTCCGAGGGCCGCCTCGAGCCGGCGCTGCGCCTGTATCGCCAGGCCTCCACGGCGCCGGGCGCGATGGAGGCCGTCGAGCGGCTCGTGGCGCTTTCGGGGTCCTCCGCCGGTCCCGAGACGCCGGCCACGCCCGTCACCGCGGATACCGGCGGCGAGCGCCGCGTGGCCCTCGTGGTTGGCAACGCCGCCTACGGCCGCGCGCCGCTTCGCAACGCCGTGAACGACTCGCGCGACTTCTCGCGCGCGCTCGCCGACTCGGGCTTCGAGGTGATCCGCGTGGAGAACGCCACCCTCGAATCCCTCAACCGCGCGATCGACCAGTTCGCCGGGCGGCTGGCCGCCTCGCGCGGCGTGGGCCTGTTCTTCTACGCCGGCCACGGCGTGCAGGTCGACGGCGAGAACTACCTCGTTCCCGTCGACGCGGACCTGCGCGCGGAAAAGGACGTTCAGTACCGCGCGCTCAACGTGGGCGTCGTGCTCTCGCGCATCGAGCAGGCGAGGAACAGGCTCAACCTCATCGTGCTCGACGCCTGCCGCGACAATCCGTTCGCACGCACGGCGCGCGGCGGCAGGCGCGGGCTCGCGTCGATCGACGCTCCGAAAGGCACGCTCATCGCCTACTCCACCTCCCCGGGCAAGACCGCCGACGACGGCGAGGGGCGAAACGGCCTCTACACGCGCCACCTTCTGCGCGAGATGCGCGTGCCCGGCCTTCGTATCGAGGACGTCTTCAAGCGGGTGCGCGCGGCCGTCGCCACCGAGTCCCGGGACCTTCAGGTCCCGTGGGAATCGTCGTCCCTCACCGGCGATTTCTACTTCGTGCGCCCATGACCCAGCCCCCCCCCGGCGACACGCCCTTCGACCTCTCGGACGACATCCGCGAGCTCATGGGCCTGTACCTCGAGGCGCGCCGGGCCGATCTCGCCCGCCTGGAGGCGGCGCTCGCGGCAGGCGATCTCGCCACCGCCCGCGCCGTCGGCCACGCCTTCAAGGGCTCCTCGGCCCCCTTCGGGTTCCCCGAGGCCGGCCGCATCGGCGCCGAGCTCGAGGAGGCGGCGGCACGCGGCGACCGCGGCGCGGTCGAGCGCCTCGTGCCGCTGCTTCGCGCGAGCCTGCCGGCCACGGGCTGAAGCCACCATGGACCAGGTCACCGTCTCCTTCGTCGACGCCTTCCTTCTCGCGCTCGCACCGGTCGCCTCCGTCGTCCTCGCCCTCGCCCTCGTCCTGCTGCGCCGCCGGCAACGCGCCCTCGAGCAGGCCAACGCCGCGGTGGCGAGCGAGCGCGACCGCATCCGCTTCGCCCTGGAGGGTTCCTCCCTCACGATCTGGGACTGGGACGTCGCGTCCGACAGCATGTGGCTCAACGCCAACTGGAAGCAGATGCTGGGCGCGGAGCCCCGGGAGTCGCGCGCCCCGATCGCGGACCTCTTCGCGCTGGTGCACCGCGACGACGTCGAGCGCGTGAAGCAGGCCGCGATCGACGCCCTGAAGGGCACTGCCGAGCGTTTCGACGCCGAGTTCCGCATCCGGGCCAACGACGGCACCTGGCTGTGGATCCGCACGCGCGGCAAGGTGATCGCCCGCGACGCCCAGGGGCGCGCCCTGCGCGTGAGCGGCACCAACGCGGACATCACCTCGAGGAGGCTCGCCGAGAAATCGCTGGCGGAAAGCGAGGAGCGGTTCCGGGCGCTCACGGAGCTCTCCTCGGACCTGTACTGGGAACAGGACGAGCACTTCCACCTCATCTCCTGGTCGGCCCCGGCGTGGGCCCGCCGGCGCGATTCGCTGCTGCCCAGCCCGGAGCTGGACGCGCCCGAGCTCACCGAGGCCGACTGGGGGGCGCACCGGGCCGTCCTCGAGGCGCGCAAGCCCTTCCGCGACCTGGAGATCCGGCAGGTGTCGCCCGACGGCCGCGAGGCGTGGCTCTCGGTAGGCGCGGTGCCCATCGCCGACGAGCAGGGCAGGTTCCGCGGCTACCGCGGGCTCGCGAGGGTCATCACCGACCGCCGGCTCGCCGAGCAGCGCCTGCGCAAGAGCGAGCTGCAGCTTCGCCAGCTGGTGGAATTCATGCCGGCGGCCATCATCTTCGTGAACCGCGAGCAGCGCATCCTCATCCACAACAAGGCCTACGCGGAGCTCACCGGCCTGCCGAGCTACGAGATCAACGGCAAGTCCGTCCGCGACATCCTCGGCCCGGAGCGCTTCGCGCAGGTCGAGCCCAACCTCGTGCAGGCGCTCTCCGGCGTCCCCACTCACTACTCGACGCAACGCCCCAACGCCTCGGGACGGACCGTCGACCTCGACGTGCTGAACTGGCCGCTGCGGGGCGCGGACGGCGAGGTCGAGGGCGTGATCGTGCTCGGGATCGACGTGACGCGCCTCAAGGAGGCCGACCGCATGAAGGACCACTTCGTGTCGGTTGTGAGCCACGAGCTGCGCACGCCGCTCACCGCCATGCGCGGCTCCCTGGGGCTGCTCTCCGGCGGGGTCGCGGGCGAGCTCCCCGAGGAGGCGAAGCCCCTGGTGGACATCGCCCTGCAGAATTCCGACCGCCTGTGGCGGCTCGTGAACGACCTCCTCGACATCGAGAAGATGTCGGCGGGCCACGTCAGCTTCCGCATCGAGCCCCTGGACTGGCGCGCGCTGCTGCGCGAGGCGGTCGAGGCGAGCCGCGGCCTCATGCAGCAGTTCGACGTCTCCTTCGAGCTGGAGCCCGTGGAGGAGCTGCGCGTGCTGGGCGACCCGGACCGCCTCTCCCAGGTGCTCTCGAACCTCATCCTCAACGCGGCGAAGTTCTCCCCGGCGGGCGGCCAGGTCACCGTGGGCGCGGGCCGCGCGCCCGGCGGCGGCGTGCGAACGCGCATCCGCGACCGCGGGCCGGGGATCCCCGAGAGTTTCCGCAGCCGCATCTTCCAGCCCTTCTCGCAGGCCGATTCCGGCGACAACCGGGCCTCCACGGGCACGGGCCTGGGGCTCGCGATCAGCCGCGAGATCGTCACCCGCCTGGGCGGGGCGATCGGCTTCGAGGACGCGCCCGGCGGCGGCACCGTGTTCTGGTTCGATCTTCCGGAAGCGCCGGTGGCACAATAGCGGCATGCCACTGGCTCCTTTCAAGCGCATCCTCCACGTCGACGACCAGCCCGACATCCGCGGGATCGTGAAGCTGGCGCTGGGCAAGATCGGCGGCTTCGACGTCTTCAGCTGCAGTTCGGGCCAGGAGGCCCTCGAGGCCGCGCCCGGGTTCGCGCCGGAGATACTGCTCATCGACATGAACATGCCCGGGATGGACGGGATGGAACTCCTCGCGAAGATGCGCGAGTCGGGCGTGACGGTCCCGGCCATCTTCTTCACGGCGCGCATCAACCCGGCCGACCTCGAGCGCTACCGCGCCGCGGGCGCCATCGGCACGCTGTCCAAGCCCTTCGACCCCCTGAAGCTCGGGCGCCAGATCGCGCAGATCTGGGCCGAGAACTTCCCCGCCGCGGAGGGCGCGCCTTGAGCAGCCCCGATCCGGACGACCTCGACTTCACCTCGCTCGCCGAGGAGAAGATCCCGGCCCCGCCGGTGCGCGAGATGCCCACGCCGGCCGAGGAAGAGGAGGCGCTCATCGGCGCCCGGGCGCTCGGAGCCGAGGGCTTCCACCTCATCGCCGCTCGCCACACGGGAAAGCCGCCCCGCCCCGTCGCCGCGCAGGTGATCCTCGTGGTCGACGACGACCTGCCCACGGGCGAGCTGGCCGCGCGCGTGCTGCGCAAGGCGGGCTACCAGGCCGCCGTCGTGGGCAACCCGCGCGACGCGGCGCGCCACATGACCACGCTGGGAGCCCCGGCCCTGGTGCTCCTCGACGTCGAGATGCCCGGCATGGGCGGTTTCGAGTTCCTGGCCCGGATGCGGGCCAACAAGCACCTGAAGGACACGCCCGTGGTCCTGTTCACGGCCCTGAACGAGCGGCGCCACATCGTGCGCGGGCTGCTCGCGGGCGCCGACGGCTACATCGCCAAGCCCATCTCGGGGGCGGCGCTCGTCTCGGCGGTGAAGACGGTGCTTTCGAACTAGCCGCCTGCCTCCGGCCGGGAGGGCGCGTGCTACCATTTCCCTGCTGTGCCCACGCGACATTTCCGGAGGATGGAACGATGAAAGCCCTCTCTTCGCGCGCCCCGCTCCTCGCGGCCGCGCTCCTGTTCGCCGCATCCGCCGCCGCCCCGCTGTCGGCCTCCGCCTCCTGCCCCACCTGCGGCACGGTGACGGACGTGAAGACGGTCAAGAAGGAAGGCGAGGCGAGCGGCGTCGGCGCGGTGGCCGGCGGCGTCCTCGGCGGCGTGCTCGGCCACCAGGTCGGCAGCGGCCGCGGCAACACCGCGGCCACCATCGTTGGCGCGGGTGCCGGCGCCTACGCGGGCCACCAGGTCGAGAAGAGCCAGAAGTCGACCACCACCTACCAGGTGATCGTGAAGATGGAGGACGGCAAGAGCCGCACCTTCAACTTCTCCAAGGAAACCAGCTACCGCGTCGGCGACAAGATCAAGGTCGTCGACGGGAAGCTCACGCGGCAGTAGCGGCGCGCCGGGAGCGCCCCGGGCAGCGAGACATGACCGCCAAGCCGGCGCCCGCCCACCCCGAGGATCCGACCGACCTCGATTTCACCGCCTTGGTCGAGGAGCCGGGAGAGCCGCCTCCCCCGCCGCCTCCGCCTCCCACGCCCGAAGTCGAGGAGAACGCCCTCATCGGCGCCACCGCGCTCGGCGAGGAAGGCTTCCACGTCGTTCTCGTGCGGCCGCGGCCGGGCAGCCCCTCCAACCACGTCATCATGGTCGTCGACGACGACGCGCCCACCGCGGAGCTCGCCGCGCACGTGCTGCGCAAGGCCGGCTACCAGGCGGTCGTGGCCCTGGGCGCGAAGGACGCGGCGCGGCTCATGTCGCGCGTTGGCGCGCCGGAGCTGCTGCTCCTCGACGTGGAGATGCCGGACATGAACGGCCTGGAGTTCCTGCGCCGCATCCGCCGCCACAAGCACCTCTTCGACACGCCGGTCGTGCTCTTCACCGCGCACGCGGCGCAGGTCGACATCGTGCGGGGCCTGCAGGCGGGGGCCGACGGCTACATCGCCAAGCCCATCGCGGCCAACGCGCTCGTGGCCGCGGTGCGCTCGGTCCTGGGGCACTGAAGGCCGATGGCGCGCGCCGCCCTCGTCGTCGAGGACGACCCGGACATCGGGCAACTGCTGCGCTTCATCCTGGAACGGGAGGGCTTCGAGGTGACCCACCTGCGCGACGGCCGCGCGGCGCTCGCCCGCGTGGCGCAAGGCGACGCGCCGCAACTCGTGCTGCTCGACGTGATGCTCCCGCACGCCACGGGACACGACGTGCTCGCCGCCATCCGCGCCGCGGCCGCGTGGCGCGGGGTTCCCGTGGTGATGCTCACTGCCAAGTCGCACGAGGACGATATCGTCCGCGCGCTCGACGCGGGCGCGAACGACTACATGGTGAAGCCGTTCCAGCCCGCGGAGCTCAAGGCGCGCGTGCGCCGGCTGGTGCCGCCCGCATGAGGCTTGCCGGAGCCCTGGCCGCCTTGGCCCTCGGGCCCGCGCTGGCGGCGGAACCGGCGCAGCTCGAGGCGCAGTTCTTCGGAGCGAGGGAGAACCTCGACAAGGGGTTCGAGGACTGGCGCGAGGCGGGCGCCCAGCTGCTTTGGCGGTCCGGGCGCGAGCGCTCGGCGTTCCTTCGCCTTCGCGAGACCGTTCGCTACGGCGAGCGCGACCGCGAGGCGGCCGCGGGCTTCTCGACCGGCCTCTCCCCCGGGTGGGTGGCGGCGCTGGAGGCGAGCGGCGCCGGGTCGGCGTCGGTTCTCCCCGAGTGGTCCGCGCTCGCCACGATCTACCGCGAGCTTGGCGGCGGCTGGGTCGTCTCGGCGGCCGCCCGCCGCGCGCAATACGCGACCGCATCGGTTTCCGGCGCGAATGCCGCCGTCGAGCGCTACGTCCGCGACCTGCGCTTCGCCTGGACCGTATTCGAGTCGCGCCCCGAAGGCGGCGCCTGGTCGCCCGTGCACCGCCTGACGGCGAGCTGGTACGGCGACGGCGACACGCGCGTCGAGGCGGGTTACGCTCGCGGCCGGGAGTCGGAGAACGTGCCCGGCGTGGGCCTGGTCACGGACGACGTGCGCAGCGCGACGCTGTCGGCCGCCCTGGGCGTCGGCCGCGGCTGGGCTCTCCTGGCCGACCTCGAGCACCACCGCCAGGGCGATCGCTATACGCGGCAGACGCTTCGCCTTGGCGCCCGAATTCACTTCTAGCTTTCCCGTCGCCCTCGCCCTGGGCACGGCCGCCGGCGCCGCGATTTCCGCGGCCGCGCTCATCGCCGCCCTTCTCGTCCTTCGACTCTGGCGCGGCAGCCGCGACCGCCGGCTGGCCATCCGCGTGGCCGGATGGCGCGCCGCGCTCCACGAGGCCATGGACGACCCGGCCGCCGCGCGGCTTCCCCCGGTGGCGCCCGCCGACCTTCCCGTCTTCCTTCGCCTCTACAACCACCTCCAGGAGTCGTTGCGCGGCGAGGCAGCGGCGCACCTTTCGCAGGCGGTGCGTGCCGCCGGCCTCGTGGCGCCGATCCGGGACCTCTCCCGCCGGCGCAACCTCGCCCACCGGCTTGCGGCGGTCGTGGCGCTGGGACACCTGCGCGAGGTGCATGCCTGGGAAGACCTCGCCGCGCTCGCGCGTACGCCGGATGCGGTCCTGTCGTTCGCGGCGGCGCGGGCGCTGCTGCGCATCGACGCCGCGCGCGCGCTCGAGTTCCTGCCCGATGCCCTGCGCCGCCAGGACTGGTCCCTCGCCCGCCTGGGGACGGCGCTGCAGGAGGCGGGGCCGGAGGCCGTCACGCCAGCGGTGGAGCGCCTGCTCGCCTCGCCGCCGCCCGAGGGCCTGGAGCGCCTCCTCAAGCTCGCGCGCTTCGCACACCGCGAGCGGGTGGCCCCCATCGTGAACGGCTGGCTCGCGAGGAGCGCCCAGCCGCGCGTGATCGCCGCGGCGCTCGATTTCGCCCAGGACGCCGCGGACCTCGCGCAGGTCCGGGGCGCGGCCCGCTACCCGGACTGGGGCGTGCGAATGGCGGCCGCCCGCGCGCTCGGGAGGATCGGCTCGCAGCGGGAACTGGCGCTTCTCCTCGGGCTCCTCGAGGACGAATCGTGGTGGGTGCGCTACCACGCGGCCCAGGCCATCGTCTCGCTGCCCGGGCTCTCGGCGGCCGAGCTGGCCGATTTCCGCGCCCGAGCCCAAGGCGCCGCCGCCGGGGGAATGCTCGCGCAGGTTCTCGCCGAAAGGGCGCCGTCTTGAGCGCGGCCCTCGACGCGCTGCAGTGGGTCTTTCTCGCCTACTTCGTGGGCGTGAATCTCGGCTACATCGCGCTCAACCTCCTCGCCGTGCCCACGCTGCGCCGCTACCTCGCGATCCGCCCGCTCGAGGACCTTCCGCCGGTCTACTCCGGCTTCGAGCCCCCGGTGTCGGTCCTGGTGCCCGCGTACAACGAGGAGGCCACGATCGTCACCTCGGTGCGATCGCTGCTGCAGCTCGACTACCCGGAGTTCGAGGTGGTGGTCGTGAACGACGGCTCGCGCGACGCCACGCTCGAGCGGCTGCGCGAGGCCTTCGATCTCGAGCCCTTCCCCGAGGCCTACTGGGAGCGGATCCCCGGCAAGCCTCTCGGCGCGGTCTACGTGTCGCGCCGGCACGCGGGGCTGCGCGTGGTGGACAAGGCGAACGGCGGGAAGGCCGACGCGCTGAACGTCGGCATCAACGTCTCCCGATACCCCCTCTTCTGCGCCATCGACGCGGACTCCATCCTGCAGCGCGACAGCCTGAGACGCGTGATCCAGCCGTTCATCGACGACCCCCGCACCGTGGCCACCGGCGGGACGGTGCGCATCGCCAACGGCTGCGTCGTGAGCGCAGGCCAGCTCGAGCGCGTGGGGCTGCCCTCGAATCCGCTGGCCCTCCTCCAGATCGTCGAATACCTGCGCGCCTTCCTCTTCGGCCGCCTCGGCTGGGCCACGCTCAACGCCGTGCTCATCATCTCCGGCGCCTTCGGCGTGTTCCGGAAGGACGCCGTCGTGGCCGCCGGGGGCTACCGCACCGACACGATGGGCGAGGACATGGAGCTGGTCGTTCGCCTGCATCGCCTCTACCGCGAGCGCGGCGAGCCCTACGCGATCCACTTCGTCCCCGACCCCATCTGCTGGACCGAGGCGCCCGAATCCGCGGCGGTCCTCAGGAGCCAGCGCGTGCGCTGGCAGCGCGGGCTGGCCGAGAGCCTCTCGCTCAACCGCGCGCTCCTCCTGTCGCCGGGCGGCGGCGCGCCCGGGCACGCGGCCTACCCGTTCTTCCTCGTCTTCGAGTGCTGGGGGCCGGTGATCGAGGTCGCCGGCTACGCCTTCATGGCGGCGCTCGTCGTCACCGGACGGATCTCCGGCGAGGCCTTCCTCGCCTTTCTCGCGCTCGCCTTCTCCATGGGCTTCCTCCTGTCGGCGAGCGCGCTTCTGCTCGAGGAGGTGTCCTTCCACCTCTACCCGCGCTGGTCGCACGTGGCGAGGCTGGTGGCCGCCGCCGTCGTCGAGAACCTCGGCTACCGCCAGCTCGTCACGGTCTGGCGCCTCGTCGGGCTCGCGCGCTGGTTGCGCGGCGCCCGCGCGCAGTGGGGAACGATGACCCGGAGGGGCACGTGGCAGGGCCGCTGAGGACGATCCGCCCGCTCGGGCCGTGGATGGCGCCGCTCATGGCGACCGGGACGCTGCTCCTGATCGGCCTGGTGGCGCTCACCGAATGGGAGATCCTGCGCGGATTCGCCGAGGTGGACTCCGCGGCGAATCGCCAGCGCGAGCTGCTGCAGGACCTCGCCGAGGTGCGAGGCGTCGAGAAGTCCATGATCGACATGGAGTCCGGCACGCGCGGCTTCCTGCTCACCGGCCGCGAGGAGTTCCTCGAGCCCGCGCAGCGGGGCGAGCGCGAGTTCGATGCGGCGGCGGCCACGCTGCGCGAGCGCTGGAGCGGCCAGGCCGAGCGCCTCGCGACGCTCGAGCACGTCGAGGCGCTCTCGCTCGACTGGCGCAAGGCGTTCCAGCGGCCGCTGCTGGAGCGCCGGCGCGCCGCCCGCGGGGCCGCCGACGCCGCGGCCATCGACGAGATCGTCGCCCGCGGCGAGGGGCGAAAGCGGGTCGATGGCGTTCGCGGGCTCTGCGACCACCTGGAGAACCGGCTTGCCGCGGAAATCCGCGCGGCTTCCTTCGAGGTGAACCGGCTCACGGAGGACGCGCGCGATTTCGCGCTGCGCGCCGGCCTCGCGCTGCTCCTTGCCGTGGCCTTCATGGCCGCGGTCATCGCCCGGGGATTTCGCGCCGCGGCCGAGCGCAACGAGGTGCTGCGACGCGAGGTCGCGGTGCGGCAGGAGGCCGAGGAGCGCGCGCGCGCGAGCGAGACTCGGTTCGCCGCATTCCTCAACGGCCTGTCCGAGGCGCTCGTCATCGTCGACGACCGGGAAACGGTCACCTGGTCCAATCCGCGCCTTCCCGAGCTCTTCGGGAAGGGATCCGGCACCCACGAGGGCACGTCCGTCCTCGCGCTCGTGTCCGGGGATGACGCGCCACGCCTGCGGGAGGCCCTCGCCGGCATGCGCGCCGGCGCGGGGACGCGCGCCGGCCTCGAGGCCACGGCACGGCGCGCCGACGGCGAAGCCTTCGCGGCGGAATTCGCGATGAGCCGCTTCGAGACGGCGCACGGCCCGCGCGTCGCGCTCGTGATCCGCGACATTTCCGAGCGCCGCGCCGTCGAGCGCCTGAAGAGCGAGTTCATCGCGTCGGTGAGCCACGAGCTGCGCACCCCGCTCACCGCGATCGTGGGGTCCCTCTCGCTCCTGCGCTCCGGCGAGGCGGGCGAGCTCGAAGGGGCCGCCCGCGCCTTCGTGGACATGGCACACGCCAACAGCCTGCGCCTTGCGCGCCTCGTGGACGACGTGATCGACGTCGAGCGCGTCGGCTCGGGAGCCCTCGCCTTCCGTTCAACCGAATTCCCGCTGCCCGCTTTCCTCGCCGAGGCCGTGCGCCTGAACCAGGGCTTCGCCGAGGCGCACGGCGTCTTCCTCTTCCTCGACGAGCCCGTGCCGGCGGCGACGCTGCGCGGCGACCGCGACCGCCTGATGCAGGCCGTCACCAACCTGCTGTCCAACGCGGCGAAGTTCTCGCCCCGCGACGAGGAGGTACGCATCGCCGCCACGCTCGCGGCGGGCGCCGTGCGCATCTGCGTGGCCGACCGCGGTCCCGGCATCCCCGAGGCCTTCCGGCCGCGCGTATTCGAGAAGTTCGCCCAGGCCGACTCGTCGGACTCGCGGGAGAAGGGGGGAACGGGGCTGGGGCTGTCCATCGCCCGCGCCATCGTCGAGCGCATGGGGGGGCGAATCGGGTTCGACTCGGAAAGCGGCCGCGGCACCACCTTCTGGATCGAGATGCCGGCGGCCCGCGAGGGCGGCGGCCCGTGAGCCTCAGGCCGGCACCGCCTCGAGGTCGTGCTCGCCGGCTGCCGCGATGCGAACGCGCAGCAGGTCGCCGGGCTTCGCTCCCTTCGCGCCCTTCACGCGGATCACGCCGTCGATCTCCGGGGCCTCGGCGTAACTGCGGGCCACGGCCACGCCTCCTTCCACGTCGTCGACGAGCACTTCGCACTCCTCGCCCAGGCGGGCCGCGAGCCTCTCGCGGCTGACTTCCGCCTGCACGGCCATGAAGCGCGCGAGCCGATCCCGCTTCACTTCCTCGGGGACGGCGCCGGGCAGCCCGTTCGCCTTCGCCCCGTCCACCGGCGAGTACGCGAAGCAGCCCACCCGATCCAGGCTCGCCTCGCGAAGGAACGCGAGCAGCTCCTCGAACTCGGCCTCGGTCTCGCCGGGGAAGCCGACGATGAAGGTCGAGCGGATGGCGATCCGCGGGCACTCGCGCCGCCAGGCACGGATGCGCTCCAGGTTTCTTTCGGTCGCCGCCGGGCGCTTCATGAGCCTGAGGATGCGCGGGCTCGCGTGCTGGAAGGGTACGTCGAGGTAGGGCAGGATCCGGCCCTCCGCCATGAGCGGGATCACCTCGTCGACGTGCGGGTACGGGTAGACGTAGTGCAGGCGCACCCAGGCGCCCAGGCCGCCCAGCGCCCCGGCAAGCTCCGTCATGCGCGTGCGCAGCGGCCTGCCGTCCCAGAAGCCGGTCCGGTACTTCACGTCCACGCCGTAGGCGCTGGTGTCCTGGGAGATGACCAGGAGTTCCTTCACGCCCGCGCGCACGAGGCTCCCGGCCTCCTTCATCACCTCGCCCACGGGGCGGCTCACGAGGTCGCCGCGCATCGACGGGATGATGCAGAACGTGCAGCGGTGGTTGCAGCCTTCGGAGATCTTGAGGTACGCGTAGTGCCGGGGGGTGAGCCGGATGCCCTGCGGGGGCACGAGGTCGGTGAAGGGATCGTGCGGCCGCGGCAGGTGCGCGTGGACCGCGGCCATCACCTCGGGCGTGGCGTGCGGTCCCGTGACGGCGAGCACGCGAGGGTGCGCCTCGCGGACGACGTCGCCCCGGGCGCCCAGGCAGCCGGTCACGATCACCTTGCCGTTGGCGGCGAGCGCCTCCCCGATGGCCTCGAGGGATTCCTCCACCGCCGCGTCGATGAAGCCGCAGGTGTTGACCACCACGAGGTCGGAGCCCTCGTAGGTGGGGGCGATGTCGTAACCCTCCGCCCGCAGCTGCGTGAGGATCGACTCGGAATCGACGAGGGCCTTGGGGCAGCCGAGGGAGACGAAGCCCACCCGCGGCGCGCGCGCCGGGGAAGTGCGCTGGCGCGGCACCGGGAACGGCTACTTCCGCTTGGCGCGCGGCTTGCGCGCCGCGGGTTTCGCGGGACGTCGTGCCTTGGGGGCGGGCTCGGCCGCGGGCTCGCCGGCCGCTCCGCCGTACGGGAAGCCGGCGAAGAGCTTGAGGGCCTGGCTGCGCAGCTCGTCCTGCATGTCGATCACGGCCTTGGCCCCCTTCTCGAGGTAGCCGCCCATCACCTGCGGGATCTGCTGGGCGCCGGGGAGCATGTTGGCGAACGCGTCGCCCGGGGCCTTGGGCATGAGCGCCTGCGCCTGCTCCTGGAAGCGCTTCTGCGCCTCGTGGAAGGCGTGGATCGAGCGCTCGAGGTAGGAGCCCATGAGCCCCTGCATGGAGTGCCCGTAGTAGCGGATGATGTTGGCGAGCATCTCGGTGGAGAACATCGGGACGCCGCCCGACTCCTCCTCGAGGATGATCTGCAGGAGGATGGCGCGCGTGAGGTCCTCGCCCGACTTCGCGTCCTGCACCTGGAAATCCTTGTACTGCAGCACCAGGTCCTTCACCTCGGCGAGCGTGATGTAGGTGGATGTCTCGGTGTCGTAGAGCCGGCGGTTGGGGTACTTCTTGATGATTCGGGTCGATGCCATCGGGGATCCTCGGGCGATGTTGCGCTACATCAATCGGCCATGCTGCGGTGCCGGCGGGGATTTCCGCAGACGCGCACCAAGTGCTTCATTTTATTACATTTTGGCCGCTTGCGGCAGCGCGGACGGCAGCTCGTGGTGCAGCGCAATAATTTTGCCTTGACAGGGCGGGGTCTCCTTCCTAGAATTCGATTGTTGCGGCGCACAATTCGTGCGCGCCGCCCGTCGGGGACGCGTGAGACCATGGTGAACATCGCCGAGCAGATGACCGAACTGAACAACGCCGCCGTGCTGTCGGCCGCGCGCCTTTCCAAGCTCTCCATCGACAGCGCCGAGCGCCTGCTCGCGCTGCAGCTGGGCTTCGCGAAGTCGGCGCTGGGCGACGCCACGCGCACGGCGCGGGCCGCCACGGGCACGCAGGACGTGCAGCAGCTCCTCGCGTTGCGCACGAAGGCCGCCGAGACCGCGATGAGCCAGTGGCTCGAGTACGCGCGCAGCCTCTACGAAGTCGCCTCCGACGCCCAGGCCGAGCTCTCGAAGCTCGCCGAGGAGCGCCTGGCCGACGTGCAGAGGAGCGTCACCGAGAACGTCGAGCAGGCCGCCCGGTCGGCGCCCGCGGGCAGCGACGTCGCCGTCGCGGCGATGAAGTCCTCGCTCGCCGCCGCCACCGCCGCCTTCGACTCCTTCACCAAGGCCGCACGCCACGCCGCGAGCTTCACCGACGCGAGCGTGAAGGCCGCCGCCAGCGCCGCGCCCAAGGCGCGCCGCCGGTAACGCGGGGCAGTCCGGACCGCAATCGTCTCCTCCTCCTTTATCGCAAATTCTCCAATTTGGATAAAGGTTCCAACCCCAGGCTCAAACCTGGGGTTTTTTTTTGAGAGGGCCCGCCGAAGGGCCCCCGTGACAAGGAAGGCTGCACCATGGAAAAGAAGATCGCACTCGTGACCGGCGGCGTCGGCGGGATCGGCGCCGCCATCTGCAGGAGGCTCGCGGAGCAGGGCCACTTCGTCGTGGCCAACTGGATCATCCCGGGCACCGAGGCGAAGTACCTCGAGAAGATGGCCGCAGACGGGTTCGGCGCGGACGCGACCGCCGTCGCCTACGGCGACGTCTCCAAGTACGACTCCATGGGCGAGATGGTGGGCAAGATCGCGAAGGACCACGGCCCCGTCGACATCCTCGTGAACTGCGCCGGCATCACGCGCGACGCCACCTTCCGCAAGATGACGCCCGAGCAGTGGCAGCTCGTCATCGACACCAACCTCACCAGCGTCTTCAACGTGACCAAGCACGTGATCGACTCCATGTGCGAACGCGGCTGGGGGCGCATCGTCAACATCTCCAGCGTGAACGGCATCCGCGGCCAGTTCGGCCAGGCCAACTACTCGGCCGCGAAGGCGGGGATCCTGGGCTTCACCAAGGCGCTGGCGCAGGAGGTCATCCGCAAGGGCGTCACCGTGAACGCCGTCTCGCCGGGCTACGTCGAGACCGAGATGGTCGCGGCCATCCGCGACGACGTGAAGGCGCAGATCGTGGCCCAGATCCCGGCCGGCCGCCTGGGCAAGCCCGAGGAGATCGCCGAGACGATCGCCTACCTCTGCTCGGAGCGCGCCGCCTACGTGACGGGCGCCAACCTCTCCATCAACGGCGGCCTGCACATGTACGCCTGAGGCCCGCGACGCCGGCCAGGGGGCGCCCCGCGGGGCGCCCTTTTTGTTTCGCTTTCTTGCAGCCGCGGCACGCCCCGCGCCAGCCTGCTAGACTCCGCCGCCTCGCCCCCACGAGGGGCTTTCCGAGCTCCAGGAGAACCGCGTGACCCTGCCCCTGCGCCTCGCCGCCGCGATCGCGGCCCTCGCCTCCTCGGCCGCGCTGGCCGACGCCCTGCCCGTCTTCCCGCCGAAGAACGTCCCCGACACCTACCACGGCACGGTGGTCGACGACCCCTACCGCGCCCTCGAGAACGTGAAGGACCCGCAGGTCGCCTCGTGGATGAAGGCCCACGCCGACAGCGCCCGCAAGACGCTGGACTCGCTGCCCGGCTACGCCGCCCTGAAGGCGCGGGTCGCGGAGCTCGACAACGCCACCTCGGCCGTGGTGGGGAGCGTCGCGCGCGAGGCCGGCGGCCACCTCTTCTTCACCCGCCGCGGGGCGGCCGACAACACCCTCAAGCTCTACCACCGCGCCCCGGACGGCAAGGAGAAGCTGCTGGCCGACCCCGACACCTGGCAGAAGGAGACGGGCAAGCCGCACGCGATCAACTACTTCGCGCCCTCCCCCGACAGCCGCTACGTCGCCTTCGGCGTCTCCGCCGCCGGCTCCGAGGATGCGTCGATCTACGTGATCGAGACGGCCACGGGCAAGCGCGTGGGCAGCCCCATCGACCGCGCCCAGTACCCCAACGTGAGCTGGCGGCCGGACTCGAAGTCCTTCTTCTACCTGCGCCAGCAGGAGATGAAGCCGGGCATGCCGGCCACGCAGCGCTACCAGGACGGCCGCTCGTGGCTGCACGTCGTCGGCACCGACGCGACGAAGGACGTGGCGGTGGCCGGCCCGGGGCTCTCGCCTGCGGTCGCGGTGCGGCCCACCGACTTCGCCTACGTGATCGCCACGCCCGGCTCGAAGTACGCCGTCACGGGCGTGTTCGCCGGCGTGCAGCGCGAGATMGCGCTCTACGCCGCGCCCCTGGAGTCCGTCGGCAAGCCCGGCACGCCGTGGGTCAGGATCTGCGGCTTCGACGACAAGGTGACGAGCTTCGCCGTCAAGGGCGACGACATCTACCTGCTCACGCACCGCGCGAGCCCGCGCTAYTCCATCGTGCGCACCTCGCTCGCCGCGCCCGACGTGAAGAAGGCGGCGACCGTGGTCGCGCCCTCGGACCAGGTCGTGTTCGAGATCTCCGCCGCGAAGGACGGCCTGTACTTCGAGTCGCGCGACGGCGCGGTGAAGCGCCTCAAGCGCCTGGCGTGGGGCGCCACCGCGGCCACCGAGGTGAAGATGCCCCTGGAAGGGGCCGCGAGCATCATGAGCGCCTCCCCGGACGTGGAAGGCGCCATCGTCAGCCTGGCGGCGTGGACGCGCGCGCGCGAGATCCACGCCGTGGACGCGGCCGGAAAGGTCGCCAACACGGGGCTGCAGCCCCTGGGCCCCTTCGACGCGCCCGAGGGCTACGTCACGCTCGAGGTCAAGGTGAAGAGCCACGACGGGGCGATGGTCCCGCTGTCGATCATCCACAAGAAGGGCATGAAGCTCGACGGGAGCAACCCGGCGCTGCTCTACGGCTACGGCTCCTACGGCATCACCGAGGAACCGGGCTTCATCGCGCGCCGCCTCGCCTGGCTCGAGAAGGGCGGCGTGTTCGCGGTGGCCAACGTGCGCGGCAGCGGCGTCTACGGCCAGGACTGGTACAAGGGCGGCTACAAGACGACCAAGCCCAACACCTGGAAGGACTTCATCGCCTGCGCCGAGTACCTGGTGGCGCAGAAGTACACGCAGCCCGCGAAGCTGGGCATCCTGGGCGGCAGCGCCGGCGGCATCCTCGTGGGCCGCGCCATGACGGAGCGTCCCGACCTCTTCGCCGCGGTGATCCCGGCGGTGGGCGTGATGGACGCGGTGCGCGCGGAGACCACCGCCAACGGCGTGCCCAACATCCCCGAGTTCGGCACGGTGAAGAAGGAGGACGAGTTCCGCGCGCTGCTCGCCATGAGCAGCTACCACCAGGTGAAGGACAGGACCGCCTATCCGGCGGTGCTGCTGATCCACGGCGTGAACGACCCGCGCGTCGACGTCTGGCACTCCGCGAAGTTCGCCGCGCGGGTGCTCGCCGCGACGACCTCGGGCAAGCCCGTGCTGCTGGACCTCGACTACGACGCCGGCCACGGCATCGGGGCCACGAAGTCGCAGCGCCAGCGCGACACCGCCGACATGTACGCCTTCCTCCTCTGGCAGACCGGGCACCCGGACTTCCAGCCGAGGAAGTAGTCCGCGGGACGCCGCAACGAAAAAGGCGCCCGCGGGCGCCTTTTTCTTTCGTCCCGCTCCGCGCTCAGTACATGTGCTGGCCGCCGTTGATCGAGATGTTGGCGCCGGTGATGAAGGCCGCCTCGTCGGAGGCGAGGTAGGCGCACAGGCCCGCGACCTCCTCGGGCTTGCCCAGGCGACCGAGCGGGATCTGCGGCAGGATCTTGGAGTCGAGCACCTCCTTCGGGATCGCCATCACCATCTTGGTCCCGATGTAGCCCGGCGAGATCGTGTTCACCGTGACGCCCTTGCGGGCGACCTCCAGCGCGAGCGCCTTGGAGAACCCGTGCATGCCCGCCTTGGCCGCCGAGTAGTTGGTCTGGCCGAAGGCGCCCTTCTGTCCGTTCACGCTCGAGACGTTGATGACGCGCCCCCAGCCGCGCTCGACCATGTGGTCGACGATCGGCTTGGTCATGTTGAAGACGCTGTCGAGGTTGGTCTTCATGACCGCGTCCCAGTCGACCTTGCCCATCTTCTTGAAGGTCATGTCGCGCGTGATGCCGGCGTTGTTGATGAGGATGTCGATGGGCCCCACCTCGGCGGAGATCTTCGCCACCGCCTCGTGGCACGAGTCGAAGTCGGAGACGTCGCACGGATAGGCGTGGAAGTGGTAGTCGCGGCCCTCCATCTCCTTGAGCCAGTCCTTGTACTTGGTGTTGCCGGGCGAGTAGGTCACCACGACCTTGATGCCCATGCGGGCGAGCTTCATGCAGATGGCTTCCCCGAGGCCGCCCATGCCTCCGGTCACGAGGGCGATGCGTTGCGTCATTTCGAGTCTCCTCCTGGCGTGATGCAGCGTGGGCCGGGCGCCGCGCTCCCGCGGCGCCCGGTCTATTTCTCGACCTCGGCGCGTTCCTTCACGTAGCGCCCGGGCGCCGGCTCGATGGCCGGGTGCTTCGCGTCGCCGAGCTTGCGGCGGGCGGGCACGGTCTTGCCGGCGTAGGGCACCAGCCACTTCGCCCACGGCACCCACCAGCTCCCCGGCGCCTCCTGCGCCTGGGCGAACCACTTGTCGGGGTCCGGGCCCAGCCGCTCGTTGGTCCAGTAGTTGCGCTTGCCCTTCGAGGCGGAGTTGATGGAGCCGGCGATGTGGCCGCTCGCGCCGAGCACGAACTTCACCGATCCCCCGAGATACCGGGCGCTCTCGTAGGCGCCCTTCCAGGGCACGATGTGGTCCTCGCGCGCCGCGAACACGAAGGCGGGAACGTCGACGCGCTTGAGGTCCACCGGCACGCCGCACATCGTGAGGGCGTCGGGCACGACGAGCTTGTTGTCCTGGTAGGTGCTGCGCAGGTAGTAGGCGTACATCGGCCCCGGCAGGTTCGTGGAGTCCCCGTTCCAGTACAGCAGGTCGAAGGCCGGCGGCTGCTGGCCCTTGAGGTAGTTGGAGACGACGTAGGACCACACGAGGTCGTTCGCGCGCAGGCTGGAGAAGGCGCTCGCGAGCTCGGCGCCCGGGACGATGCCGCCCTTGGCGAGCTTCTTCTCGCGCTTCTCCACGAAGTTGCGGTCGATGTACACGCGGATCTCGCCCACGTCGGAGAACTCCAGCAGCGCGGTCATGAGCGTGAGGCTCGCCACGGGCTTCCTCTTCTTCCTCGCGAGCACCGCGAGGGCCGAGGCGAGGAGCGTGCCGCCGATGCAGAAGCCCAGCGCGTTCACCTTGTCGGCGCCGGTGATCGCCCGGGCCTCGTCGATGGCGGCCATCACCCCCATCTCGAGGTAGTCGTCCCAGGTGAGCTTGTCGAGCGGAGGCTTCACGTTGCGCCACGACACCATGAACACCGTGTGCCCCTGCTCGATCGCGTAGCGCACGAGCGAGTTCTCGGGCTGCAGGTCCATGATGTAGAACTTGTTGATGCAGGGCGGGATCATCACCAGCGGGCGCTCGTGCACCTTCTCGGTGAGCGGGCTGTACTGGACGAGCTGGATGAGGTCGTTCTCGAACACGACCGCGCCCTGGGTCACGGCGATGTTGTGCCCCACCTCGAAGGCCGCCTCGTCGGTCATCGAGATGCGGCCCTTCTCCATGTCGCCCAGGAGGTTCTTCACGCCCTCCTCGATCGTCTTGCCGCCGCTCTCCAGCGCCGCCTTGATGGCCTCCGGGTTGGTCGCGAGGTAGTTCGAGGGGGCCGCCGCGTCCAGGTACTGGCGCATGAAGAAGCGCATGCGGCGCTTGGTGGCGGCGTCCATGTCGGCCTCCTCCACCGCCTGCATCATCATCTTCGAGGTGAGGAGGTAGGAGTCGCGGTAGTAGCGGAAGAGCGGCAGCTCGCTCCACTCCGGCGCGGTGAAGCGCTTGTCTGCCGCCGGCTTCGCCTCGCCCTCCGGCTCCGGCTGGAAGGCGCGCATCCAGAGGTTCATCTGCTCCTGCATGTACTTGCCCTGCAGGTCGAGCAGCGTCTGCGGCTTGGCGGAGACCGACTCGAGCCACGCCCGGTAGGCCTCGGAGAAGCCCGCCATCACGTGGTGGGTGGGACTGTCGGCGTGCAGCGAGGAGGCGATCTTCTCGTGCGACTTGCGGAGGATTCCGGCGATGCGCTCGGGGTCGTGCGGGTGGGCTTTGGACATGGCGGGGAGATCGCGCCGGGATGCGACGCAAACCTTTGGAAWTTCAGGGATTTTGCCCGTATTCTGGGGTCGCCCCCCGGGGGTGTCAAGGAAGCGCGGCGGGGAAACCCTAATGGCGGTGGCCGAGCGCCACGTGCACGCCCCAGAGCGTGAGGATCCCCAGCCCGATGAATGCCACCTGCGCGACCGTCTCCGCCAGGCGCGTGCGCCGCTGCAGGCCGGGAATCAGGTCCGCCACCGCCACGTAGAGCATGCCCGCCGCCGCGATGGCCAGGATGCGCGGCACCCACTCCTGCGCCGCGGAAAGCGTGAAGTAGCCCAGCAGCGCGCCGGCCACCGCCGCGAGGCTCGAGGCGGCGTTGAGGGCCAGCGCGCGCGCCTTCGAGAAGCCCGAGTTGAGCAGCACGAGGAAGTCGCCCACTTCCTGCGGGATCTCGTGCGCCACGATGGCGGCGGCGGTCACCACGCCCAGCCTCACGTCGGCGAGGAAGGCGCCGGCGATGATCACGCCGTCGGTGAAGTTGTGGAAGGAGTCGCCCACGATGATCATCCAGCCCGAGCGCCCGGCGTCGTGGTCGTGGCCGTGGGCATGCCCCGGGACGCCCTCGCCCTCCTCGCCGCCGCCGTGGTGGTGGCGCCACAGCAGGAGCTTCTCGAGCACGAAGAAGCCGAGCAGGCCCGCGAGGATGAGGGAAGCCGTCGCGCCGGGGTCCTTCGTCTCCTCGAACAGGTGCGGGACGATGTCGAGGAAGACCGCGCCCAGGAGCGCGCCCACCGCGTAGCTCACCAGCACCGGCACCAGCCGCGCCTGCACCCGGAAGGCGACGACCGAGGCGAGGAGCACCGAGATCAGCCCGCCCGCGAGGCAGGCGGCGAGGATCCAGGCGAGCACGGGCATGGGCGGGATTTCCTGCGACTTGGTTGCAATCAGTCTAGCAGCCGTGTCAAGCGCCGGCGCCGCCGTCGATCCAGGCGAAGGCCCCCATGCGCCCGCTCGCCTTGGCGCGCCGGTAGGAGAAGAAGCGGCCGGCCTCGGAGAAGGTGCAGAAKCCGCCGCCGRAGACCCCGTGGACGCCGGCGGCGGCGAGCCGCARCCGCGCGAGCGCGTAGAGRTCGGCSAGGTACTTCTCCCCTCCCCGCGGCGTGAAGGCCGCCGCGGCCGCGTCCTGCACCGCGACGAAGGCCTCGCGCACCTCGGGGCCCACCTCGAAGGCGGAGGGGCCGATGGCCGGCCCCAGCCAGGCGAGCACGCGCGCCTCCCCCGCTCCCACGGCCGCCGCCGCGTTCTCGAGCACCCCGGCCGCGAGCCCGCGCCATCCGGCGTGCGCCACCGCCACGCGGGAGCCGTCCTCGCGGCACAGGAAGACGGGCAGGCAGTCGGCGGTGAGGACGACCGCCACCCGGCCGGCCACGGAGGTGACCGCGGCATCGGCCACCGCGGGCGTGTCGTCCGCGTCGCGGTCGAGGTCCGCGACCGCGTTGCCGTGGACCTGCACCAGCCAGCGCGGCTCGGAAGGCAGGTGACGGCGCACCGCGTCGCGGTTGGTCGCCACCCGCACGGGGTCGTCCCCGCACTTGGCGCCCAGGTTGAGCGAGGCGTGCTCGCCCTGGCTCACGCCGCCGGAACGCGTGGTCACGAAGGCGCGCACCCGCGCGGGCGCCGGCCAGTCGGGAACGATCCAGTCCGCGGGAAGCCTCATCGCCCGCGCCTCAGTTCCTCGAGAAGCGCCTCGAAATCCGGCGGGGGCGGCGCCGTGAAGCGGACGGTCCTGCCCGTGCGCGGGTGCACGAAGGCGAGCTTCCACGCGTGCAGGGCCTGCCGCGGCAGCCGGCGCGCGCCGCGCCCGCCGTACACCGGGTCGCCCTCCAGCGGGTGGCCGATCGAGGCCATGTGCACGCGGATCTGGTGCGTGCGCCCCGTCTCCAGGTCGCACTCCAGCAGCGCGTGCGCCGGGAAGCGCTCGCGCACGCGGTAGTGGGTGATTGCGGGCTTGCCGCCGCGCACCACGGCCATGCGCGTGCGCTGCGTGGGGTGGCGCCCGATGGGGGCCTCCACCGTCCCTTCCTCCGGGACCGCCCCGCGCACGATGGCGAGGTAGGTGCGCTTGACGGTGCGCGCCTGCAGCTGGCGCACCAGGTCCTGCATGGCCGCCTCGTTCCTGGCCACGACGAGGAGCCCGCTCGTCTCCTTGTCCAGGCGGTGGACGATGCCCGCGCGCGGCAGCGACTTGAGGGAGGGCACGCGGTGCAGGAGCGCGTTCAGCATCGTGCCGGCCCAGTTGCCGCTTCCCGGGTGCACCACGAGCCCCGCGGGCTTGGCCACCACCAGGACGTCCTCGTCCTCGTGCAGCACCTCGAGGGCGATGTCCTCGGGGCGAAACGCCGCCTCCTCGGGGCGCGGCGCCAGGGTCACCTCGAGGCGCTCGCCCCCGCGCAGGCGGTCGGCGGGCCGGGCGCGCCCGCCGTCGACCAGGACGCTTCCCTCCTCCACGAGGCGGGCGAGCCGGCTCCTCGATTCGCCCGGCAGGAGCCTCGCGAGGGCCTGGTCGAGCCGAAGGCCCGCGAGCGCCGCCTCCACCGCCAGCACCAGCCGCGGGGGAGCCTCGCCTCCGGAGGTATAATTCGCCGGTCTCGCCAAGGGATCCACCATGAAGCGAAGTGTAACGGCAGCGCTCCTGTGCGCGCTCGGCATCGCCCTGTCGGCATGCAGCTGGCTCAACCCGAACTACGACGCCCGCAAGGACTGGCAGGCCGCCGACTGGTACCGCGCCGCCAAGGAGGAGCTCGACAACGGCAACTGGCTATCCGCCGTGAAGCTCTACGGCGAGCTCGAGGCCAAGTTCCCGTTCGGCCGCTACGCGCAGCAGGCGCAGCTCGACACCGCCTACGCCTACTACAAGGAGGGCGACACGGCGCAGGCGATCGCGGCCCTCGACCGCTTCACCAAGGCCTATCCCAACCACCAGAACCTCGACTACGCCCTGTACCTGAAGGCGCTCGCGAACTTCAAGGAGGACCTGGGGCCCATCGCCACCGCGATCGCGCGCCAGGACCTCGCCGACCGCGACCCGAAGGCCGCGCGCGAGTCCTTCGAGATGTTCAAGGAGCTGGTGAACCGCTATCCCGACAGCCGCTACGCCGAGGATTCGCGCGCGCGCATGGACATCCTCGTCGACTCGCTCGCCCGCCACGAGCTGCACGTCGCGCGCTACTACATGCAGCGCGGCGCCTGGCTTTCCGCGGTCAACCGCTCGCAGGACATCCTCGTGCGCTTCCCCACCTCGCCGATGCGCCGCGACGCGCTCGAGATCATGGTCGAGAGCTACGACCGCATGGGCATGCCGGAGCTGCGCGACGACGCTCGGCGGGTGCTCGCGAAGAACTACCCCACCGACCCGATGGTCGATCCGGGGAGGAACCGCGGCAGCTGGTGGAAGTTCTGGTAGTCAGCCGGCGAGGGCGGAAAGCAGCTCCGCCTGCGCGCAGCGCTTCTTGCCCCGGCCGCGCTTGCGCCGCGCGAACGACCCGTCGCTTCGCATCTCCCAGGCCTGCGTGTTGTCGTCCAGGTAGGGCTTGAGCCCCTCGCGCACGATGCGGCGCGCGAGCTTGGGGTCGAGCACCGGGAAGGCGATCTCGATGCGGCGGAAGAAGTTGCGGTCCATCCAGTCCGCGCTGGAGAGCCACACCTTCGCGTCGCCGCCGTTGGCGAAGCGGAAGATGCGCGTGTGCTCGAGGAAGCGCCCGACGATCGAGCGCACGCGGATGTTCTCCGAGAGCTTCGGCACGCCCGGGCGCAGCGCGCACACCCCGCGCACCACGAGGTCGACCTTCACGCCGGCCTGGGACGCCCGGTAGAGCGCCTCGATCACGTCGGGCTCGAGCAACGCGTTCATCTTGGCGGCGATAGCCGCGGGCCTGCCCGCCCTCGCGGCCCGCGTCTCGTCCTCGATCGCCTCCAGCACGCGCTGGTGCAGGGTGAAGGGCGACTGCCAGACCAGGCGCAGCTTCGAGGCCTTGCCCAGCCCCGTGAGCTGCTGGAAAACCTCGTTCACGTCGGCGCAGATCTCCGGGCGGCAGGTGAGCAGGTCGAAGTCGGTGTACAGGCGCGCGGTGCGCGGGTGGTAGTTGCCCGTGCCCAGGTGGACGTAGCGCATCAGGCGCCCCTCCTCCCGGCGCACGACGAGCGCCATCTTGGCGTGCGTCTTGTGGCCCACCACGCCGTAGACCACGTGCGCGCCCACCTCCTCGAGCCGGGCCGCCCAGTTGATGTTGGCCTCCTCGTCGAAGCGCGCCATGAGCTCCACGACGACGGTCACCTCCTTGCCGGCGCGGGCGGCGTCGATGAGCGTCTGCATGATCACCGAGTCGGTGCCGGTGCGGTAGACGGTCTGCTTGATGGCCACCACCTGCGGGTCGCGCGCGGCCTCGCGGATGAAGTCGATCACCGGCGCGAACGACTGGAAGGGACGGTGCAGCAGCACGTCGCCCTTGCGCAGCGTCTCGAACAGGTCCTTCGACTTCGCGAGCGCCTTGGGCAGGCCCGGGCTGAAGGGGCGGAACTTGAGGTCCGGCCGGTCCACCTTGTCGGGGACGTTCATGAGGCGCACGAGGTTCACCGGGCCGTTCACGCGGTAGAGGTCGGCCGGCTCCAGCCCCAGCTGCTCCAGCAGGAAGCTCGCCATGGCCGGCTTCATCGTGTCGTCGACCTCCAGGCGCACGGCGTCGCCCAGGTGGCGCTGCGGGAGCTCGCCCTGCAGGGCCTTGCGCAGGTCCTTCACCTCCTCCTCCTCGACGAAGAGGTCGGAGTTGCGCGTGACGCGGAACTGGTGGCAGCCCACGACGTTCATCCCGGCGAAGAGCTCGCCCACGTGGGCGTGCAGGATGGAGGTGAGGAAGACGAAGTCGTCGCCGCCGCCGGCCACGCCGCGCGGAAGGCGGATCACGCGCGGCAGCATGCGCGGGGCCTGCACGATGGCGGCCCGCGAGGCGCGGCCGAAGGCGTCCCTGCCCTCCAGCTCGACGGCGAAGTTCAGGCTCTTGTTGAAGACGCGCGGGAACGGGTGCGCGGGGTCCAGCCCGATGGGGGTGAGCACCGGCATCATCTCGCGGAAGAAGAAGTCGCGCACCCACTCCTGCTGCGCCGGCGTCCACTCCCCGCGGCGCAGGAAGCGGATCCCCTGGGCGGCGAGCGCGGGCAGGATCGACTCGTTGAGCAGCGCGTACTGGCGCTCGACGAGCGCGCGCGCCACCTCGCTCACGCGCGCGAAGATCTCGCGCGGGGCCAGCCCGTCGGCCTCGGTGGCGGTGACGCCCATCTTGAGCTGCTCCTTCACGCCCGCCACGCGGATCTCGAAGAACTCGTCCAGGTTGGACGAGACGATGCACAGGAATCGCAGGCGCTCGAGCGCGGGCGTGGACTTGTCCTCGGCCTGCGCGAGCACGCGCCGGTTGAACTCGAGCAGCTGCAGCTCGCGGTTGAGGAAGTGCTCGGGAGAAAGAGGCAAGGCCCTGCGCGGCTCGGATTTCGGCTTGTTGCCCACGATTCTGGAACCGATTCGTGAAGGATTCGTGACGGTGCGGACCGGGACGCGAGGCTCCCGCGATCTGTGCCATACTGCACCGCAACAGAAGCGCGGCCCCGGCCGCGCGTCGGTGCCATGGAATATACCACCCTCGCCGCGGTCGACCTCGGGTCGAACAGCTTCCACCTCGCCGTCGGCCGCGTGGTCGACGACCAGATCTACCCCCTCGACGCGATCAAGGAAACCGTCCGCCTGGGCGCGGGCCTGGACGAGGACCGGCGCCTGGACGCGCAGACGCAGGAGCGCGCGCTCGCCACGCTGCGCCGGTTCCGCGAGCGCATCGCGGGCATGCCGCCCGAGTCCGTCCGGGTGGTCGGCACCAACACGCTGCGGGTGGCGAAGAACGCGCGCGAGTTCCTCGACGCCGCCGAGGACGCCCTCGGCTTCCCCATCGAGGTGATCTCCGGCCGCGAGGAGGCGCGCCTCATCTACTCCGGGGTCGTGCAYTCGCTCCCGCTCAGCGACCGCAACCGCCTGGTCGTGGACATCGGSGGCGGCTCCACGGAGTTCATCATCGGCGTGAAGCTCARGCCCAAGGCSATGGAGAGCCTGTACATGGGCTGCGTGAGCTGGACGCGGCGCTTCTTTCCCGACGGCCGCATCGACAAGAARTCCATGAARGCCGCCGAGCTCGCGGCGCGCCTGAAGGTCCAGACCATCGTCGCGGGCTTCGAGAAGACCGGCTGGCGCGAGGCGGTGGGATCCTCGGGAAGCGCGCGCTCCCTCTCGGAGGCCATCGTCGCCTCCGGGATCGCCGAGCGCGGCATCACCGCGGACGGTCTCGAGTGGCTGCGCGAGCGCGCGCTGGAGGCGGGCGACGTGAGGAAGCTCGACCTGCCCGGGCTTCGCGAGGAGCGCCTGCCGGTGTTCGCCGGGGGGCTCGCCATCATGTCGGCCGTGTTCACGGAGCTCTCGCTCACGAAGATGACGATCGCGGAGGGGGCGCTGCGCCAGGGCGTCCTCTGGGACCTGCTGGGCCGCGTGCACCACCGCGACATCCGCGAGGTGACGGTGGACCAGTTCGTGCGCCGCTACCACGTGGACCAGGTGCAGTCGCAGCGCGTGGGGCGCCTGGCGCGCGAGCTCCTGCGCCAGCTCGAGCCGGTGCGCGACGAGAAGGGATCCAGCGCCGAGGCCTTCCTCGAGTGGGCCGCCCGGCTGCACGAGATCGGGATCTCGATCGCGCAGGGCGCCTACCACAAGCACAGCGCCTATATCCTCGCCAATGCCGACATGCCCGGCTTCTCGCGCCAGGAGCAGGGCTGGCTCTCCAACCTCGTGCTCTCGCAGCGCGGGCGCCTGGCCAAGATGCGCGCGGCCTTCGAGGACGACGGCTCGCTCGCCACGCTGGCCCTGTGCCTTCGCCTCGCGGTGATCTTCTACCGCAGCCGGCGGACGCTTCGCCTGCCGCCGCTTCGCCTGGCGCGCAAGGGCAAGGGCTTCCGGCTGGAGGTGGACGGGGACTGGCTGGCCCGCAACACCCTCGTGGCCATCGCCCTGCAGGCCGAGCGCGACGAGTGGGATGCCGTGGGCCTCGCCTTCGAGTCGACGGAGGGCGGCTAGGGACCGCCTACTCGGTGGCCGGCACCGGCACGGCACGGCGCCCGCGCGCGGTGAGCCAGACGCCCGCGAGGATGAGGGCGATGCCCGCCAGGTGGAAGGCGTGGATGCGCTCGCCGAGGAACATCCAGGCGAGCAGGCTCCCGAACGCCGGCATCAGGTGGATGAAGATCCCGGCGACGTTGGACCCCACCTCGCCCACGGCGCGGTTCCAGAACACGTAGCCGATGAAGGACGGGAAGGTGCCCACGTAGAGCATCGCCGCGACCGAGGCGGGCGTGAACGCGACCGAGCCGCCCATGAAGAGGAGCTCGGCCGCCGCGAGCGGCGCGAGGAGCACCACGCCCACCATCCCGCAGCAGGCGAGCAGCGCCAGCCCCGGAAGCTCCGCGGGCTTCAGGCGCAGCAGCACCGTGTACACCGCCCAGAACACCATGCCGACGATGACGATGACGTCGCCGCGGTTGAGCGTGAGCGTGGCGAGGACGGCGGGATCGCCGCCGGTGAGGACCGTCAGGACTCCCGCGAGCGACACCACCACGCCGAGGGCCTGCACGCGCGTGATCGTGTCGCGGTAGAGGATCCAGCCGGTCAGGATGATGAGGACCGGGATGGAGCTGTTGAGGATCACGCCGTTGGTGGCGGTCGTGTAGTGCAGCCCCACGTAGGCGAAGGCGTTGTGCAGGCCCGTGCCCCAGAAGCCGATGAGCGCGATGGCCTTCCAGTGGCGCTTCACCAGCGGCCAGTGCTCGCGGACGAGCGGCCAGGCGAAGGGCATCATCGCCGCCACCGCGATGACCCAGCGGATGAAGGTGAGCGCGAGCGGCGAGATCGTCCCCACCACGGCCTTGCCGATCACCCAGTTGAGCGACCAGAAGAGCGAGGTGACGGTGAGCAGGAGGTAGGGGGAGCGGATCCCGCGCGAACCTGCCTTCGGGGGGACAGGTTGCGCGTTCATGGAAATCGCCGCGACCGGACCGTTTCGCTTCGTTCGACGGGCAACCTGTCCCCCCTCAGCCAAGGGCCCGGATGGCGGCAAGCGGCGGCGAGTCGACTGCCCGGCGGGTGCCCAGGAGCCCCGCGATGGCCACGCCCGCGCCGCCGGCCAGGAGCCCCGCCACCGGGACGACCCAGTTGAACTCGTAGGGCACGCCGAGCACCCGCTCGGAGAGCACGAGGGCGAGGCCCACCGCGCCGGCCGCGGCCACCATCCCGGCCAGCAGCCCGATGGCGAGGAACTCGGAAAGCTGCGTGAGCACCATCTGGCGGCGGCTGGCGCCCAGCGTGCGCATCACCGCGCCCTCGAAGACGCGCTCGTCCTGCGTCGAGGTGATGGCGGCGAAGAGCACCACCAGCCCCGCGGCGATGGCGAAGAGGAAGACGAACTCCACGGCGCGCGAGACCTGGTCGGAGATGCGCTTGACCTGCCCCATGATCGCGGTGAGGTCGATCACGCTCACGTTCGGGAAGCGCTCGACGAGGCGGTTGACCACCTCCTCGCGCCCGGAGGGCAGGTGGAAGCTCGTGATCCAGCTCGCGGGATAGCGCTCGAGCAGCCCCGGGTTCGCGATCACGAAGAAGTTGGCCTTGAAGCTGTCCCACTCCACCTTGCGAAGGCTCGTCACCCGCGCCGAGAAGCGCGTGCCGCCGACGTCCCAGGCGAGCGTGTCCCCCACGCGGATGGAGAGCGTCTTCGCGATTCCCTCCTCCACCGAGAACTGCGGGTCGTCCGCGCGCGGGTCCCACCAGGAGCCCGCGACGATCCTGTTGTCGGGCCGCAGCTCGCGCGCCCACGACAGGTTGAACTCGCGCTCCACCAGGCGGCGCGCGCGCTGGTCCTCGTAGCTCGCCGGCGACACCGGCCGGTCGCCGATGGCCACGAGCCGCCCGCGCACCATCGGGTAGAGGTCCGGCGTGGCGAGGCCCAGCTCGGCGAAGTACGCCTTCACGAGCGGCAGCTGGTCGCCCTGGATGTTGATCGCGAAGCGGTTGGGCATGTCCGCGGGCATGGACTTCTGCCACTTCACGATGAGGTCGGTGCGCACGAGCGTGAGCAGCAGCATCGCCATGATCCCCACGCCCAGCGCCATGACCTGCACGAGGCTCGAACCGGTGCGCCGGCGCAGGTTGGCCAGCCCGTAGCGCCACGGGCCGGAGGCGCCCGCGCGCAGGCGCGCCAGGCCGCGGATCAGCGCGTAGCCCGCGGCCGCGGCCACGCCCAGCGCCGCCGCGAAGCCCCCCAGCGACATCGCGCCGAGCTTCAGGTCGCCGGCCTGCCACACGATGAGCGCCGACAGCGTCCCGAGGCCGAGCGCGTAGGCCACGAGGCTCGAGGGTTCCGCCACCGCGACGTCGCTTCGCAGCACGCGCAGCGTGGGCACGTTGCGCAGCCGCAGCAGCGGCGGCAGCGTGAAGCCGAGCACCAGCACCATGCCGATCACCGCGCCCTGGACCGCGGGCCGCCAGCCCGGGGCCGGCAGGGCCACGCTGAAGAATCCCGTGAGCCACTGCGCCAGCACCGCCTGCGCGCCGTAGCCCGCGGCCGTCCCCGCGGCGCAGCCGGCGGCCGCGAGCAGCACGAACTGCCAGGCGTTGATCGCGAAGATGTCGGCCTGCGCCGCGCCCAGGCAGCGCATCATCGCCGCGCCGTCCGTCTGCCGGAT
Source organism: Betaproteobacteria bacterium (assembly GCA_003105245.1). GTDB lineage: Bacteria > Pseudomonadota > Gammaproteobacteria > Burkholderiales > Usitatibacteraceae > FEB-7. The sequence goes on along the minus strand of PQAI01000207.1, from coordinate 8,184 downwards.
CGAGAAGCGCCGCGCCGCCAGCGCCACCGCCACGGAGGCGAGCACCACCGACAGGAGGGAGGCGAGGCCGAGGAAGCGCTGCGCGCGCTCGAGCGAGACGCGAACCTCGCTTCGCGAGTCGCGCACGCCCTCGATTCGCTCGCCGCGGGCGAGGAGCGGGCGCATGGCCTCGTCGTAGCGGGCCACGGCCTTCGCGTCCCCGGCCACGAGCAGGCGCCAGGTCACGCGGCTGCCGACCTGCACCAGGCCCGTGGCGGCGAGGTCGGCCTCGTTCATGAGCACGCGCGGGGCGATGCCGAAGTAGTCGAGGACGCTGTCGGGCTCGCGCGTGATGACCKCGGCCACCGCGAGGGTAGCGTTGCCCACGCGGATCGCCTGTCCCCGGGCCGCGCCGATGCGCGACACGAGCGGCCCCCCGACCCACACGGTGCCGGGGGCCGGCGCGCCTTCGACCTCGCGGTCTGCGCCTTCCGCGGGGCCCGCCACGCGCAGCCGCCCGCGCAGCGGGAAGGAGCCGCTCACCGCCTTGATCTCGGCGAGACTGGTTCCCGCCGATCCCGACACCATGCTCGGGAAGGTGGTGGTCGTGGCCAGGGCGAGGCCCTCCGCGGCGGCGCGCTCGCGGAACGGGCCCGGCACCGGGTGGTCCGCGATCACGACGAGGTCGCCGCCCAGGAGCTCGTTGGCCTGCTGGTCGAGCGCCCCGCGCACGCGGTCGGCGAAGAAGCCCACGGTGGTCACCGCCGCGACCGCCACGAAGAGCGCCGCCGCGAGCACCCGCGCCTCGCCCGCGTGGGCGTTGCGGCGGAGCATCCGGAGGGCGATCGGGAGGTTCTTCATGCTTGGTGCCGGCGCCTCACGCCTCGACGACGCCGGCGGAGATCGCGATGCGCCGGTCGCAGCGCTGCGCCAGCGCCTCGTCGTGGGTGACGAGGACGAGGGTCGTGCCGCGCTCGCGGTTCATGCCGAACAGGAGCTCGATCACCTGCGCGCCCGTCGCGGAGTCGAGGTTGCCGGTGGGCTCGTCGGCGAAGAGGAGCTTGGGCTCGGTCGCGAAGGCCCGCGCCACGGCCACGCGCTGCTGCTCGCCGCCGGAGAGCTGGCGCGGGTAGTGCCCGAGGCGGTCGGCGAGCCCCACCTGGCCCAGCACGCGGGAAGCGCGCGAGGAGGCGTCGGCGAGCCCGGCGAGCTCGAGCGGGAGCATCACGTTCTCCAGCGCGGTGAGCGCCGGCAGGAGCTGGAAGGACTGGAAGACGAACCCCACCAGCCGCCCGCGCAGGCGCGCGCGGCCGTCCTCGTCCTGGGCGAAGAGCTCCTCGCCGTCGATCCAGACGCGACCGGCGGTGGGAACGTCCAGCCCCGCGAGCAGTCCCAGCAGCGTGGACTTGCCCGACCCGGACGCCCCGACGATCGCCACCGACTCGCCCGCGGCGACCTCGAAGGTCGCCCCCTTCACGATGGTGAGTTCGTGGTCCGGCGTGGAGACTTGTTTGGTGAGGCCCTCGGCCCGCACAATCACGGGCTGGACCGCGGGCAGCGCCCCGTCTTCCCGTGCTTCTCGTATCGCGTTCATGGTGCTCCGGTGCGCGCCGGTTCCTGGAACAGACCCGACTTGAAATCCCTCATTCGACTCCCGTGGCGCGCGGCATTCGCGATCGCCACCGCCCTGCTGGCCCTCGCGGCCCCGCCCGCTCTTGCCCAGCGGACCCTGCTCGTCTTCGGCGACAGCCTTTCGGCCGCCTACGGCCTGGCCACCAGCCAGGGATGGGTCTCCCTCCTCGGCGAGCGCATCGCCCGCGACGGCCTGGACTGGCGCGTCGTGAACGCGAGCATCTCCGGCGAGACCACCGCCGGCGGCGTGAGGCGGCTGCCCGAGGACCTCAAGCGCCACCGCCCGAACCTCGTGGTGATCGCCCTCGGGGCCAACGACGGCCTTCGCGGCCAGCCCGTGGCGGCCGCCCGCGGCAACCTCGAGGAGATGATCCGACTGGCCCGCGCCGCGCGCGCCGAACCCGTGCTGGTGGGGCTCATGATTCCGCCCAATTATGGCATCGATTACGCGCGCGAGTTCCGCGACCTCTACCCCCAGCTCGCCCGGAAGGCGCGCGTTCCGCTGGTGCCGTTTCTCCTCGACGGCGTGGCCGATCGCCGGGATCTCTTCCTCCCGGACCAGCTGCACCCGTCCGCGCAGGCCCAGCCGCGCATCCTCGACAACGTCTGGCCCACCCTCGAGCCCCTGCTCAGGCGGCCCGCGGCCCGATGAACCGCCTGCCCGTGGCCCGCGAGCGACCCGCGCCCCTCGCCGGGCTGCCCCTCGCACCGGCCGACCTCGCGCGCTGGGACGCCATCCTCGATGCCCGCAGCCCCTCGGAGTACGCCGAGGACCACCTTCCCGGCGCGGTGAACTGCCCGGTCCTGGACGACGCCGAGCGCGCGCTCGTCGGCACGGCCTACAAGCAGCGCGGCGCCTTCGAGGCCAAGCGGATCGGCGCGCCCCTGGTGGCGGCCAACATCGCGCGCATCCTCTCGGAGCGCTTCGCCGGCAAGCCGCGCTCGTGGCGGCCGCTCGTCTACTGCTGGCGCGGCGGCACGCGCTCGGGCTCGCTCACCCACGTCCTGCGCCAGGTCGGCTGGGACGCGATGCAGCTCGACGGCGGCTACAAGGCCTTCCGCCGCCAGGTCGCCGCCGACCTCGAGACGATGCCGGGACGCTTCCGGTTCCGGGTCGTGTGCGGCGCCACCGGATCGGGCAAGAGCCGCCTGCTGGAGGCCCTGGCGACCACGCCCTCGCAGGTCCTCGACCTCGAGCTCCTGGCGGCCCACCGCGGCTCCGTGCTGGGCGAGATTCCCGGCGCCCCGCAGCCCTCGCAGAAGGCGTTCGAGACGGCGATCTGGACCGCGCTGGGGTCGTTCGACCCGGCGCGGCCCGTGTTCGTGGAGTCGGAGAGCAAGAAGGTCGGCAACCTCCGGGTGCCGGAGGCGCTCATCGCGCGCATGCGCGAGGGCGAGTGCCTGCGGCTGGAGGCGCCGCCCGCCGTGCGCCGCGAGCTCCTGCTCGAGGACTACGCGCACCTGGTGGCCGACCCCGCGCTCCTGCGCGAGAAGCTCGCCTGCCTCGCGCCGCTGCACGGCGCCGAGAGGATCGGGCTCTGGAACGAGCTGGCGGCGAAGGGYGACTGGCACGGCCTCGTGGCCGACCTCCTCGAGGCCCACTACGACCCCGCCTACCGGCGCTCGATGTTCCGCAACTACGCGGGGGCCGCCTCGGCGGCCGTCRTGCCGGTCGGCGAGGCCTCGCGCGAGGCCTTCCTCGCGCTGGCGCGCGGGATCGCGCGCGGCGCCGGGGCCTGAGGCCCCCTCAGGGCGCCTTCTTCAGGAAGGTGATCACCTGCCGGTCGGGGGCGTTGCGCGTGCCGCAGCCCTCGCCCCCGAGCGCGAGCTCGGCCTCGTGCAGGAGGTTGATCACGTCCACGTAGTCGCGGTCCTTCACCATCATGAGCGCGGTGCGCCCGCCCTCGTTGCGCGCGGTCGGGTCGGCGCCGGCCGCGAGCAGCGCCTCGACCACCCCGGCCTCGCCGTTGCCGGCCGCGTACATGAGCGGGCGCACGCCGTAGCCGATCCTCGCCTCCTTGTCGGCCCCGGCCTCGAGGAGGGCCCGGACGACCTCCGGATGGCCGCGGTCCTCCTCGCCGTCGTAGCAGGCGTAGTAGAGGGCGGTGAAGCCGCGCGAGTCGGCCGCGTTCACGTCGGCGCCCTGCGCGAGGAGGGCGCGCACCGCGCCGAGGTCGCCCTTGCCTGCCGCCCGCATGAGGGGCGTGGTTCCTTCCGCATCCATATCCCGGGTTCTCCTGTTTGCCGAACGCCCATTATCGCCACCCGCCCCGGGCGCGGGCAACGCCGTCCCGGCCGGCTCTCCTTCGCGGCCCGCGCGAGTTCGGTTAAACTGCCCCGATTATCGCGACCTGAGCGCCACGACCCTTCTCCCGGTGTCGGAACGACCCCACAAGATCGGCAAGTACACCGTCCTGTCCGAGATCGGCCAGGGCGCCTCCGCCCTCGTCTATGTCGGGGAGGACCCCTTCAACGACCGCAAGGTCGCCATCAAGGTCGCCAAGAGCGACGCCGACATGTCGGAGGAGGAGGCCAAGCGCTTCGAGAAGCTCTTCCTCAACGAGGCCTCGCTCGCCGGGAAGCTCAACCACCCGAACATCGTGGCCGTGTACGACGCGGTGGTCGAGGGCGACACGCGCTACATCGTGATGGAGTTCGTCCCSGGCGGCTCGCTCAAGAAGTACTGCACSGAGACCAACCTCCTGCCGGTGCGCCAGGCGGTGCTGGTGATCTTCAAGATGTGCCGGGCGCTCGACTACGCCTTCCAGAACGGGGTGATCCACCGCGACATCAAGCCCGCCAACATCCTGCTGAGCGAGCGCGAGGACATCAAGATCAGCGATTTCGGCACCGCCAAGATCTCGCACGCGACGCACACCCAGATCGAGGGCTTCCTCGGCTCGCCGGCCTACATGTCGCCCGAGCAGATCAACGAGGAGTCGCCCTCCGTCCAGACCGACATCTACTCGCTGGGCGTGGTGATGTACGAGCTGCTCACCGGCAAGCTCCCCTTCCGGGCCGAGAACTCGGTCGCGATGATCAACAAGATCCTGAACGAGGACCCTATTCCCCTCGAGCAGCTGCGCCCCGACCTTCCCGACAAGCTGGTCGAGATCGTCAAGAAGGCGATGGCGAAGGACGCGCGGGAGCGCTACCAGACCTGGTTCGAGATGGCGAGCGACCTCGCCGACACCTTCCCGCAGCTCGAGCGCTACTCCACCGAGATCAGCTCGACCGAGAAGTTCAACCGCCTGCGGGCCCTGCCCTTCTTCCGCGAGTTCCGCGACGCCGAGCTCTGGGAGGTGCTGCGCGGGGCGATCTGGGAGGTGCACTCCCGCGACGAGAACCTGCTGCTCGAGGGCGAGATCGGCCAGGCCTTCTTCATCATCGTCTCCGGGCAGGTGAAGGTGGTGAAGGACGGCAAGCTCCTCAACGTCCTCAAGGAAGGCGACTGCTTCGGCGAGATGGCCTACCTCTCGGGCGACCGCGCGCGGCGCTCGGCCTCCATCATCTCGGTGTCCGAGGTGCAGCTCCTCAAGATCCAGGCCACGCACCTGGAGAGCCTCACCGAGGGCTGCCAGCTGCGCTTCAACCGCGAGTTCCTGCGCACCCTCATCGAGCGCCTGACCTGGACCTCCTCGGTCCTCGCGCAGTTCCGCCGCTAGGCGTCGGGCCGGTCGCCGGCCTTCTCGATGAGGTAGCCCATGCCGCGCACGGTCTTGATGTCCACGCCGCTCGCGTCGAGCTTCCTGCGCAGGCGGTAGACGAAGACCTCGACCGCGTTGCTGGTGGAGACGTCCTCCCAGCCGTACAGGTGGTCGACGATCTGCTGCTTGGTGACGACCCGGCCCTCGCGCAGCAGCAGCAGCTCCACCACCGCCAGCTCGCGCGCGGAGAGCTCCACGGGCCGCCCGTCGCAGTAGAGGCGGCGGCCGGCCATGTCGAGCTTGAGCGGGCCGTGAACGATCTCGGAGCTCGCGATGGCGTGCGCGCGCCGGATGAGGGCGCGCACCCGCGCCTCGAGCTCGGCGAGCTGGAAGGGCTTCACCAGGTAGTCGTCGGCGCCCAGGTCCAGTCCCTTCACGCGGTCCCCGGGCGAATCGCGGGCGGTGAGGATGATCACCAGCACCTTCGAGCGGCGCTGGCGCAGCCGCCGCAGGACCTCGAAGCCGTCCATGCGGGGCAGGCCGAGGTCGAGGAGCACCAGGTCGAACTCCCGCGTGGAGAGCGCGAGGTCCGCCTCGTCGCCGCTGGCGGCATGCGAGACGACGTGCGCCGACTGCCGCATCGCCGCGGCGACGGCCTCGGCGAGCATGGCGTCGTCCTCGACGATCAGGATGCGCACGGCTCGCCTAGCGGGCCGTCACCAGGCACACGGCCTGCGCGGCGATGCCCTCCCCGCGGCCGGCGAAGCCGAGCCCCTCGGTGGTGGTGGCCTTCACGTTGACGCAGTCCTCCGCGAGACCCACGTCGGAGGCGATGTGCGCCACCATCGCCGGGACGTGCGGCGCCATGCGCGGCGCCTCGGCGATGATCGTCGCGTCGACGTTCACCGGCTCGTAGCCTTCCTCGCGCACCAGGCCCGCCACCCGGCGCAGCAGCTCGCGGCTGTCGATGCCCTTGTAGCGGGCATCGGAATCGGGAAAGTGGCGGCCGATGTCGCCCAGCGCGGCCGCGCCCAGCAGCGCGTCGCAGATCGCGTGCAGCAGGACGTCGGCGTCGCTGTGGCCCAGCAGCCCCTTGTCGTGGGCGATCTCCACGCCGCCGATCACGAGCCGGCGGCCGGCCACGAGCTGGTGGACGTCGAAGCCCTGCCCGATGCGCATCCCGTTCATGTCGCTCCTCCTCCCCGCCGCGCGAGGATCATCTCCGCGAGGGCGAGGTCCCCCGCGAAGGTCACCTTCAGGTTCTCGTCCTCGCCCCGCACGATGCGCGGGACCTGCCCGAGGGCCTCGACCGCCTGCGACTCGTCGGTGGCCTCCGGCATGCCCGCCAGCGCCCGGCGCAGGAGCCCGTAGCGGAACATCTGCGGCGTCTGCGCCCGCCAGAGGCCGTCCCGCGGGATCGTCCCGGCCACGCGCGGGCCGTCCTCCCGCGCGCGCTTGAGGGTGTCGGCGAGCGGGATCGCGAGGAGCCCCCCCACGGGATCGTCGTCCACCTCGTCGAGGAGCCGCTCCACCAGCGGCGGCGTGATGCAGGGGCGCGCCGCGTCGTGGACCAGCACCCAGTCCCCGTCCTGCGCGCGGCCCTGGAGGCGCGCCAGGGCGTTCGCCACGCTCTCGCCGCGGCTGGCGCCGCCGGCGTACAKGGSCTCGATGCGGCCGGGAAGCGCGCCGCGGTCCTGCGCCTCCCAGTGGCGGTCGCCGGGCGCGAGGATCGCGATCACGCGGTCGATGCGCGCCACGGCGGCCAGCGCCGWGAGGCAGTGGAACAGCATCGGGCGGCCGGCGAGCGCCAGGTACTGCTTGGGCAGCGCGTCTCCCATGCGCGAGCCCTGCCCGGCGGCGGGCACGAGTGCGAAKATCCTCGGCATCGTCCAGTCGTTTCCTCGCGGCGATTATCGCCGATTTCGGCGCCCTCCCGGGCCATGCGGCGGCGCAGATTGAATCGCCCCTGCCGACCGGTCACACTGCGGGCCATGTTCGGGCGGATACTCCTCGGCGTCCTCCTCTTCCTCGCGGCCGGATGCGAGTACGCCGCGAAGCCGGTGCTCCCGCTCGCCGAGGGCGGCAAGCTCGTCGTCCTCACGGTGAACGGCCCCGCGACCTGGTACGAGGACTCGCAGGGCCAGCCCTCGGGCTTCGAGCACGACCTGGTGGAGCTCTTCGCCCGCGACCTGGGCCTGCCCTTCGACTACGTCTTCGTGGACAGCCTCGAGAAGGCGGAGAAGGCGCTGGCCGAGCGGCGCGGGCACCTGGTGGCCGCCCTGCTGCCGCGGCGCTTCGACCTCCCCGGCGGCCTCTCGTGGGGGCCGTCGTACCGCACCGCGCAGTACCAGCTCGCCTGGCGCGCGAGCTTCCCCCGCCCGCGCAACGCCGCCGACACCGCGGACCGGCGCGTCGGCCTGGTGGGCGACGCCTTCTCCGATCCCCTCGTCGCCGCGCGCGCCACGCTACCCGCCCGGATCGAGCGCCTGCCGCCGGACACCTCCCCCGAGGAACTGCTGGAGCGCGTGGCCGCGGGGACGCTCGACGGGGCGCTCATCGATTCCGCCCGCTTCACCGTGGCGCGCAAGCACTTCCCGCAGCTCGAGGTCGCCTTCGACGTCGGCAAGCCCGTGGACTTCGCCTGGCGCGTGGGAGAGGTCGACCAGAAGGCGCTCCTCGACCGCATGAAGGTGTTCTTCGCGCGCATCGCGAAGGACGGAACGCTCAAGCGCCTCGCGGACCGCTACTTCGCGCACGCCGCGCGCATTTCCGCGATCGACGCCGGCACGCTCATCGAGCGCATCAACACGGTGCTGCCCAGGCTCAAGCCCCACTTCCTCGAGGCCGAGCGCGTCTCGGGATTCGACTGGCGGCTCATCGCGGCCATCGGCTACCAGGAGTCGCACTGGGACCCGCTCGCGACCTC
>PQAI01000206.1 GCA_003105245.1 Betaproteobacteria bacterium | reverse complement strand
GGCCGCTCTCGAAGGTGTGGACGAAGTCGACCCCGGTGGAGGACCGGCGGTGGGCGTCGATGTCGGGCGCGGCGAGCTCGATGGCGATTCGGGACATGGCGTTCATTTCCCGCCCTTGCGGGACGAAGGGGAGTGGTCGTGGGAGTGGCCGTGGCCGTGATCGTGATCGTGGCCGTGGGAGTGGTGATGGGCGTGGCCGTGATCGTGCCCGCAGGCGTGGTGATCGTGGTGATCGTGGCCGGCCTCGCAGCGGTGCGAGCCGCGCTCGGCCGCGTAGTCGCAGACCGCCTTCACGAGGCGCTCGACGTCCCTCGCCAGGCGGGCATAGCCGGGCGTCTTCTGTCCCGTCGTCTCGTCCAGGTAGAGCCTGCGGTTCACCTCGACCTGCAGGCTGTGGCGCCCGGCGGCGGGATCGGAGAACGCCCGCACGAGCTCGACGCCCTTGTAGGGATCGTTCACCTTCACCTCGTAGCCCATGTCGCCGAGGACGCGCGCCACGAACGCGGTGAATGCCGGCTCGCAGGTCGTGCCGTCGCGGTCGCCGAGCACGAAGTCGGCGCGCGGCTTGCCCGGCCCCTCCTCCGAGATGACGCTGCTCAGCGCGGGCATCGAGTGGCAGTTGAGGTGCCACACGGAACCGAAGTGGGCGTGCGTGTCGTCCAGCGCGTCCTTGACCGCCTTCTGGTAGGGCTGGTGGTAGCCGGTGATGCGCCGGCTCACCTCCTGCACGGAAAGCTTGCGTGCGTAGATGGGCTCGCCCGAGTCGAGGATGCGCCAGATGAGGCCGATGCCGAGCTGCGTCTTGCGGGATGCGGCGGCGGGCCCGGGCCAGGGGGCATCGAGGAGCGAGGTGTCGACGTCCAGGACGGAACGGTTCGCGTCGATGTAGGAGCGCGGGAACCGCGCCGCGATGAGCGTGGCGCCCAGTCGCGGGCCGCAGCCGTAGAGCTCGTCGACGAACGCGTCCTCGGCGTTTCGCAGGGCGGAAAGCGGCAGGGCCGCCCCGAAATCGGCGGGATACTCGGTGCCGCTGTGGGGGGAGTCGAGGACGACCGGCACGCGGTCGCCGGCGGGCTCCAGGAGATGGAAGGCGGAATGGCTGTTCATGGGGTGTCGTTCAGGTGGCAGGCAGAAAGATGTCCGGGAGCGATCTCGCGCAGGCGCGGGGCCTCGGCCTGGCAGCGTGGCATCGCGTGCGGGCACCTCGGGTGGAAATGGCAGCCGCCCGGCGGGGCGAGCGGCGAAGGGATCTCCCCCTTGATCGGTATGTAGGCCCGCTTGGTGGCCTCCAGGCGCGGGATCTCGGCGAGCAGGGCCTGCGTGTACGGGTGGTTGGGGCGCGCGAAAACCTCTTGCGAATCGGCCGACTCCACGATGCGGCCGAGGTACATGATCACGACGCGGTCGGACAGGTGGCGGACGACCCCGAGATCGTGGCTGATGAACAGGTAGGTGAGGCCGAACTCCTCGCGCAGGCGGATGAAGAGGTTGAGCACCTGCGCCTGGATGGAGACGTCCAGGGCGGCCACCGCCTCGTCGCAGACGAGGAAGCGGGGATTGACCGCCAGCGCGCGCGCGATGCCGATGCGGCTGCGCTGCCCGCCGGAGAACTGGTGCGGGAAACGCTTGGCGAGGCTCGCGTCGAGGCCGACGCGCTCCATGACCTCCGCCACGTAGCGGTCGCGCTCGCGCGCCGGAACCAGGCCGTGCACCACGGGCGCCTCGCCGATGACGTCGACGATCCGCATGCGCGGATTGAGCGAGGCGAAGGGATCCTGGAACACCATCTGCACCGCGAGGCGCTCGGCGCGGGAGGCGGGCGACTCGTAGTCCGAGTAGGGACGGTCCTTCCAGCGCCGCTCTCCCCGCGAGGGCTCGAGGATCCTCGCCACGATGCGCCCGAGGGTGGACTTGCCGCAGCCGGACTCGCCCACGAGCCCCACGACTTCGCCCGCCCCGACCGAGAGGTCGACGCCGTCGAGGGCGTGGACCGTCTGCGGACCGGCGCCGGCGCCGAGGCGTGCCGCGATGCGCGCAGCAATGTCCAGGCGCGAGCTGAACTGCTTGGAGATGCCGCGCAGCTCCAGCAGCGGGACGGGGGAAGGGCCGGCGGCGCTCACGGGACGGGATGGAAGCAGCGAAGGCGCCTGCCGGGCGCGGGCTCGGTGATGGCGGGACTCTCGGCGCATCGCGGGGTCGCCTCGGAGCAGCGCTCCCGGAACGGGCACCCCGGCCCCAGCGAGAGGAGCGAGGGCGTCATGCCGGGAATCTGGTGCAGGGGGCGCCCGCGCTCGTTGCGGCTGGGCACGGAGTCGATGAGGCCCCGGCTGTAGGGGTGCAGCGGCCGCTCGAGGACGTCGGCCACGCGCCCGGACTCGACGAAGCGCCCGGCGTACATGACGCACACCTCGTCCGCGAGTCCCGCGATCACCGACAGGTCGTGCGTGATCCAGATGAGCGCGGTGCCGCTCTCGCGGCAGACCTTCTGCATCTCGAAAAGGATCTGCCCCTGGATGGTCACGTCGAGCGCGGTGGTCGGCTCGTCCGCGATGATGAGGTCGGGACCGTTCACCAGCGCGATGGCGATCGCCACGCGCTGGCGCATGCCGCCGGAGAACTGGTGCGGATAGGCGCGAAGGCGCTCGTCGGGCGAGGCGATGCCCACGCGCACGAGGGCCTCGCGCGCGCGCGCGAGCGCGCTCTCCCGGGAGACGTCGGCGTGCGCGAGGACCGCCTCGACGATCTGGGTGTCGATCCTCAGGACCGGGTTCAGCGTCATCATCGGGTCCTGGAAGATCATCGCGATGCGGTTTCCCCGGATGCGCCGCCACGCGGCCGCATCGAGCCGCGTGAGGTCGGTTCCGTCGAACACGATCCGGCCGTCGACGATCCTGCCGGGGGCATCCACCAGGCCCAGGATCGAGTAGCCGGTCATCGACTTGCCGGATCCGGACTCGCCCACCAGTCCCAGGATCTCGCCCCGGTCCACCGTGAAGCTCACGTCGTCGACCGCCTTCACGACACCGGCCTTGGTGAAGAAGTGCATGCGCAGGCCGTCGACCTGAAGCAGGGGCGGGGCGCTCACTTGCGAAGCCTCGGGTTGAGGATGTCGCGAAGCTGGTCGGCCACCAGGTTGATGGACATGATGGTGAGCAGCAGCGCCACGCCGGGATAGAAGCTGATCCAGTACTTCCCGGACAGCAGGTACTGGAAGCCGTTGGAGATGAGCAGCCCCAGCGACGGCTCGGTGATCGGCAGGCCCAGGCCGAGGAAGGAGAGCGTCGCCTCCAGGGCGATCGCGTGGGCGACCTGCACGGTGGCCACGACGATGAGAGGCGGCAGGCAGTTGGGCAGGAGGTGGCGGAAGACGATCCGCGCCTGCCCGAGGGCGAGCACGCGGGCGGCCTCGACGTATTCCTTCTGGCGCTCGACCAGCGCCGAGGAGCGGACGGTTCGCGCGTAGTAGGCCCACTGCACCGTGACCAGCGCGACGATGATCTTGTCCACCCCCTGTCCGAGGACGGCCAGCAGGATGAGCGCGATGAGGATGGCGGGGAACGAGAGCTGTATGTCGACGATGCGCATGACCAGCGTGTCCACCCATCCCCCGAAGTACGCCGCCACCAGCCCGAAGACGAGGCCGATCGCGAGCGCGAACACCGTGCTGGCGATCCCCACTCCCAGGGAAATGCGCAGGCCGTAGAAGATGCCCGAGAGCATGTCGCGCCCCTGGTCGTCGGTGCCCAGCCAGTAGGTGCGCCCGTCACCGCCCTTTTCGCCTGGCGCGAGCTTCGAGTCCAGGACGTCGAGCTGCGCGAGGTCGTACGGGTTCTGCGGCGAGATGACGGGGGCGAGAAGTCCCACGGTCACGATGGCGACCAGCAGGACGAGTCCGGCCACGGCGAGCCGGCTCTCCGCGAAATCGGCACGGAAGCGGGCCCAGGGGCCTTCGGTGCCGGCGGCCATGTCAGTGGGACGCGCCCGCGCCGCCCAGGCGCACGCGCGGGTCGAGCATCGAATACAGGACGTCGACCACGAAGTTGATGACGATGAAGAGCGTCACGATCACCAGCAGGTAGGCGACGATCACCGGGCGGTCGAGCTGGTTGATCGAGTCGATCAGGAGCTTGCCCGTCCCCGGCCAGGCGAAGATCGACTCGGTCACGATCGCGAAGGCGATGACCGAGCCCAGTTCCAGGCCGATCACCGTGACGATGGGGATGAGGATGTTCTTGAGCACGTGGACCCCGATCACCCTGCCCTGCGGCAGCCCCTTGGCGCGGGCGAACTTGACGTAGTCCTGGAGCACCGCCTCGCGGGTGCCGGCGCGCGTGAGGCGGATGAGTAGCGAGAGCTTGAAGAGCGCCAGGTTCACCGCCGGCATCGCGAGGTGGGCGAGCCCGTCGGCGGTGAGGAAGCTCATCGGCACGCCGGCGACCGTGGCCGTGTCGCCGCGCCCGTTGGAAGGCAGCCACCCCAGCTGAACCGAGAAGACCATGATGAGGACCAGGCCCACCCAGAACGTGGGCAGGCTGAAGCCGAGGATCGATCCGGCCATGATTCCGCGCCCGACGAGGGAATCGGGCTTGAGCCCTGCGACGAGCCCGAGCGGGATGCCGAGCGCGATCGCGATGACCATCGCCACGAAGGCGAGCTCGATCGTCGCCGGGAGCTTGTCGAGGATGAGCGAGAGGGCCGGCACGTTGTAGACGAACGACCTTCCCAGGTCCCCGCTCGCCGCCCCCTTCAGGAACACCCAGTACTGCTCCAGGAACGGCCGGTCCAGCCCGAGGGCGGCCGTGGCGCGCAGGCGCTCGACCTCATCGGCCTGCGGGTTGACCAGCAGCTCCACGGGGTTGCCGATGGCGTACACCCCGACGAAGACGAGGAACGACATCAGCACGAGGACGAAAAGGCTCTGCCCGAGTCGGCGGATCGCGTAGGCGAGCATCGGGTGCGTGCGGTCGGTCGGGTGGCGCCGGGGCCGCGGCGGACGCGCCCGGGGGCGGTCCGCCGGCGTCCCGAAGGTTGCGCTACTTCGCGGGCTTGAGTCCCATCGCGAGGGTGTACTGGTCGGTGCGGGCGGTGTAGTTGAAGCCCTTGGCCGTGGCCCAGGTGCTCACCTCGTAGTGCAGCGGGATGAGGGCGGTGTCGTTCATGGCCATCTCGGCCGCCTGCTGGATGAGGCCCTCGCGCTTCTTGTCGTCCATGGTCACGAGCGCCGTCTCCAGGAGCTTGTCGAAGGCGGGATTGGAGTAGCGGCCGCGGTTGGTCACGCCCATGCCCTTGTCGCGGTCGAACGTGGCCAGCAGCGAGCGCAGGCTCGAGCCCTGCTCGCCGGACTCCGTGCCCCAGCCCAGGACCATGTAGCCGAACTCGAGCTTCGTGGCGCGCGTGAAGTACACCGACGAGGGCATCGTCTCGACCTTGGCGTCGATGCCGATCCTCGAGTAGAACTGCGCGATGGCCTGCGCGACCTTGTCGTCGTTGATGTAGCGGTTGTTGGGGCCGTGGATCGTGAGGGCGAAGCCGTTGGGGTAGCCCGCCTCGGCCAGGAGCTTCTTGGCGCCCTCGGGGTCGTACTTCGCGGGCTTGAGCTTCTTGCTCGTGCCGTAGAAGAAGTCGGGCAGGAGCTGGGCGGCGGCCACGGCCTTCTTCTCCATGACGCGGTCGACGATCGCGTCGCGGTTGATGGCGATCGACAGGGCCTTCCTCACGCGGGCGTCTCGGAAGGGGTTCTTGTCCAGGGGCTTGCCGGACTTGTCGGTCACGAACGGGGGCGACTTCTCCGTGCTCTGGTTGAGGTGCACGTAGATGACCCGGTTGGAGACCTTGTCCGCCAGGGCGTACTTTGGGTCCTTGGAGAGCTTCGAGATGTCCGCCGTGGGCACGGTCTCGATCATCTGCACGTCTCCCGAGAGGAGGGCGGCCACGCGCGCRGCGGGGTTGGACAGGATCTTGAAGGTCACCTTGTCCCAGGGCTCCTCGCCGCCCCAGTAGCCGTAGTTGGCCTTGAGCACSACGCGCTGGTTGGGCACGTACTCGGCGAACTTGTAGGGGCCCGTTCCGATGGCGGCCTTGCCGGAGTTGTAGTCCTCCGTCGTGGCCTTTTCCCCGTGCAGCTTCGAGACGATCATCACCGAGGCGAGGTCGCTCGGCAGGAGCACGTGCGGCGTGGCGGTCTTGAACACGATCGTCTCGGGATCGACCACCTTCACGTCGATGATCGGCTTGGTGAAGGTCGCGAAGGACGACGGGCTGTTGGGCACGTTGGGCACGCGCTTGAGCGTGAACACGACGTCGGCGGCGGTGAAGGGCGTGCCGTCGTGGAAGCGGACGTTCTTGCGCAGCTTGAACTCCCAGGTGAGGTCGTCGATCGCCTTCCACGAGGTCGCGAGCCCGGGAACGAGCTTCTGGTTGGCGTCGCGCTTGATCAGGGGCTCGAAGACATGCAGCATCATCGAGTTGTTCGGCGACAGGTTGTGGTAGTGCGGGTCCATCGAGGTGACGGCCGCCTGCAGGCCGATCGAGACCTCGCGATCCTTGGCGGTGACGGCCGCGGGAAGGCCCAGGAGGGCGAGCGCGGCGAGCGCGAGTCGAAGGATGCGCAGCATGGGTGGGCTCCTCTGGTTTTCGGCGTTCGGGGGCTGGCGGCACGGGGCTCGCCGCTACGGATGATACCGTCAATCGTCCGCATCCGTCGGGGATGCCGGAGGCATTGGACATGGCAATGATCGAGCGTTTCGAGGCGATGCTCGCCAGCGGCAAGGACGGTGCCTTGCTGCGCTTCGGGTTGGGTTCGGAATACCTCAAGGCCGGCGACCCTGCCCGGGCCGCGATGCACCTGCGCGAGGCGCTGGCGCGCGATCCGGGCTACTCGGCGGCCTGGAAGCTGCTCGGCAAGGCGCTGGAGAAGGCGGAACCCGCGGCGGCCGCGCAGGCCTGGCGCCAGGGGATCGCCGCGGCGCAGGCGAAAGGGGACAAGCAGGCCGCGCGGGAGATGCAGGTCTTCGTGCGCCGTCTCGAGCGTGCGGGCGGCGCCTAGCGGCCGGCGACGAAGGCCGCGAGCTCGCCCTGCGGCGCGCCCTTCTCGACGACGGCCGAGCCGAGCCGATCGAGGAGGATCAGGGTGATTCGCCCGGCCTCGTTCTTCTTGTCGCGTCCCATGGCATCCAGCCAGGCGTCGGGCTCGATGGCCGGCGGCTCGACCGGCAGGCCCGCGCGCCGCAGCAGCCGCTCGAGCCGAAGCGCGTCGCCGGCCGGCGCCCTGCCGAGGCGTTCGGAGAAGCGCGCGGCCATCACCATGCCGGTTGCGACCGCCTCGCCGTGCAGCCAGCTGCCGTAGCCCTGGAGCGTCTCGATGGCGTGGCCGAAAGTGTGGCCCAGGTTGAGCAGCGCCCGCGGGCCGGCCTCCCGCTCGTCGAGGGCGACGATGCGCGCCTTGATCTCGCAGGACCGGCCGATGGCGCGGGCGAGCGCATCGGGATCGCGCCCGCGCAGCCGGTCGACGTTCTCCTCCAGCCAGGCGAAGAACGCGATGTCGTCGATGGCGCCGTACTTGATCACCTCGGCCAGCCCCGCCGCGAGCTCGCGGTCGGGCAGCGTGTCCAGGGTGGCGGTGTCCGCGATCACGGCGAGCGGCTGGTGGAAGGCGC
>PQAI01000205.1 GCA_003105245.1 Betaproteobacteria bacterium | reverse complement strand
TTCATCGCCACGAGGTAGAGCCCTGGCAGGCCGCGCCTGAGCGCCTCCTCCCGCCACAGGTCGAACATCGCCCCGATCTCGCGGATGAGGTGCGCGCGGTAGACGAGGAACATGGGCTTGCCGTCGACCTTCACCGCCCGGTCGTCGCTCCAGGCGCGGTAGAGATACTCGAAGTGGCGCATCCACAGTGCCGGGTCCGGCGTGTGCGACTGCTGCTGCAGGATGTGGTGGTCGCGCCCGTCCCAGCGCCGCGACCAGGTCTCGTTGGCCCAGGCGAGGCAGAACGGGAAGTCGAACTCGGGGCCCTTCGAGTCCATGACCAGGTTGGTGGGCGTGTCGAGGAGCTGCTTGCCGTCGAACCAGTAGTGGTAGTGGCAGAAGCCGTGCACCCCGTGGCGGCGCGCGAGGTCGATCTGCCAGGCGAGCGTCTCCGGCTTCGACTGGTCGTAGTAGTTGCCGCCCTGCGGCACGCGCGGCTGGTAGTGGCCGCGGAACTGCGGGCGTGCCCGCTTCACGTTCACCCAGTCGGTGAAGCCCTCGCCCCACCACTCGTCGTTCTCGGGAATGGCGTGGAACTGGGGAAAGTAGAGCGCCAGCAGGCGCACGGCGTCCCGGTTCACGCGGCCCTCGCGTCCGCGCCGAGCACGCGGCGCACCTTGTCGATGGCGCGCCGCCACAGCGAGGGCGGAGCGTAGGTCCCGTGCGCCGGCGGCGGCACGTTCATGTCGGCGAAGCGCTTGGAGACCGCCGCGCCCTTCTCCGCGAAGTACGCCGCGAATCCGGGCTGACGCGAGAGCTCGACGAGCTCCATCACCTCGGCCGGCGCCTCGGGCCCCACGACGAGCACGCCCAGGCCCCAGCAGTGGTCGAAGTCGAAGTGCGGGTAGCCGCCCTTCACGCCGTCGAAGAAGCGGCGCACGCCGAACTTGGCGGCCGAGGGGCCGGTGTTCTGCTCGTTCACGTTCACGTCGTGGAAGAGCACGACCCCGCGCGCGGACATCTTGGGAAGCCAGGTCTCGAAGTCGTTCTTCACGGCCTCGAAGGTGTGGGTGCCGTCGATGTGCAGCAGGTCGATCGAGCCGTCGGCGAAGTCGTTCACCGCCGCGTTGAAGTCCTTGCGCACCAGCACCGCCGTCTGCGGGTGGTTGGCCGACATGTAGCCGGAGATCTCGCGGAAGAGCGCCTCGTCGAAGCTGCCCATGTGGATGTCGCCTTCCCACAGGTCGACGCCGTAGCACTTCGTGCCGGCACCGCAGGCCTCGGCCGCCTGGCAGAAGGCGGCGAAGGAGGAGCCGCTGTAAGTGCCGAGCTCCACGATCGCCCGTGGGCGCAGCCGCCCGATCAGCTCGAAGGCGAAGGGGATGTGCCCGATCCACCACGGGCTCTTGAGGAGCTTCGGAGAGAGCTTCTCGGCCCAGGGGAATGCGTGAGTGAGGTCGGTCATGGAGTCGTGTTCCTTCGAATCGTTCTAGCGGCCGCGCCCGCCTTTCCGCACGCTCTTGTCGTAGAGCGCACGGACGTGATCGTAGGCCTCGCGGGTCTCTCCGTACGCCTTCTCGAGGCGCGAGTAGGCCCCGGTGAGCTGCGCGTAGGCCTCGCTCAGGTGCCGGTAGGGCTCGGTGAGGCCGCTCTGCCAGCCCTCGCCCACGCGGAAGCGCGCCACTTCCCGCTCGCCCTGCGGCAGGAGCGGACCGTAGTCCTTCACCATCTCGGCCACCGTGCGCGCCGGCGGCGCCGCGGCGAGCCTGGCTGCGACCGCGGCGAGCGCCTGCGGTTCCCCCTTCAGGCGGCGGATCGTCGCCACCAGGGCTGCGGCCTTGGGCGCGAAGAGGAAGCCGTTCCCGCCGTCCTCGATGCGCTCCGCGAAGCTGCCGAGGGAGGTGGCCACCGGGGGCACGCCCAGGGCGAAGAGCTCGCTCAGGGTGTAGCTGAAGGTCTCGGGAACGATGGACGCGAGCAATCCCGCGTGGGGCGCCGCCTCGGCGACGAGCCGCGGCAACTCCCGGGGGTCGTAGCGCTCCACGGCCTTCCAGCCGAGTTCCTGCGCGGCCTGCATTCCCGCGGCTCCGCATCCCAGCAGCGTGACCTCGGCGTGGGGCCGCAGCCCGGCGGCCGCCTCGCGAAGGAGGTCCGCGCCCTTGAGATCGGTGAAGCGCCCCAGCATCACGAGGCGAAGCGGCTGGCCGGCGTCGCGCGCCGGATAGGCAAGCGGCTTCGCCTCGAGGTCGATGCCGTGCGCGATGACGCGCATGGGCGCGTCCCTGAGGCGCGGCTCCAGCAGCCTGAGCGTCTCTGCCACCGAGGCCGAGGGCACGACCATCTCGAGTCGCCGTGCGAGCACGGCGTCCACGAACCGCCGCCGCATCGCGTCCCATTCGGCGGGGGGCACGTCGCGGAAGGCCTTGTTGATCGGGTTGGAGGCATTGCAGCGCTCGAGWTCCTTCCGCGTGCAGCTCCTGCACGGGGYCCCGAAGTGCGGGTTGATCGCCTGGCAGACGGGGTAGAAGTCGTGGAAGACGAGGAAGGTCGGCACGTCGAGCTCGAGCGCGTCCAGGGCGTGCCAGATGAGCGAGGAGACGATCACCCGCTCGACGCCGAACTCCGCCACCACCTGCTCCAGGATGCGGCGGTATTCCACGCTCGCGGTCGCGGTCGAGCGGATGGGCCGCGCGATGTCCCAGGTGCGCACCGGCACCATCGAGTCGGGATCGGCGTAGAGCACGATGCGTTGCCCGCCGTCGTCGCCGATGCGGTAGGAGGCGAGGATGAGGTGGGTGCGGGCGGTGTCCGCCCGGGCGAATTCGCGCACCCACTTGTCGAGCCCGCCGCCCCAGTAGTGCATGACGTGCAGCTGCACGGGCTTCGCGTCCAGGCCCGGCACGCCCACCGCCGGGAGTCCCCGCGCGATGGCGTCCTTCATGGCACGGCGCAGGCCCCCGAGGGGATTGTTGCGGCGCCAGGCGTTCGCCTCGACCGGGTCGATGGCGACCGGCGCGGGAGCGCGGCCCGACCAGCCCGCATAGAGGTAGTCGCAGACGACGCAGGAGTAGCCGGCCAGTCGCATGCGGGAGAGGAACGCGGCCATCGCCTCGCCCGCCATCGGCCTGGCGGCCGCGAGCGCCTCGGCGCGATAGAGCGCGCAGGCGAGGTGCGCCACCGGCACTTCGTAGAAGGTCCGGTCGCCCAGGCAATAGGCCGCGCGGTCCACGAGGTCCGCGGGGGGAGCGGCCTCGCCGTCCACCGCCTCCAGGAGTGAGTGCGGTTCGGACGCGTCGCAGAGCGGAACCGCGACGCCGATGCCCGCCTGCGCATGCAGCGCCTTCGCGAGGCGCGCGTCCCAGGCTCCGGGAAGGACGGCGCGCGCACCGATCCAGGCCACGTCGGCACCGGGATGGCGCAGCGCCACCTGCGCGAGCGCGCCCACCGGGTCCGTCACGGGGTCGTGCTCGAGGAGGCTCCAGTCGCCCATGCGCACGGCGGCGAGCCGTTCGAGCTCGCGCCGGACGGCGGCCGAAATCGCGGGGGAAGCGGCGAAACAGCGCGCCATGCCCGATCGGGCGCTCGTGGCGTCGAGGGCGTGCCAGAGGGTCTCCAGCGCCCCGAGGTCATCGTCCTCGACGGCGATGAGCCCGACGATGGGGGCAGGAACCGGCATCAGCGAAATTGGTAGGCGCGATTGGACTCGAACCAACGACCCCCACCATGTCAAGGTGGTGCTCTAACCAACTGAGCTACGCGCCTGCGGAAAAACGAAGCGGAATTATAGCCGAACTTGGCGGTCGGAGGAATGGTGGCACCGACCTTGCTTTGCCACGGCCCTGCCCCAACCTGGTATCCGTCACCCACGAGGAGACGCCATGACCGGCACCATCCCCCTGCCGATCCGACTCGGCCCCGACGA
>PQAI01000204.1 GCA_003105245.1 Betaproteobacteria bacterium | reverse complement strand
CCGGGCATGCCGCCGCCCGTGTGCGCGCAGCCGGCCGCCACCGCCAACCCGTGGCTCAAGGAGCGTTGCGGCGAGTTCGCCGGCGCGAAGAGGAAGACGCGCACGAGCGAGATCCAGGCGAAGCTCAAGGAGATCAAGAGCTCGCGCTCGGCCGACAAGATCAAGTGGGACGACTACTACGCCACGGGCGTGCTCTCGGCCGTGGCCGCGGAGATGAACCGGCACGCGTACACGGGCTACGGCGCGGCGGGAATGAACTGGCTGGAGACCGTCTGGCCGGGCAACGACACGGTGAAGGTCGCCTTCCTGGAGAAGCTCCGGGAGACGCGCGCGAAGAGCGCCTTCTCCGAGGAGCTGCGCCTTCTGGCCACCGATACCCGCTAGTCCGGTACCAGGTACGCGTACCAGGTACCGGCAATGGTGCAGTGCACCATTCAGGGGTAGAATGGCGGTTCGTTTCCCCCGCTAGACGCAGGATTCCCCGTGTCCCTCATCGTCCAGAAGTACGGCGGCACCTCCATGGGCAGCCCCGAGCGCATCCGCGAGGTCGCGCGCCGGGTCGAGCGGTTCGTGAAGGAAGGCCACCAGGTCGTCGTCGTGGTCTCGGCCATGTCCGGCGAGACGAACCGCCTCCTCGCGCTCGCGAAGGAGCTCAACCCCGATCCCGATCCGCGCGAGCTCGACGTCATCGCCTCCACGGGCGAGCAGGTCTCGATCGGGCTGCTGGCGCTCGCCCTGCACAAGCTGGGCGTCAAGGCGAAGAGCTACACCGGCTTCCAGGTGCGCATCCTCACCGACGACGCCTACTCGAAAGCGCGCATCCTCTCGATCGACGAGGAGAACATGCGCCGGGACCTCGCCAGCGGCCACGTGGTCGTGGTGGCGGGTTTCCAGGGCATCGACGCCAAGGGCAACATCACGACGCTCGGCCGCGGCGGCTCGGACACCACGGGCGTCGCGCTCGCCGCGGCGCTCACCGCCGACGAGTGCCAGATCTACACCGACGTGGACGGCGTCTACACGACCGACCCGCGCGTCTGCCCCGACGCCCGGCGCCTGGACACCATCACCTTCGAGGAGATGCTCGAGCTCGCCTCGCTCGGCTCCAAGGTGCTGCAGATCCGCTCGGTGGAGTTCGCCGGCAAGTACAAGGTGAAGCTACGGGTCCTGTCGTCGTTCACCGACGTGAACTCGACCGACATGGGCACCCTCATCACTTTCGAGGAAGACCAGAACATGGAACAGGCCATCATCAGCGGCATCGCCTTCAACCGGGACGAGGCCAAGATCACCGTGGTGGGCGTGCCGGACCGCCCGGGCGTCGCCTTCGCGATCCTGGGGCCCGTGGCCGACGCCAACATCGAGGTGGACATGATCATCCAGAACGCCTCGATCGAGGGGATGACGGATTTCTCGTTCACCGTGCACCGCAACGACTTCAAGCGCACGATGCAGATCCTGGAGTCGAACGTGAAGCCGGCCATCGGCGCGCGCGCCATCGTGGGCGACGACAAGATCGCCAAGGTCTCGCTCGTGGGCATCGGCATGCGCACGCACGCCGGCATCGCCTCCAAGATGTTCCGCTCGCTCTCCGAGGAGCGCATCAACATCCAGATGATCTCGACCTCCGAGATCAAGACCTCCGTGGTCGTGGACGAGAAGTACATGGAGCTCGCCGTGCGCGTGCTGCACAAGGCCTTCGAGCTCGACAAGCCCGCCACCGAGGAGCGCATGAAGGCCTGAGGGCCCGCCCGGAATCGGCGCCCGGTCACTTTCCGCAACAATGCGGAAAGTAACCTGACACCGATTCGCTTAGAATGCGGCGCGAGCGGACACGATCCGACTCGCGCCGTTTCATTTCCGAAGGACCCCGCCCATGAAGCGCCTTTTCGCCGCCCTCGCCATGACCGCCGCCGCCACCGCCGCCCTCGCCCAGGACGAAGACCCCTACCTCTGGCTGGAGGACATCTCCGGCGAGCGGGCGATGGCCTGGGTGAACGACCAGAACGCGAAGAGCCGGCCGGCCGTGGAGAAGGAGCCGGGCTTCCACGTCCTCCTCAACCGTTTCACTGAGATCGCCAACTCGCGCGATCGCATCCCCGCCATCTCCAAGCTGGGCGCCTTCGTCTACAACTTCTGGCAGGACGCGGCCAACCCGCGCGGCCTGTGGCGGCGCACCACGCTCGCCGAGTACCGCAAGGCGCAGCCGGCCTGGGAGGAGGTCCTCGACCTCGACAAGCTCTCGGCGGCGGAGAACGAGAAGTGGGCGTGGAAGGGCGCCACGTGCCTCTACCCGAAGTACGAGCGCTGCCTCGTGTCGATCTCGCGCGGCGGCAGCGACGCGGTCGAGGTGCGCGAGTTCGACCTCGCGAAGAAGGCCTTCGTCGAGGGCGGCTTCCGGCTGCCGGAATCCAAGGGCGGCGTGGCCTGGATCGACGAGGACACGATCTACGCCTCGCGCGACTTCGGACCCGGCACGATGACGCTCTCGGGATATCCGCGCGCCGTGAAGCGGCTGAAGCGCGGACAGGCGCTCGCCGACGCCCCCGTCGTCTTCCAGGTCTCCGAGCAGGACATCGGCGCCTGGCCCTCGGTCACGCACGAGAAGGGCTCCCGCGTCGAGATGATGACGCGGGCGATCTCCACGCGCCGCAGCGAGGGCTTCGTCGTGCAGGGCGACAAGCTCGTGAAGCTGGACCTCCCGGACACGGTGGACGCCTCCGTCWCGGCCGGGRTGCTCTACGTGCGACTGCGCGAGGACTGGATGCTCGCCGGCCGGCAGTACAAGGCGGGCGAGCTCCTCGCCATGGACCTCGCGAAGTTCCTCGACAGCGGCACCGACTTCGACGTCCTCTTCACGCCCGGCCCCCGTGTCTCGCTCGACGCGTTCCTGCCGATGAAGTCGATCGTGCTCCTGGACCTGCTGGACAACGTCTCCAGCCGCCTCGTGGAGATGCGCCGCGGCGCCGACGGCAAGTGGACGAAGCGCGAAGTCGACGCGCCGAAGCTCGCCAACCTCAACGCCGTGGCCTGGGACCGACGGGAATCCGACGACTACTTCCTCTTCGTCACCGGCTTCACCACGCCCACCACGCTGCACTTCGCCAAGGGCGGCACCGACGAGCGCGAGAAGTTGAAGAGCCTTCCCGACTTCTTCGACGCCTCGGGCCTGGAGGTCACGCAGCACGAGGCCACCTCGAAGGACGGCACGAAGATCCCGTACTACCAGGTGATGCGGAAGAGCGCGAAGCTCGACGGGAGCAATCCCGCCATCCTCTATGGTTACGGTGGATTCGAGGTCTCGATGGTGCCGACCTATTCCGGCTTCATCGGCAACGGCTGGCTCGCCAAGGGCGGCGTCTGGGTCCTGGCCA
>PQAI01000203.1 GCA_003105245.1 Betaproteobacteria bacterium | reverse complement strand
CACCGGCGCCCTGGCGGCGGCCGCCGTCCTCGCGGCGGGCGGCTGGTACGGCTACGACGCGCTCGCGAGCCGGCCGATCGCCGCCGTGCGCTTCACCGGCGACACGGCGCGCGTGGGCGCGGTCGAGCTCGAGAGGCTCGCCTCCGGGATCCGCGGGCGCGTGTGGCGGGAGGTCTCGCTCGCCGACGTGCGCGAGGCGGCCAGGCGCCTGCCGTGGGTGCGCGAGGGCTCGGTGCGCCGCGTCTTCCCCGCGACGATCGAGATCGCCGTCGAGGCGCACCAGGCGCTCGCGCGCTGGGACGACACGCATCTCGTGAGCGTGCGCGGCGAGGTCTTCGCCGCGGAGACCGACGAGGCGCTGCCGCGATTCAGCGGCCCCGAGGGCGCGGCCGCCGAGATGGCCGCGGCCTGGCCGCGCATCGATCGCGCGGCCGCCGGGCTCGGAAGCCCCGTCACGGAGCTGCGGCTTTCCGAGCGGCGCGCCTGGCAGGCGAGGCTCGCCTCGGGGCTCGCGATCGAGCTGGGGCGCGGCGACGTCGAGGCGCGCCTGGCGCGCTTCGCCGCGGCGTGGCCGCTGGTCGCGGCCGAGGCCGGGGACGCCACCCACGCCGACCTGCGCTACCCCAACGGGTTCGCGCTGCGCGGCGGGGCGGCGCAGGAACGCAGGACCGCGCCGAAGGGACGGCGCGCATGAGGAAGAAGGCGACAAGATGATCGTGAACCGCAGCCGCGAGGCCCGCAACGTGCTGGTGGCCCTGGACATCGGGACCTCGAAGATCGTCACCCTGGTGGCCGAGGTGACCCCGGAAGGCACGCTCAACCTCATCGGCATGGGCAGCCACCCCTCGCGGGGCCTGAAGAAGGGGACCGTGGTCAACATCGAGTCCACGGTGACGGCCATCCAGCGCTCGCTGGAGGAGGCCGAGCTCATGGCCGACGTGAAGATCCGCGACGTGATCACGGGCATCGCCGGCAGCCACATCAAGAGCTTCAACTCGCACGGCATGGTGGCGATCAAGGACAAGGAGGTGTCGCAGTACGACATCGACCGGGTGATCGAGACCGCGCGCGCCGTGAACATCCCGATGGAGCAGCAGGTCCTGCACATCCTGGAGCAGGAATTCATCATCGACGGCCAGGGGGGCGTGCGCCAGCCGCTGGGCATGAGCGGCATGCGCCTGGAGGTGAAGGTCCACATCGTGACGGGGGCCGTCTCCGCGGCCCAGAACATCATGAAGTGCGTGCGCCGCTGCGGCCTCGAGGTGAGGGACCTCATGCTGCAGCCGCTGGCGAGCGCGGACGCCGTGCTCCTGGACGACGAGCGCGACCTCGGCGTGTGCCTGGTCGACATCGGGGGCGGCACGACCGACCTCGCCGTCTTCACCGAGGGAGCCATCAAGCACACGAGCGTGATCCCCATCGCGGGCGACCAGATCACCAACGACATCGCGATGGCGCTGCGCACGCCGACCAAGGACGCCGAGGAGCTCAAGATCCGCCACGGCGTGGCGCTGCGCCAGCTCGCGAGCGTGAACGACATGATCGAGGTGCCCGGCGTGGGCGACCGCGCCGCGCGCGAGATCTCCCGCCAGACCCTGGCCGAGGTCATCGAGCCGCGCGTCGAGGAGCTCTATTCGCTGGTGCAGCGCGAGCTGCGCTCCTGCGGGCTCGAGGAGCTGCTGTCCTCCGGGATCGTGATCACCGGCGGCTCGGCGCTCATGAAGGGGATGGTGGAGCTGGGCGAGGAGGTGTTCCACATGCCGGTGCGCGTGGGACTGCCGAACTACTCGGGCGCGCTCGCCGAGGTGGTGAGGAACCCGCGCCACTCGACGGGCATGGGGCTGCTCGCGGCGGGGCTGGAGCAGGTCCGCCGCGACCAGCACGCGAAGATCGCGGGCACGGGATTCAAGGACGTGCTCGAGAAGATGAGGAACTGGTTCAAGGGCAATTTCTAGGATCGGCGGGCGGGCAGCATCGCCGCGCTGGTGCAACTGCAGTCACAACAAAGGAGACGACACATGATCGAGTTGCTTGAAGCCCAATCGCCGGAAGCGGTGATCAAGGTGGTGGGGATCGGGGGCTGCGGCGGGAACGCCGTGGACCACATGATCAACAACGGGGTGCAGGGCGTGGAGTTCATCACCATGAACACCGACGCCCAGGCCCTCAAGAGGAACCTCGCGAAGACGACGCTGCAGCTGGGAACCGGCGTCACCAAGGGCCTTGGCGCGGGCGCCAACCCCGAGGTCGGCCGCCAGGCGGCGGAAGAAGACCGCTCGCGCATCGAGGAACTCGTGGGCGGCGCCGACATGCTCTTCATCACGGCCGGCATGGGCGGGGGCACGGGCACGGGCGCCGCGCCCGTGGTCGCCTCCATCGCGCGCGAGATGGGGATCCTGACCGTGGCGGTCGTCACCAAGCCCTTCGACTTCGAGGGCAAGCGCCAGAAGGTGGCCCTGATGGGCATCGACGCCCTCAAGCAGCACGTCGACTCCCTCATCATCATCCCCAACGAGCGCCTCATGCAGGTGCTGGGCGACGAGGTGACCTACGAGGACGCCTTCCGGGCCTCCAACGACGTGCTCAACGGCGCCGTCGCCGGCATCGCGGAGGTGATCAACTGYCCGGGCCTGGTGAACGTCGACTTCGCCGACGTGCGCACGGTCATGAGCGAGAACGGCGTGGCGATGATGGGCTCGGCGATGGCCTCGGGCTCCGAGCGGGCGCAGATGGCCGCGGAGCAGGCGGTGCACTCGCCGCTGCTCGAGGACATCCACCTCTCCGGCGCGCGCGGCGTGCTGGTGAACATCACCGCCTCCAAGAGCCTCAAGCTCAAGGAGGTGCACGAGGTGATGAACACCATCCGCTCGTTCACCGCCGAGGACGCGACCATCATCTACGGCAGCGTGATCGAGGAGTCGATCGGCGACGCGCTGCGGGTGACGATCGTGGCCACGGGCCTGGGCGGCGCGGCCGCGCAGCGCCAGCCCACGATCTCGATCGTGCAGCGCACTGGCACCGACAACGAGCCCCTGGCCGTCAACTACGAGGAGCTCGAGCAGCCCGCCGCGTTCCGGCGCCGCCGCGACCAGACGGTCGACGCGCTGCGCCACTCCGGCATGGAAACGCTCGACATCCCCGCCTTCCTGCGCAAGCAGGCGGACTGACGCAGCCCGGGCGCGGGGCGACGAGCCCCGTCTCCGGCAATCGTCGCCGCGCCCGTCCGGTTTCACCGGAGGGCGGGGACCAGGCAGCACGCGGCCGCCGACCGTCTCCCGGCGACCGTGCCCGCCTTCCTTCAGGCCCGCGCAAGCGGGCCTTTTTCATTTCCGGCGAGGCAGAACGTGAAAGGGCGCGCTCAAGCAGCGGCTTGAACACGGACGACGCGAAGGCGTACGCTGCGAGACACACGGCGAGGCGAGGTCGTGCGAACCTGGTGGCGTCATTTCGCCATGGCCCGCGGTCACGGGGGGCTCGCATGAAGCAGATCGTCCGCGTCTTCCTGATCTTCGCCGCGCTGATTTGGGGCCCGTGCTGGGCAGCGTCCTTCGTCGTAACCTCCAACGCCGACAACGCCGGCGCCGCCGGAATGACGCTCAGGAAGGCGATCGCGGCGGCCAACGCCTCCCCGGGCCCGCACACGATCTCGTTCGCTCCCGCCCTCGCGGGCCAGACGATAACCGTTTCGAGCCAGTACGTGATCGATCGGCGCGGGATATCCATTCTCGGGCTGACCGATGCCAGCGGGCGCCTGGGCATCACCCTCGACGCGACCGCCGCATCCCCGATCCTGTTCGCGGTCCATGCCTCGGACTTTTCGCTGAAGCGGCTTCGCATCGTCCACGTGCGCGCATTCGGCTTCTGGGTCTTCGCGGGAGCCGATGCGAACACCCCATCCGACGTCAGCAATCTCAGCATCGAGGGAAACGAGTTCCTCGGCGACGGCGCGGAAGCCTATTCGGCAATCCCGGTGACCATCGGAACGGCGTATGCGTACAGCGGCGCGAAGGTCACGAACGTCGAGATCGCGGGGAACACCTTTGCGCACTTCCGCACGACCCCTGGAAAGGATGGAGGCGACGCCGTCCACATCCACGCCGGCGGCACCGGCAGCCTCATCCAGAACGTGGTGATTCGCGACAACACTTTCACCGACAGCACGTATCCGGTCGAAATCGTCGTCGACAGCGGCTCGCAAAACCGGATCGTTGGCACCCAGATCTACGGGAACACGTTCGAGAACTGCGACCAGGCCGTCAACATTAACAACATTGGCACGTTCGGCCGCGAGGCGCTGAGGGACAACTCGATCGAGGGCACGCTGGTCGCGCGAAATGTCTTCCAGCGCAACGCGAAGCACGTTCTCATCTATGGCGGGGTGTCCAACGCTACTGGCAACAGCATCGTGGGCACCGAGATCGTCGACAACCGGATCACAGACAGCCAGGGGGGCTTCGGGATCCTGGTGGCCGGTGGCTCGGACGGGGCAACGCGGAACCGGATCGACGGGATCCGGATCGCCAACAACACCATTCGCGACAACACCAATCTCGCCATCTGGCTCCTGGGCGGCATCTTCGGCTCCCACGAAAACAGCATCCGGAACGCGGACATCGTGAACAACCTGATCGTCGGGAACAGCGCCGGCATCGCGTTGACCGCCGGGCGGGAGGGGAGCAAGGGGAACATCCTGGCCGGCGCGAGGATCACCAACAATACGATCGCCGGCAACCGCATGTCCGCCGTGGAAGCGGCGGCGGACATGCTGAACTCCTCCGGCAACTCGATCGCGGAGGTCACCGTCGCCAATACGATCCTGTGGGGAAATGAAAGGGAATTCTCAGGGATCGATGCCGACCGCGTATTCTCGTCGATCACGACTTCGCCTCAGTTTGCCGGCGCGAATGGCAATGTCGCCTCCGATCCGATGTTCGTGGACGCGGCGGCCGGCGATTTCCGCCTGCGAGGCGGCAGTCCCGCGATCAAGGCGGGAAGGACGACCGGCGCCCCGTTCGACGACATCGAATGCCGGAATCGCGCCGCACCTCCCGACATCGGTGCATTCGAATCCGGCGCGCCCTCGGCATGTGCCGGCCCCGAAAACAACTTCACTGCGCTGTGGTGGAAGCCGTCCGAATCCGGGTGGGGAATCAATCTGACGCACCAAGGCGCAATTGTCTTCGCCACCCTGTTCGATTACGGCAGCGACGGTCGTGACATGTGGCTCGTGGCGTCGGGGCTGTTGCGGCAGCCCGACGGATCCTTTTCGGGGCCGCTCTATCGCCCCTCGGGACCCGCTTTCGACCGGGTTCCCTGGTCGTCGGTCGCGCTCTCGGAGGTCGGGACGATGACGCTGAGGTTCCCCACCGCGAGTACGGGTTCGCTTTCCTACTCGGTGGACGGCGTTTCCGTAACCAAGATAATTCAGAAGCAGTTCTTCGCGTTTCCCATGCCGAAATGCGTGCCCGCGACATCTTCGAGAGCGCAGAGCTCGAATTACCAGGACTTATGGTGGAACTCCGGGGAGTCCGGCTGGGGAATCAACCTGACCCATCAGGGCAACCTCATCTTTGCGACGCTTTTCACGTATGACGCGACGGGTCGCGACTTGTGGCTGGTCGCCTCGTCGCTGGGCGCGCAGTCGGACGGCTCGTTCTCGGGGATCCTCTATAGAACGAGGGGACCGTCATTCGACAGTGCTTCCTGGTCACCAATCACCATCTCTCCCGTCGGAACCATGGCACTGCGATTCTCGTCCGGGACGGCCGGGATACTGGACTACGTGTACAACGGGGTCGCGGTCCGCAAGTCCATCGAGCGCATGGTCTTCTCGGCGGGATTTCCGGAGTGTCGCTAGGAGGGCCCGGAAGAAGCCCAGGGAGCGTGCCCTTACCCCGCTTCCATGGCCCCCGAAATGGACGTCGCTCCGTACCATCCTGGGTAGGAAGTAGCCTAAGGCTATGATAGAATTCGCCTTTATTCGAAAGGGCCGCTCCCTTCCCGTCAGTGTGGGAGCCCCGCGATGATCCGCCAGCGCACCCTCAAATCCTCCGTCCGCGCGACCGGCGTCGGCGTCCACACCGGCCACAAGGTGACGCTCGTCCTGCGCCCGGCGCCCCCCGACACGGGCATCGTCTTCTGCCGCTCGGACCTGCCGGGCAATCCCGCGATCCCCGCCCGGGCGCACAACGTCGTCGACACCCGCATGGCCACGGTCCTCGAGAAGGACGGCGCGCGCGTGTCGACGGTCGAGCACCTCATGAGCGCGTTCTTCGGCCTCGGCATCGACAACGCCTACGTGGACGTTTCGGCCGAGGAGGTGCCCATCATGGACGGCAGCGCCGCGACCTTCGTCTTCCTGCTGCAGCAGGCCGGCATCGAGGAGCAGGCCGCGCCCAAGAAGTACCTGCGCGTGCTSAAGCCCCTCGCGATCGAGCAGGGCGACAAGCGCGTGTCCCTGGCGCCCTTTCCCGGCTTCAAGGTGGGCTTCGCCATCGAGTTCCGCCACCCCGTCTTCGAGCAGTCGGAGACCACGGTCGACATCGACTTCGGGGAGGTYTCCTTCGTGAAGGAGGTGGCGAGGGCCCGCACCTTCGGCTTCACCCAGGACGTCGAGGCCATGCGCAACGCCGGCCTGGGCCGCGGCGGCTCGCTCGACAACGCCATCGTGGTCGACGACTTCCGCGTCCTCAACGCCGAGGGGCTGCGCTTCGACGACGAGTTCGTGAAGCACAAGGCGCTCGACGCCGTGGGCGACCTCTACCTCGCGGGACACCCGCTGATCGGGGCCTTCCACGGCCACAAGTCCGGGCACGCCCTCAACA
The DNA here is from genome assembly GCA_003105245.1 of Betaproteobacteria bacterium. Lineage (GTDB taxonomy): Bacteria > Pseudomonadota > Gammaproteobacteria > Burkholderiales > Usitatibacteraceae > FEB-7. The sequence continues at coordinate 7,001 of PQAI01000203.1, read as the reverse complement.
ACCAGCTGGTGCGGGCGCTGCTCGACGACGCCACCGCCTGGGAGGAAGTGACCTTCGGCGAGGCCCGGGAGCTTCCCGCCGCCTTCGCCCGGATCGAGCTGCAGCCGGCCTGAGGCCGCGCCCGCCATGTTCGTCCTGCGGGCGGTCTTCCTCCTCGCCCTGCTCTTCCTGCTGGCCCTGGTCGGGGCCTGGCTCGCCACGAAGGACCGCAAGTACCTGCGCCTGGCCGGCCGGACGATCCAGGTGCTCACCCTGCTCGCCGTCGCCTTCGCGCTTTTCTACCTCTTCGAGCGGGTGCTGCTCTTCGCCTGACGGCCGGCGATGCGCTCCAGCGCGTCCTTCAGCGGGGAGTCGGAGAGCCCGGCGGCGACCTCGGAGAGCTTCTCTGCGGGCAGCGGGCCGCGCGCCCGGGGCGGGCGGGAGGGGGGAGGGGCGGCGACTTGAACTTCCACCCGCAATGCGGTAAGCTCTTGATCCCGCTTGATTTTCAAAGAGTTTTTCGCAGTCTTCCCGGATTCGGGCGCGGCAGCGTTCAGCCCGGCCAGCAGTCTCGGCGCCAAGGCCCGCAGGGCGGCGGCGACCGGCGCGTTATCCGCGCGAACCACAACAGTCGTTCCATCAACGGCGCACACCCGGCTCGAGGAAGCGAGCTCCACGGGTACCACGGACCGATAGCGCCCTTGCAGGCGCCCGACGAGTTCCAGCCGGTCGCGTACCGGCGCGAGGTCGGGGTTCTGGCGGAGCAGTCGGGCTAGCCGTTCGGTGGCCATCGTTGCGACAGGGAGTGACGGATGAACATTATTCTGGTTTCGGACAGCCTGGCGAAGAGCCGCAGCGTCACGCTGTCCCAGACGCAGGTGATCCTGGTGGCGCTCGGCATCCTCATGTCGGGTTTCTTCCTGGCGATGGCCACCTATGTCGTCACGATGAAGTTCTCGACCGACATGCGCAACCCCTACCTGCGCTCGCTCGTCTCGGCCCTGCACGAGGAGGAGCTGCGGAAGAGCGAGTCGGAGATGAAGGAAACCCTCAACTCGCTCGCGGTCCGTGTCGGTGAGATGCAGGCCCGGATCCTGCGGCTGGACGCCTTCGGCGAGCGCCTGGCCAAGGCCGCCGGCATCAAGCCCACGGAGTTCCGCTTCGACGAGAAGCCCGGGCAGGGCGGGGCCGCCCCGTCCCCCGCCTTCACCCGCGACCTGACGCTGCCGGAATTCCGCCAGATGCTCGACGAGATCTCCCAGGTCCTCGACGACCGCACCGACAAGATGGGCGTCCTCGACTCCGTGTTCATGGACGACCGGCTCGCCCGCAAGTCCATCCCCACCACGCTTCCGGTCGCCCAGGGCTACTACTCCTCCAACTACGGCTTCCGCATCGACCCGATCACCGGACGATCCGCCCTGCACACGGGCGTCGACATCATCGCCACGCCGGGCACGCCCGTGGTGGCCGCCGCCGGCGGCGTGGTCTCCACCGTGGCCTTCCAYCCCGARTACGGCAACATCGTCGACATCGACCACGACAACGGCCTCACCTCGCGCTACGCGCAYCTSCTCAAGAGCTCGGTGAAGGTGGGCGACGTGGTGATGAAGGGCCAGCTCATCGCGCAGGTGGGCAACACCGGCCGCACCACCGGCCCGCACCTGCACTTCGAGGTGCGCGAGAAGGGCGTGCCGCTCAATCCCAACAAGTTCTTCGCGCTCGACAGGAAGGAAGGCCCGATCCCGGTCGCCCTGCGCAAGTAGCCCGCCCCGCGAGGGGGTTGCATTCCGGCAGGCCCCCCCCATTTCACCTTATAATTCCGCCTCGTTCCGGCCCCCCTGGGGCCGGTTTCGCATCCGTCCCCGCCCGAGCCCCCGCCCCCCGTGTTCGCAAACGTCCTCAAGGCCATCTTCGGCAGCCGCAACGACCGCCTCCTGAAGCAGTACCGGAAGACCGTCGACGTCATCAACGCCCTCGAGCCGGAGATCGAGAAGCTCTCCGACGAGGCCCTCGCGGGCAAGACGCCGGAGCTCAAGGCCAAGGTCGCGGCGGGCACGCCGCTCGAGCAGATCCTGCCGGAGGCCTTCGCCGTCGTGCGCGAGGCCTCCCGGCGCGTGCTGGGCATGCGCCACTTCGACGTGCAGCTGGTCGGCGGCCTGGCCCTGCACCAGGGCAAGATCGCGGAGATGCGCACCGGCGAGGGCAAGACGCTCGTGGCGACGCTGCCGTCCTACCTCAACGCGCTCACCGGCAAGGGCGTGCACGTGGTGACGGTGAACGACTACCTCGCGCGCCGCGACGCGGAGTGGATGGGCCGCATCCACCGCTTCCTGGGCCTCACCGTCGGCGTGGTCGTCCCGCAGATGGACAACGCGGAGAAGCAGGCCGCGTACCGGTCCGACATCACCTACGGCACCAACAACGAGTTCGGCTTCGACTACCTGCGCGACAACATGGCCACGCAGGTCTCGGAGCGCTTCCAGCGCGGCCTCAACTACGCGATCGTCGACGAGGTGGACTCCATCCTCATCGACGAGGCGAGGACCCCGCTCATCATCTCCGGCCAGGCCGAGGACTCCACGGAGCTCTACCGGCGCATCAACACCCTCATCCCCTCGCTCGTGAAGCAGGAGGACGAGAAGGGCGCGGGCGACTACTGGGTCGACCTCAAGATGCACAACGTGACCCTCTCCGAGCAGGGGCACGAGCACGCCGAGGAGCTCATGGTGCAGGCGGGGCTGCTGCCCGAGGGGGCGAGCCTGTACGACCCGGCCAACATCATGCTCATGCACCACCTCTACGCGGGGGTGCGCGCGCACGCGCTCTACCACCGCGACCAGCACTACGTGATCCTCAACGACGAGGTGGTGATCGTCGACGAGTTCACGGGCCGCATGATGCAGGGTCGGCGCTGGTCCGACGGCCTGCACCAGGCGGTGGAGGCGAAGGAGGGCGTCACGATCAAGAACGAGAGCCAGACGCTCGCCTCGATCACCTTCCAGAACTACTTCCGCCTGTACGGCAAGCTCGCGGGCATGACCGGCACCGCCGACACCGAGGCCTTCGAGTTCTCGCACATCTACAGCCTGGAGACGGTGCTGATCCCGACGCACCGCCCGATGGTCCGCAAGGACTCGAACGACCAGGTCTTCATCACGGCCAAGGAGAAGTACCAGGCCATCCTCAACGAGGTGAAGGCCTGCCACGAGAAGTCCCAGCCCGTGCTCCTGGGAACGACCTCGATCGAGAACTCCGAGCTCATCTCCTCGATGCTGCAGAAGGAGGGCCTGCCGCACCAGGTGCTCAACGCCAAGCAGCACGCGCGCGAGGCCGAGATCGTCGCGCAGGCCGGGCGCCCGCGCATGGTCACGATCGCCACCAACATGGCCGGCCGCGGCACCGACATCGTGCTCGGCGGCAATCCCGACCCCGAGATCCAGAAGCTCAAGGCCGACGAGGCGCTCGCGCCGGACGAGAGGGACCGCCGCATCGCGGAAGTCCGCGAGGGCTGGCAGGCGCTGCACAACGAGGTGGTGGCCGCGGGCGGCCTGCACATCATCGGCTCCGAGCGCCACGAGTCGCGGCGCATCGACAACCAGCTGCGCGGCCGCGCCGCCCGCCAGGGCGACCCGGGCTCCTCGCGCTTCTTCCTGTCCTTCGAGGACCCGCTGCTCAAGATCTTCGCCGGCGAGCGCCTGCAGGGCATCATGCGCTCCCTCAAGATTCCCGAGGGCGAGGCGATCGAGGCCAAGATGGTCACGCGTTCGATCGAGAACGCCCAGCGCAAGGTCGAGGCGCGCAACTTCGACATCCGCAAGCAATTGCTCGAGTACGACGACGTCGCCAACGACCAGCGCAAGGTGATCTACGCGCAGAGGAACGAGCTCCTCGAGTCGAGCGACATCACCCCCACCATCGCCGCCATCCGCGCCGACGTCCTGGCCGGAGTGGTGCGCGAGTTCGTGCCGCCGGAGAGCGTGGAGGAGCAGTGGGACCTGCCCGCGCTGGAGCGCCGGCTCGAGTCCGACTTCTTCATGGTCGCGCCGGTGAAGGAATGGGTCGAGAAGGACGAGTCCCTCGACGCCGAGAAGATCGCCGGGAAGGTGATCGCGCAGGCCACCGCCGAGTACGAAGCGAAGTTCGCGCCCATCGAGAAGGAGGTCCTGCACCAGTACGAGCGCTCGGTCATGCTGCAGTCGATCGACACGCACTGGCGGGAGCACCTCGCGGCGCTCGACTACCTGCGCCAGGGCATCCACCTGCGCGGCTACGCCCAGAAGCAGCCCAAGCAGGAGTACAAGCGCGAGGCCTTCGAGCTCTTCGGCGCCATGCTCGATTCCATCAAGCGCCAGGTCACGCAGCACATGATGGCGGTGCAGATCCGCTCCCAGGCCGAGGTCGAGGAGGCCGAGCGCCGCGCCGAGGAGGCCGCGCAGGCGGTCCGGAACGTGCAGTATCACCACGCCGACCCCGACCAGGCGCTGGCCCAGTCCGCGGCCGAGGGCGCCGAGGCCGGCGAGGCGGTGGTCGCCGCGGAGGAGCCCGCGCAGCCCTTCGTGCGCTCCAGCCAGAAGGTCGGCCGCAACGACCCGTGCCCCTGCGGCTCCGGCAAGAAGTACAAGAACTGCCACGGCAAGCTCGCCTGAGGCGGGCGCCGGGTTGACGCCCGGGCGGCGCGCGGCCATCCTCGCGCGCATGGACATCACCGTGCGCCGCGCCGAGCCCGGCGACTACGAGGGCCTCTGGCGCGTCTTCTCCGACGAGAGCGCCTACTCCGGCACGCTCCAGCTGCCGCTTCCCTCCCGCGAGCTGTGGCGCACGCGCCTGGCGGATCCCGCGGAGGGCCACTACCGCTTCGTCGCCTGCGCCGGCGACGAGATCGTCGGCAGCGCCGGGCTCCACCCGGCCGCGAACTCGCCCCGCCGGGCCCACGCGATGAGCGTGGGCGTCGCCGTGSCCGGGTCGTGGCAGGGCAAGGGAGCGGGCACGGCCCTGMTCTCGGCGCTCACGGGGTTCGCCGACGGCTGGCTCAACGTCTTCCGGCTCGAGCTCACCGTCTTTGCCGACAACGAGCGCGCCATCGCCCTGTACCGCAAGTTCGGCTTCGAGGCGGAGGGCACGCACCGCGCCTACGCGCTGCGCGACGGACGCTACGCCGACGTGCTCGCCATGGCCCGTCTGCGGCCGAAGCCGCGCTGAGCGGGGCGGCTGTTCCCCGGCGAGGGCCGTGCGATAATTCCGGGCCTATGGCCGTCAACCTCACCGCGCCCCGCGCGCAAGATCTCCTGCCCGTCGCCGGCGTGCGCCTCGGCGTCGCCGAGGCCGGCATCCGCAAGAAGGACCGCAAGGACCTCATGGTGGTGGAGCTCGCCGCCGAGAGCCGCGTGGCGGGCGTGTTCACGAAGAACCGCTACTGCGCGGCGCCCGTGATCGTCTGCCGCGAGCACCTGGCGGGCGAGTCGCGCATCCGCGCCCTCGTGGTGAACACCGGGATCGCCAACGCCGGCACCGGCGCCACCGGGCTCGCCGACGCGCGCGCCACTTGCGCCGCCGTGGCCAAGGCGCTCGGCGTGGAGGCCCGCGCGGTGCTCCCCTTCTCGACGGGCGTGATCATGGAGCACCTGCCGGTCGACCGCCTGGTCGCGGGCATCCCGGCGGCCGTGGCGAACCTGCGCGAGGACGCGTGGGCCGATGCCGCCGCCGCCATCATGACCACCGACACGGTGCCCAAGGCCGTCTCGCGCCAGGTCGTGATCGACGGCGCGAAGATCACGGTGACGGGCATCGCCAAGGGCGCCGGGATGATCCAGCCCAACATGGCCACCATGCTGGGGTTCATCGCCACGGACGCCGCCGTCGGGCACGACACGCTGCAGGACATGGTGCGCTTCGTGGCCGACCGCTCCTTCAACGCGGTCACGGTCGACGGCGACACCTCCACGAACGATTCCTTCGTGCTCGTCGCCACCGGCCGGGCCGGCAACCCGCGCATCGTGGGCGAGGGCACGGCGGAGTACACGCGGCTCGCCGAGTGCGTGCTGGAAGTCGCGCAGGTCCTCTCGCAGGCGATCGTGCGCGACGGGGAGGGCGCGACCAAGTTCATGACCCTCGTGGTCGAGGGCGGGGCGACGCGCGAGGAGTGCCTGCGCGTGGGCAAGTCGATCGCCCACTCGCCGCTCGTGAAGACGGCCTTCTTCGCCTCCGACCCGAACCTGGGCCGGATCCTGTGCGCGGTGGGCAACGCGGGCATCGCGGACCTCGACCCCGCCAGGGTCACGCTCCACCTCGGCGACACGCTGGTGGCGGAGAAGGGCGGGCGCGCCGCCGCCTACACCGAGGAGCAGGGAAAGGCCGTGATGGCGCCGGCCGAGATCACCGTGCGCGTGGGCCTGGGGCGCGGCGTGGAGAGCGCCACCGTCTGGACCTGCGATTTCTCTTACGACTACGTGAAGATCAACGCGGACTACCGCAGTTGACCCGCCCGGGGGGGAGGACGCCATGGCCGGCAACGTGACCCCGCAGCTCGAGGCCTATTACGCCAAGCGCGCGCGCGAGTACGAGCGCATCTACGACAAGGCCGAGCGCCAGGACGAGCTCGCCTGGCTGCGCGGGCGCCTGCCGGCGCTCTTCGAGGGCCGGCGGGTGCTGGAAGTCGCCTGCGGCACCGGCTACTGGACGCAGTTCATCGCGCAGAAGGCGGCTCGCGTGACCGCCTGCGACATCAACGAGGCGGTGCTCGAGATCGCGCGCGAGAAGCCCCTGCCGCCGGGGCGCGTCACCTTCGCGAAGGCCGACGCCTTCAGTCCCGGCGGGCTGTGCGAGGGCTGCGACGCGGCCTTCGCGGGCTTCTGGTGGTCGCACGTGAGGAAGTCCGACCTCGCGCGCTGGCTCGCCTCGATGGCGAAGGCGCTGCCCCCCGGCTCGCTCGTGGCCATGCTCGACAACCGCTACGTCGAAGGCAGCTCCACGCCGATCTCGCGGCGCGACGCGGAGGGCAACACCTACCAGGTGCGGAGCCT
>PQAI01000202.1 GCA_003105245.1 Betaproteobacteria bacterium | reverse complement strand
AAGGCCTGGGACGGCGTCTACGACATGGAGTACTGGAAGGATTACCAGGCGCGCCGCGAGATGCTGGGCAGCAACGCGCTGGCGCTCGGGGCCGATGCCACCGACAACGGCCGCGGCATGCTGCTGGGCAACCCGCACTTCCCGTGGGTGGGAACGCTGCGCTTCTTCCAGTTCCACGTGACCGTGCCCGGGCAGATGGACGTGATGGGCGGCTCGCTCTCGGGCTTCCCCTTCATCAACATCGGCTTCAACAAGGACGTCGCCTGGAGCCACACGGTGGACAAGGCGAACCACTTCACGCTCTTCGAGCTGAAGCTCGACCCGACGAATCCGCGCAAGTACGTGGTCGACGGAGTCTCGAAGGACATGACTTCCAAGACGGTCACCGTCCAGGTCCGGCAGGCCGACGGTTCGCTCGCCCCGGTGTCGAGGGTCATCTACTCCTCGCAGTTCGGCCCGCTGCTCAGCCTCTCGGCGCCGCTCGTCTGGGGCACGGCCAAGGCCTACGCCATCAAGGACGCCAACCTCGAGAACTGGCGCATGGGCGACCAGTGGTTCGACATCAACCGCGCCGCGAGCACGCTCGACGTCGAGGCGGCGCTGGACAGGAACCTCGGCATCCCGTGGGTCAACACGATCGCGGCCGACCGCCTCGGCAACGCCTTCTACGGCGACATCAGCACGGCGCCCAACGTCGACCGCTTCCACCAGTCCACCTGCACGCCCGACGTCACCATGGCCGGCGTCTTCGCCACCCTGGGCGTGCCGGTGCTCGACGGCTCGCGCTCCAGCTGCGACTGGGTCCAGGACGCGTCCGCACCGCAGGCGGGCCTGCTTCCCGGCCCGCGCATGCCGCGCGTCTACCGCAGCGACTTCGTCCAGAACTCGAACGACAACTACTGGATGACCAACCCGGCGGCCAACCTCTACAACTTCCACGTGCCCGCCGTCGTCGGCATCGTGCCGCAGCAGCAGAGCAACCGCACGCGCCTGGGCGTCTCGCAGGCGATGGCGCGGCTGGCCGGCGCCGACGGCAGGCCCGGCAACAAGTTCACGCTGCCCATCCTGCAGGAGATCGCGCTCTCCAACCGCAGCTACGCGGCCGACGCCTTCCTGCCGGACATGCTTGCGCTGTGCGACACGCAGACGGACGCGGCGGTGGTGGCGCTGTGCGCCGTGCTGAAGAACTGGGACCGCAAGTTCGAGCTCACGAGCCGGGGCGCGCACCTGTTCAAGGAGTTCTGGACGCGGGCCGCGGCGATCCCGAACGTCTACACCGTGCCGTTCGACTTCACCAAGCCGCTCACCACCCCGAGCGGGCTCGCCATCTCCAACCCGGCCGTGGCGACGGCGCTGGTGGGCGCGCTCACGGCCGGGGCCAAGGCGATCACCGACGCGGGGCTCGCGGTGGACGCGCCGCTCGGCATGGTCCAGTTCGCCACGCAGACGGCGCTCACGGGCGGCCAGGTGATCATTCCCATGCACGGCGGCGACAGCGCCGGCGGCGGCGACCTCGTGGGCGTGTACAACAAGATCACGTCCTCGATCGTTCCGGGCATCGGCTACATCGTGAGCACGGGCACCAGCTACATCCAGACGGTGCAGTTCACCGACAGCGGCGTGAACGTGCAGGGTTTCCTCTCCTACTCGCAGTCCTCGAACCCCGCCTCGCCCAACTTCGCCGACCAGACGGCGAAATTCGCGGCCAAGCAGTGGATCACGCTCCCGTTCACGGAGACGGCGATCACCTCGGACCCGGCCTACCGGACCACGACGATCAGCGAATGACGAACATCAACGCCTCCAGGAGAATCGCTCCATGAAATCCGAATTCCGCCCGATGCTGAAGCCCATGGCCCTGGCCCTCGCCCTCGCGGGCGCCGGCCCGGTGGCCGCGTTCCAGTTCGACACCGACTACGGGGTGAAGGGCAGCCTCGACACCACCGTCTCCTACGGCATCTCCGTGCGCGCGAGCGACCCCGACAAGGGGCTCATCGGCATCGTGAACGGGGGCACCATGCGCTCCGTGAACGAGGACGACGGCAACCTGAACTTCGAAAAGAACAAGCCGTTCGCCAACGTGATCAAGGCCACTTCCGACCTCGAGCTCAAGTGGAAGAACTTCGGCTTCTTCGGGCGTGGCACGGCCTACTACGACTGGACGATCATGCGCAAGGACGGCCTGGGCGACACCGCCCTCGACCGCCTGGGCAAGGACTTCGTGGGCCTCGACGGCTTCATCTACGGCACCTTCGAGCCGGGCGGCAAGAACCTGAACGTGCGCCTGGGCCGGCAGGTGATCAGCTGGGGCGAGAGCACCTTCATCCCCAACGGCATCAACGTGATCAACCCGGTGGACCTCTCCAAGCTGCGCATCCCCGGCTCGGAGCTCAAGGAGGCGTTCCTGCCGACGGCGGGCATCTGGGCCAACCAGCAGCTCACGAACAACCTGAGCATGGAGGGCTTCTACCTCACCAACCACGACAAGATCCGCCTCGATCCCAAGGGCACCTACTTCTCGAACAACGACTTCGCCTCGGACGACGCCACGCGCGTGATCATCGCCTTCGGGCGCCGCAACGACGAGAACAAGCCGCCCTCCAACCCGGTGCCGCCGCTGCCGCCGCCCGCCAATGCGCTGAGCGGCATCGCGAGCGCGCTCTACGGGCCCTACGACCCGGCCGCCTCCGTGTACGCCAACCGCTCGCCGGACAAGCCGGCGGACGACAACGGGCAGTACGGCATCGCGCTGCGGCTGCTCACGCCCGAGCTCAACAACACCGAGTTCGGCCTGTACTTCATGAACTACCACAGCCGCGTACCGCTCTTCTCGGGGATCAAGGGCCGCGCGACTTCCGTCCTCACCGGCGGCCCGCTCGTCCCGACGTTCTGCGCCACGCCGGCGCTCGCCTCGCTGTGCCACACGGGAACGGCGACCTACTACGCGGAGTACCCGGAGGACATCAAGCTCTACGGCCTGAGCTTCAACACCGCCGGGCCGGCGGGCGTGGCGCTGCAGGGCGAGGTCTCCTACCGCTC
>PQAI01000201.1 GCA_003105245.1 Betaproteobacteria bacterium | reverse complement strand
TTTCATTTGAGCTTCTTCGAGAAGTGGAAGGAGGAGACGACGAGCCCCTCGCGGAAGTAGAACTTGTGCGCCTGCGCGCGCTGCGTGCCCGAGTCGAGCGCGAGCGCGTCGCAGCCGCGCTCGCGGCCCAGGCGCTCCATGTACGCGACCATGGCGCGGCCGGCGCCCCTCGAGCGCGACGCCTCGTCGGTGACGAGGTCGTCGCAGTAGAGCTCGCGGCCGGTGAAGGTCTTCTCGATCACCCGGAAGACCGTCACGCCCACCACGCGCTCCCCGTCGAGCGCCACCGCCATCTCGGCCCCGCTCGCGAACACCTCCCGCATGCGGCCGGCGTAGTCGGCGGGCAGGTGCGGTCGCAGCTGCCGGTGCACGGGCTCCGCGGCCGCGAGCAGCGCCGCGTCCACGACCGCCCCGCGCGCGTCGGTGACGGCGGCGACGTTCAAGAGATCCCGTCCTTGCGCAGCATGTCCTTGATGCCGCGCACCGCCTGGCGCGTGCGCGCCTCGTTCTCGATGAGCGCGATGCGGATGTGGTCGTCGCCGTAGTCGCCGAAGCCGATGCCCGGGGAGACGGCGACCTTGGCGTCGCGCAGGAGCTTCTTCGCGAACTCGATGGAGCCCATCGCGGCGTAGCGCTCCGGGATCCTCGCCCAGACGTACATCGAGGCCTTGGGGTTCTCCACCATCCACCCCGCCTCGTGCAGGCCCTTCACCATCACGTCGCGGCGGCTCTGGTACTTGCGGCGGATCTCCTCGACGCACTCCTGCGGGCCCTCGAGCGCCGTGATGGCCGCCACCTGGATGGGGGTGAAGGTGCCGTAGTCGTGGTAGCTCTTGATCCTCGCCAGCGCGTTCACGAGCTCCTTGTTGCCCACCATGAAGCCGATGCGCCAGCCGGCCATGTTGTAGCTCTTCGACATGGTGAAGAACTCCACGGCCACGTCGCGCGCGCCCTGCACCTGCATGATCGAGGGCGCCTTCCAGCCGTCGTAGGTGATGTCGGCGTAGGCGAGGTCGTGCACGACGAGGATGCCGTGCTGCCTGGCGAGCCGGACCACCTTCTCGAAGAAGTCGAGCTCGACGCACTGCGCCGTGGGGTTGGACGGGAAGCCGATGATGAGCATCTTGGGCTTGGGGAAGAGCTCCCCGATGGCGCGCTCGAGCTCGGCGAAGAAGTCCACGCCCGGCGCCATGCGCACCGAGCGGATGTCGGCGCCCGCGATGATGGCGCCGTAGATGTGGATGGGGTAGCTCGGGTTGGGCACCAGCACCGTGTCGCCKCGGTCCAGCGTCGCRAGCATGAGGTGCGCCAGGCCCTCCTTCGAGCCGATGGTGACGATGGCCTCGGTCTCGGGGTCGAAGTCGATGTCCCAGCGGCGCTTGTACCAGCCGCAGATGGCGCGCCGCAGCCTGGGGATGCCCTTGGAGACGGAATAGCCGTGCGTGTCCTCGCGCTGGGCCACCTCGACCAGCTTGTCCACGATGTGCCGCGGCGTGGGCCCGTCGGGATTGCCCATGGACAGGTCGATGATGTCCTCGCCCGCCCGGCGGGCGGCCATCTTCAGCTCGTTGGTGATGTTGAAGACGTAGGGCGGAAGGCGCTTGATGCGGGGGAACTCCGGGGACATGTTCGCTTTCGGAAGTCTCGTGACGGGCGCGCGGGCGGTTGCTGCGCTGCAAAAAGGTATGATTCTAGCGGCCCGGGGCACCCCCGGGCAATCGAGGATAAACCCTTGAAATTCGATAGAGAAACCACCGCCGGGCAGAACGTCTTCACGGCCTACGGCGAGGGCTGGGTCGAGGTCGCCGGGCGGCGAGTCACGGGAAGCCTCGCGGTGGCGGCCGAACGCCTCCTCGAGGGGTGGGCGGCCGGGGGTATCGGCGCGCTGCGCCCGGAGGAGACGGCCGTCCTCCTCGACTGGAAGCCTGAGATCGTGCTGCTCGGCAGCGGCGCGAGCTTCCGTTTCCCCGACCCGGCCGCGCTCGCGCCGCTCTTCCGGGCGGGCGTCGGCGTGGAGGTCATGGACACGAAGGCCGCCTGCCGGACCTACAACATCCTCCTCGCCGAAGGCCGGCGCGTCGTCGCGGCGCTCGTGGCGTAGCCCCCTGCCCGCCCCCGCGCTTGCAGGGGCATGAACGGCGGTGCATATAATGGCCTCGCCGCTCCGGATCGACGGGACAGTCGACCGGCGTCCACCCACCAGGAGGAGGGACCGTGCAGAAATCGCTCCACATCGACCCGGCGAAGTGCACCGGGTGCCTGCAGTGCGAGATGGCCTGCTCGTACGAGAACTACCAGGTCTTCAATCCCGCGAAATCGCGCATCAAGGTCTTCGACTTCCACCACACCGGGCGCAAGGTCCCCTACACCTGCACCCAGTGCGACGAGGCGTGGTGCCTGCACGCCTGCCCCGTCGAGGCGATCAAGGTCGACGCCGCCACCGGCGCCAAGGTCGTGCTCGAGAACGTGTGCGTGGGCTGCAAGGTCTGCACCATCGCCTGCCCGTTCGGCACGGTGAACTACGTGCAGGACACGGGCAAGGTGCAGAAGTGCGACCTGTGCGGCGGAAAGCCCGCCTGCGCCGAGGCCTGCCCGACGGGCGCCATCACCTACGTCGACGCCGACTGGACCGGGCTGGAGAAGATGCGCCAGTGGGCGCAGAAGCTCGACAGCCAGCCGGCCGCCGGCCACGCGGACTGAAAGGGAGGAGACCACCATGTCCTGGGCACGCAAGATCCTCCGAGTCGACCTCACCAAGGGCACCTGCACCGCGGAGCCGCTCAAGATGGACTGGGCGGCGCTCTACCTCGGCCAGCGCGGGCTCGCCACGAAATACTTCACGGCGGAAGTCGATCCCAAGGTCGACCCGCTCTCCCCCGCCAACAAGGTGATCTACGCCACGGGCCCGCTCACCGGCACGATGGCCTCCACGGGCGGGCGCTATTCCGTCATCACCAAGGGCCCGCTCACCGGCGCCATCGCCTGCTCCAACTCCGGCGGCTACTTCGGCGCCGAGCTCAAGATGGCCGGCTGGGACATGATCATCCTCGAGGGCAAGTCGGCCCGGCCCGTGTACCTGCACATCGAGAACGACCACGCCGAGCTCCTGGACGCGGCCGAGCTCTGGGGCAAGTCCACCTGGGACACCGAGGCCTGGTTGAAGAAGCACTTCCAGGATCCGCAGGTGCGCGTCTCGGGCATCGGCCCGGCCGGCGAGACGGGCTGCCTCTATGCCGCGGTGGTGAACGACCTGCACCGTGCCGCCGGGCGCTCCGGCGTCGGCACCGTGCTGGGCTCCAAGAACCTCAAGGCCATCGCCGTGCGCGGCACCAAGGGCGTGGGCAACGTGAAGGATCCCGCGGCCTTCATGAAGGCCACCGCGGCCGCGAAGAAGGTGCTCGCGGACAACGCCGTCACGGGCCAGGGGCTGCCCAAGTTCGGCACGCAGGTGCTGATGAACGTGATCAACGAGATGGGAGCCCTGCCCACGCGCAACCACCGCGACGTGCAGTTCGACGGCGCGAAGGACATCTCGGCCGAGGCGATGCATGCCCCCCGGAAGACGGACGGCAAGCCCAACCTGGTGACCAACCAGGCCTGCTTCGGCTGCACCATCGCCTGCGGGCGCATCTCGAAGATCGACGAGTCGCACTTCACCGTGGTGAACAAGCCGCAGTACTGGGGCGCCTCGGGCGGGCTCGAGTACGAGGCGGCCTGGGCGCTGGGCGCGGCCAACGGCGTGAACGACCTCGAGGCCCTCACCTACGCGAACTTCCGCGCCAACGAGGACGGGTGGGACCCGATCTCCTTCGGCGCGACCGTGGGCGCGGTGATGGAGCTCTACGAGATGGGCGTGCTCAAGAAGGAACAGCTGGGCATCGAGGCGCCCTTCGGCTCCGCGCAGGCGCTGACGTTCTTCGCCGACCAGGTCGGCAAGGGCGAGGGCTTCGGCAAGGAGATCGCGCTGGGCTCGAAGCGCCTGACGGCCAAGTACGGCCACCCGGATCTCTCCATGACGGTGAAGGGGCAGGAATTCCCGGCCTACGACTCGCGCGGCATCCAGGGCATGGGGCTCGCCTACGCCACCTCCAACCGCGGCGCCTGCCATCTGCGCGGCTACACCGTCGCGAGCGAGGTGCTGGGCATCCCCGTGAAGACCGACCCGCACGTGACCGAGGGCAAGGCGGGACTGGTGAAGGCGTTCCAGGACGCCACCGCCGTCTTCGACTCCTCGGGGCTTTGCCTCTTCACCTCCTTCGCCTGGACGCTGCAGGACGTGGCGCCCCAGCTGCAGGCCGCCTGCGAGGGCGACTGGTCGCTCGACAACCTCAACCTCGTGGGCGAGCGCATCTGGAACCTGGAGAAGGAGTTCAACCTCGCCGCCGGGCTCACGAAGAAGGACGACGACCTGCCGCCGCGCCTCAAGAAGGAGGCGGCGAAGACCGGCCCCGCCAAGGGCCTGGTCAACGGCCTCGACAAGATGCTGCCCGAGTACTACCAGCTTCGCGGCTGGAACGCGGAGGGCGTCCCGACCGCCGAGACGCGCAAGCGCCTGGGCACCGCCGCGCTCAAGTAGCCATGAGGCACGTGATCCTCGGCAACGGCCCCGCGGGGGTCGTTGCCGCCGAGACGCTTCGCAAGTCCGCTCCCCGCGACGAAGTGACGCTGGTGGGCGACGAGCCCGGGCCGCCCTACTCGCGCATGGCCATCCCCTACCTCCTCATGGGCGAGATCGGGGAGCCGGGCACGTGGCTGCGCAAGGACCCGGGGCATTTCGGGCGGCTGGGCATAACCCTCAAGGAAGGCCGTGCCGTCTCCGTCGACACGGCCGGGAAGCAGGTGGGGCTCGCCTCGGGCGAGACGCTCGCGTGGGACCGGCTGCTCGTGGCCACCGGCTCGAGGCCCAACCGCCCGCCGGTGCCCGGCCTCGACCTGCCCGGCGTGCATTCCTGCTGGACGCTCGAGGACGCGCGCGCCATCGCCGCGCGGGCGAAGAAGGGCAGCCGCGTCGTGCAGATGGGCGCGGGCTTCATCGGCTGCATCATCCTGGAGGCGCTGGCCGCGCGCGGCGTCGAGCTCGTCGTGGTGGAGATGGGCGACCGGATGGTGCCGCGCATGATGCCGCCGCGGGCGAGCGAGCTCATCCAGGCCTGGTGCGAGCGCCAGGGCATCCACGTCGTGACGGGCGCCCGCGTCGCCGAGATCCGCGGCTCGGGCGGCGCGCTCTCGGTCGGCCTCACCGACGGCCAGTCCTTCCCGGCCGACCTCGTCATCTCCGCAACGGGTGTGGCCCCCAACACCGCSTTCCTCGAGGGCAGCGGCGTCGAATGCGACCGGGGCGTGCTCGTCGACGAGCGCATGGAATCGAGCGTGAAGGGGATCTTCGCGGCCGGGGACGTCTCGCGCGCCCCGGAGTTCGACACCGACCGCAAGATCGCCTACGCGATCCAGCCCACGGCGGTCGAGCAGGCGCGCATCGCCGCCCTCAACATGGCCGGGCGCGAGGCGGTATCGCCGGGCGCGCTCGCGATGAACGTCCTCGACACGCTCGGGCTCGTCTCGGCCTCCTTCGGCCAGTGGCACGGCCTGCCGCACGCGCAGGGCGGCGCGTGGGTGGAGCTTCGCGAGGAGGAGCTCTTCCGCTACCTGCGGCTGGAGTTCAAGGGCGACCGCCTGATCGGCGCCACGAGCGTCGGCCACACCGAGCACGTCGGCGTGATCCGCGGCCTCATCCAGGGGCGCGTCGCGCTGGGGGAATGGAAGGAGCGGCTGCTCGCCGATCCCACGCGCCTCGTGGAGGCCTACCTCGCCCGCGCGCAGGCCGCCTCCTGATCCGGCGCGATGCGGATCACCCTCAAGCTCTACGCGACGCTCGCCGACTACCTGCCCCCCGAAGCGCGAGGGGAGAACCTCGTGCGGCTGGAGGTGGCCGACGGCGCGACCGTCGATTCCGTGGTCGCGCCCTACCACCTGCCGCCGAAGCTCACCCACCTCGTGCTCGTGAACGGCCTCTTCGTGCCGCGGGAGGAGCGCGGCTCGCGGGAGCTGCGCGAGGGCGACGTCCTCGCGATCTGGCCGCCCATCGCCGGTGGCTGAGATGGAGATGGCGCTCACGCGCGCCGAGTTCCTGCGCCTGCTGCCCGTGGCGGTGGGCGGTGCCGCCTACCGCGTGGAAGGCGACGAGATCGGCTCGCTCGCAGGTTCCCCGGCCTGGCGCATCCGCTTGAGGGAGCGCGCGCCGCGCGCCTTCGGGCCGGTGGCGATCCCCGTACTCGCCGTCACCCTCGAGGTCGAGGCGGCCGACGAAGCCGCCGCGCGGGCGTTCGTCTCGCGCTTCCTGCTGGGCTACCAGCGCGCGGGAGGCTGAACGCTCAGCGCCGCCGGTCGCGCACGGCGAGGAAGAAGGCGAGGTAGGCCGCCAGGCTCACCGCCGCCAGGGCAAGCGCCACGGCCCGGTAGCCACCGGCCACCGAAAGCACGCCGGCGGCGAAGAACGGCCCGGCCGCCCGCGCGAGCAGCACCGGTGTGGCCATGAGCCCCGTGAGCCCGCCGTAGCCCTCCCTTCCCCAGATCTCGGCCGGCACCGTGCCGCGCACGATGGTCATGACGCCGTTGCTCGCGCCGTAGAGAACCGCGAAGGCGACGATCGCCCCGTCGGATCCCGAGGCGAAGGCGAGCATCAGGATCGAAACCGGAAGCGCGAAGAGCGCCAACTCGCCCACGCGCGAGGCGCTCAGCCGTTGCGCGAAGGCGAACTCCGCGATGCGTCCGGCCACCTGCATCGGGCCCACGAGGGCCGCGAGCCACGCGGCCTTCGCGGGGGAGAACCCCTGCTCCTGCAGCATCGCGAGCAGGTGCAGCCCCATGGCGGAGAAGGCGAGCATGTTGAGCGTGAAGGCGGCCGCCAGCCAGCGGAAGTGGCGGTCGGCGAGCAGCCGCGCGCGTCCCGCGGGGTCGTCCGCGGCTCCCGCCGGGGCGCCGGGCGGCCGGCCGCTCGCCGGCAGGAAGAGCGCGTGCAGCGGCACGCACAAGGCGAGGTTGACGGCGGCGAGCACCAGCACCGCCTCGCGCCAGCCCAGCGAGGTCGCGAGCCACTGCGTGAGCGGCCAGAAGACGGTGCTCGCGAAGCCGCCGGCGAGCGTGAGCACAGTGATGGCCTTGCGCAGGTCGGCGCGGAAGACGAGGGCGAGCGCCGCGAACGCGGGCTCGTAGAGCACCAGGCCCATCACCGCGCCGAGCGCGATCCACGCGCCATAGAGCGCCCAGACCGAGGTCACCTGGGAAAAGGCGGCGAGGAAGAGCGCCGCGCCCACCGAGCCCGCCGTCATCGCGAGCCGCGCGCCGTGGCGGTCGATGTGCCTGCCCACGGGGGCGGCAGCGAGCCCCGAGACGAGAAGCGCCGCCGAGTACGCGCCCACGACCGCCGGCGGGGAGGCGCCGAGCTCGCGTCCCGCGGCATCCATCACCACGGCGAAGGCGTAGTAGACGCTCCCCCAGGAGACGACCTGCGTGACGCCGAGGGCGGCGACGACCCCCCAGCGGCGCGGATCGGCCTCCTGCGCCTCAGGCAAGACCGCGCAGCTCCCGCAGCAGGACGGAGAGGACCGCGAGGTCCAGCGCGCCGGCGCGCTTGAGCTCCTCGCGCATCGCCGAAAGCCGGGCGACCGGCTGCGCGTGGCGCTCCTTCCACGCCGCGATCATGGCGGCCGGGTCGCCGGCATCCGGGGAGAGCCGCGCGACCGCGGTGGTGAGCGCGCGTTGCTGGCTCGCGAGGTCGTCGCGCAGCGCGTTCCTCGCCAGGGCCTGCCAAGGTGTGTCCGTGGGAAGCGCCGTGATCTTCTCGCCGAACCAGCGCAGCTCGAGGTCGCCGGCGAGCGCGAAGTAGAGCTTCGCCACCGTCTCCAGGGCGCAGCCCGTCTCGCGCGCGACCTCGGTCGCGTCGAGCACGGCGTAGAGGGCGTCCAGCCCCGCCATGTCGCGGGCGAGCGGCGCGGGCACGCCCTTCGACTCGAGCCGCGAGGCCGTGGCCTCGAAGGTCGCGCGGTCGGCGGCGGAGAGCATCGCGGGAAGCTGGCGGCGGAACGCCTCGAGCCCGGGCTGGAAGATCGCCAGCACCTCCGCGATGGGCAGCTTCTCGCCCCGCCGGCGCAGGAACCACAGGACGGCGCGAAGCACCAGGCGGCCGGCCTCGACGAGCATCTCGGCCTGCACCGCGGAAGGCACGCGGTTGTCCAGGGCGTCGATCGCGGCCCACAGCGCCTCGAAGCCGTAGATGTCGCGCACCAGGATGAAGGCGCGCGTGACTTCCTCCGGCGTGGCGCCCGTCTCCTCCTGCATGCGCTGCACGAAGACCGAGCCGGTGCGGTTGATCATCGCGTTGGCCACCACCGTCGCGACGATCTCGCGCCGCAGCGGGTGGCGCGGCATGACGGCGGCGTAGCGCTTCGCGAGCGCGGCGGGGAAGTAGCCCACCAGCGCCCGGGCGACGTAGGGGTCGTCGATGAGCCCGCCCTTCACGAGGTCGTCGAAGAGGACCATCTTCGAGTAGGCGAGCAGCACCGCGCCCTCGGGCGCGGTGAGCCCCTCGCGGGAGGCGCGCCGCTCCGCGATCTCGTCGTCCGAGGGCAGGAACTCCACGGCGCGGTTCAGGCGCCCGGCCTTCTCGAGGGCCCGGATGAGGGAGGCCTGGGCGTCGAGGAGCTTCTCGCCGCGCACGCCGGAGACCGACAGCGACTGCGTCTGGAAGTAGTTGTCGGCGAGCACGAGGTGCCCGACCTCCTCCGTCATGCTGGCCAGCAGCTCGTTCCTCTGCTTGCGCGTGAGCTCGCCGTCGGCCTCCACGAGCCCGAGCAGGATCTTGATGTTCACCTCGTGGTCCGAGCAGTCCACGCCGGCGGAGTTGTCGATGGCGTCGGTGCAGATGCGCCCGCCGGCGCGCGCGAACTCCACGCGCCCGAGCTGGGTGAAGCCGAGGTTGCCGCCCTCCCCCACCACCTTGCAGCGCAGTTCCGCGCCGTTCACGCGGATGGCGTCGTTGGCGCGGTCGCCCACGTCGGCGTGCGTCTGGCTCGCGGCCTTCACGTAGGTGCCGATGCCGCCGTTGTAGAGCAGGTCCACCGGCGCCTTGAGGATCGCCTTCATGAGCTCGGCCGGCGTGAGCGCCTCGTCGGTCACGCCCAGCGCCTTGCGCGCCTCTGGGGAGAGCGGGATCGACTTGAGCGAGCGCGCGAAGACGCCGCCGCCCCTGGACAGGAGCGACTTGTCGTAGTCCTCCCAGGACGAGCGTGGCAGCGCGAACATGCGCTCGCGCTCGCGGAAGCTCTTCTCCGGGTCCGGATCCGGGTCGAGGAAGACGTGGCGGTGGTCGAAGGCGGCCACCAGCTTGATGTGGCGCGACAGGAGCATGCCGTTTCCGAAGACGTCGCCGGACATGTCGCCGACGCCGGCGACGGTGAAGTCCTGCGACTGCGTGTCCACGCCCATCTCGCGGAAATGGCGCTTCACGCTTTCCCACGCGCCGCGGGCCGTGATGCCCATCTTCTTGTGGTCGTAGCCGGCGCTGCCGCCGGACGCGAAGGCGTCGGCGAGCCAGTGGCCGTACTCGGCGCTCACCGCGTTGGCGTAGTCCGAGAAGGCCGCCGTTCCCTTGTCCGCGGCCACCACCAGGTAGGGATCGTCCGCGTCGTGGCGAACCACGTCCCTCGGGGGAACGACCTTGCCGCCCTTCAGGTTGTCGGTGAGGTCCAGCAGCCCTCTGAGAAAGTCCTGGTAGCAGGCCACGCCTTCCTTCAGGTAGGCCTCGCGGTCGGAGGCCGGCGGGGCGGCCTTGAGCACGAACCCGCCCTTGGAACCCACCGGCACGATCACCGCGTTCTTCACCATCTGGGCCTTCATGAGACCCAGGATCTCGGTGCGGAAGTCCTCGGGGCGGTCGGACCAGCGCAGCCCCCCGCGGGCCACCTTGCCGCCGCGCAGGTGGATGGCCTCGAAGCGCGGCGAGTAGACGAAGATCTCGAAGAGCGGCCTGGGCTCGGGCAGCTCCGGCACCTTCGCGCTCTCGAGCTTCAGGGCGAGGTAGTGCTTGCGCCCTCCGTCCGCGCCGCGCACCCAGTGGTTGGTGCGGATCGTGGCGCGGATCACGTAGAGGAAGCGGCGCAGGATGCGGTCCTCGTCGAGGTTCGCCACCGCGTTCAGGGCCGCCTTCACCTCCTCGTGCAGGCCCTGCTGCGCGGCCTCGCGGTCGCCGGGCGCCGCGGGGTCGAAGCGCGCGTGGAAGATCGCCACGAGCTTCGCCACGATGGCCGGGTGCGCCGCCAGCGTCTGCGCGATGTAGGACTGGCTGAAGGTGAAGCCCGCCTGGCGCAGGTAGCGCGCGTAGGCGCGCAGCACCACCACGTCGTCGGGGGCGATGGCCGCCGCCGGCGTCAGGCGGTTGAAGGCGTCGTTCTCGATGGCCCCGCGCGCCACCCGGACGAGCGCCTCCTCGGTGATGCCCTTCACGGCCTCGACGCGCTCGATCTCGCGCGCGCTCCTCAGGCCGAAGTCGTGGATGAACACGGGGGGCACGCCCTCGCGCTCGACCTGCCAGCCGTCCTCGTCGAGCGCCTCCAACCCCATGTTCTCGAGGATGGGCAGGCTCGCCGACAGCGGCACCTTCTCGCCCAGGCGGTAGACGCGAAGGCGCAGCGTGCGCGCGTCCGCCTCCACGGGCCGGTACAGGCTCACGGCGAAGGGATTCGACTCGGCGAGCGACTCGATCACCCCGATGTCGCGCACCGCCGTGCGCGCCGGCACCGTGTCGCGGTAGGCCACCGGGAAGGCCGCGGCGTAGCGCCGCAGCAGCGGGTTGGCGCGCTCCTCGCCGTGGACCTCGGCCAGCGCGAGTTTCAGGTCCTCCTCCCAGCGGCGCGTGGCCTGGACGATCTCCGCCTCTATGGCCGCGACGTCGGCCGCCGGCTCGTCCTTCGGGTGCGTGCGCACCAGCATGTGGATGCGCGCGAGCACGGCGTCGGTGAGCTGCACCGTGTATTCGGTGCTCGTGCCGGAGAGCCGGCGCTTGAGGATCTGCTCGATGCGGCGGCGCACGTCGGTGTTGAAGTTCTCGCGCGGCAGGTAGATGAGGCAGGAGAAGAAGCGCCCGTAGAGGTCGCGGCGCAGGAAGAGCCTCGTGCGCCGCCGGTCGCCCAGGCGCAGCACGCCCGTGGCCACCTCGAAGAGCGTCGCCTCGTCCACCTGGAAGAGCTCGTCTCGCGGATAGGCGTGCAGCAGCGCCCGCAGGTTCTTGTAGCCGTGGCTCGCCGCCGGGAAGCCCGCGCGGTCGAGGACTCGCGCCACCTTTCGCCGCAGCAGCGGGATGTCGGAGGGGTCGGCGTGGTAGGCGGCGCTGGTGTACAGGCCCACGAAGCGCCGCTCGCCGGTCACGCGGCCCGCGGCGTCGAACTTCTTCACGCCCACGTAGTCGAGGTAGCCCGGGCGGTGCACGGTGGAGCGCGAGTTGGCCTTGGTGAGGACCAGCAGGCGCGGCTCGCGCGCGAGCGCCCGGATGGCGGCCGGGAGCTCGCGGAAGCTCTGCGATTCCCCGCCCAGGCGCGGCTCGCGCAGCACCCCCAGGCCCGAACGCGGCACGATCCGGAGGTGGTCCTCGCCGCCCTCGGCGACGAGCTCGTACTCGCGGTAGCCGATGAAGGTGAAGTTCTCGTCGAGCGCCCAGGCGAGGAAGGCGCGCGTCTCCTCGGCGTCGGCCGCGTCAAGGCCGCGCGGCGGCTTCGCGATCTCGCCCACGATCGCCTGCATCGCCTCGCGCATCGGCTTCCAGTCCTCCACGGCCGCGCGAACGTCGGCGAGCACCGCGGTGAGCCCCTGCGCCAGCGCCTGCAGCCGGGCCGGGTCGCTCTCGCGGTCGACCTCCACGTGGATGAGCGACTCGCGCGCGCCGTCGCGGCCGGCCGGCGCGAAGGAGGCGAGCTCGCCCTCGCGGTCGCGCACGGTCTTGGCGAGCGGGTGCACGAGCAGGTGCAGCGTGTGGCCCTGCCGGTTCAGCTCCATGGTGACGGAGTCGACGAGGAACGGCATGTCGTCGTTCACGATCTCGATCACCGTGTGCGGGCTGGCCCAGCCGTGCTCGTCCACGCGCGGGTTGTAGACGCGCAGCTTGGGGCTGCCGGTGGCGAAGCGGCGCGCGAAGGCGAGGTGCGCCATGCCGGCGCCGTAGAGGTCCTCCGGCGCGCGCGCCTCGAGGTCCTCGGCGTCGACCTGGTCATAGTAGAGGGTGAGGAACTCGCGGGCCTGGGCGGCGGCGGCGCCCTGGAGGCGCTGTCCGGCGAGGCGAAGGACGGATTCGAGGAGGGCTTGCTTGTTCTGCAGCTCCGACGCGGGCATGGAAACCTCGTTGTTTTCGTGGCGGGGACGTTGCCCGGGAGCGCCCCTCGTGGGGGCGCGCCGGCGCGCGTCCGGGAGGCGACATTTTGGCCCAAGACGCCCCGCCTTGTTTACGATGGCGCAATGTCCGACGAGAAAATCGCTCCCCGCCGCATCGGGATCCTGGGCGGGATGGGGCCCGCGGCCGCCATCGACCTGCAGGCGAAGATCCTGGCGGCCACGCCGGCCGGCGCGGACCGCGAGCACCTGCCGGTGGTGGTGTGGAACGTGCCGCAGGTGCCCGACCGGGTCGCCGCCGTCCTGGGCGCGGGCCCTTCCCCCCTGCCGGCCATGGTCGAGGGCGCGCGGGCGCTCGAGGCCGCCGGATGCGAGGCCTTCGCCGTGGCCTGCAACACCGCGCACTTCTGGGCGGCGGAGCTCGCCGCCTCGGTGCGCATCCCGCTCGTGCACATCGCCGACGCCGCCGTGGAGGCCCTGGCGAGTCGTCCCGTGCCGCCCCTGCGCGTGGGGCTGCTCGCCACGCGCGGGACGCTCGCCGCGGCCTTCTACGGCGATCGCCTCGCGCGCCGCGGCTTCGAATGGCTCGCGCCGACGGAGGCGGAGCAGCGCGACCTCGTCGACGCGGCCATCGCGCGGGTGAAGGCGGGGGATGCCGCCGGCGCACGGGCTCCCCTGGAGGCGGCCGTGCGCGCGCTCGCCGCCCGCGGCGCCGACGCGGTGCTCCTCGCCTGCACGGAGCTTCCCCTCGCGGCCGAGGGGGCGGCCACCGCCGTCCCCGTCCTCGACGCGAGCCGCGCGCTCGCCGAGGCGCTGGTCGACTTCTCGCTCGCCCGCTGAGGCGGTTTGCCACCGCGCGAGCCGGGGAAGTATCCTTGCCGCTCGTCTCGCCAGGCCGTCCGGCTTGCGGGCACCGACGACCCTCCAGGAGGTACCACCATGATCCGCAAGACCCTCGCCGCCGTGGCGGCACTCGCCGTCATCGCCTCGGCCCCGGCCACCGCGCAGGAGCTCACGGGGACGCTCAAGAAGATCAAGGACTCCGGCACGATCACCATCGGGCACCGCGAGACCTCGATCCCCTTCTCCTACCTCGACGACAAGCAGCAGCCCATCGGCTACTCGATGGACATCTGCGCCGCGGTCGTGGAGGAGGTGAAGAAGGAGCTGGGAATCGCGCAGCTCGCCGTCAAGTACAACCCGGTCACCCCGCAGACGCGCATCCCGCTCATGGCCAACGGCACCATCGACCTGGAGTGCGGATCGACCACCAACACGCTCACGCGCCAGAAGCAGGTGGGCTTCGCGCCCATCACCTTCATCACCGGCACGAAGCTCCTGGTGAAGAAGTCCGCGAAGATCAAGACCTACAAGGACCTGCGCAACAAGACGGTCGTCGTCACCCAGGGCACGACCAACGAGCGCATCATCAAGGCGCTCTCCGACAAGGACAACCTCAACATCAAGTTCCTCAACGCCAAGGACCACGGCGAGTCCTTCCTCACGGTGGAGTCGGGCCGCGCCGTCGCCTTCTCCATGGACGACATCCTGCTCTACGGCCTCATCGCCAAGGCGAAGAGCCCGAAGGACTACGAGGTCGTCGGCGATTACCTCTCCTACGACCCGTACGGGATGATGTACCGCAAGGGCGACGAGGACTTCGGCGTCGTGATCCGCCGCGCCATCGGGCGCCTCATGGCGAGCGGCGACCTGGCCAAGATCTACAACAAGTGGTTCCTCGAGAAGCTGCCGTCGGGCGAGGTGATGGGCGTGCCGATGAGCCCGCTGCTCAAGGCCGCGATCCAGCTCCAGGCCCTGCCGGAATAGCCGCAGGGACCTCCGGGGGGCGGGCCACCGCCCCCTTTTCGTTTCCGGCGCGAACGCAATGGACTGGAAGGTCCTCCTCGAGCAGGCCCCCTCCGGGGGCATGACCTACCTCGGCTGGCTCGCCTCGGGGCTCTTCTGGACGCTCGCGGTCTCCGCCTGCGCCTGGGTCATCGCCTTCGCCGTGGGCTCGGTGGTGGGCGTGGCGCGAACCGTGCCGCTCGCGGCCGCGCGCCTGGCGGCCACGGCCTACGTGGAGCTCTTCCGCAACATCCCGCTCCTCGTGCAGATGTTCCTGTGGTACTTCGTGATGCCGGAGGTGATCCCGAAGGACTGGGGCGACTGGCTCAAGCAGGACATGCCCAACCTCCTCACCCTGCCCTTCGCGGCGCAGTTCAGCCTCTGGGAGTTCACCGCCGCGGTGCTGTGCCTGGGCCTGTACACCGCCTCGCGCGTGGCCGAACAGGTGCGCTCGGGCATCCAGTCGCTGCCGCGGGGGCAGACGAGCGCGGGACTGGCCATGGGCCTCACGCTGCCGCAGGTGTACCGGCACGTGACCCTGCCCATGGCCTACCGGATCATCATCCCGCCGATGACCTCGGAGTTCCTCACCATCTTCAAGAACTCCTCGACCGCGCTCACCATCGGCGTGCTCGAGCTCACCGCGCAGAGCCGCCAGATCTCGGAGTACACGTTCAAGACCTTCGAGGCCTTCACCGCCGCCACGCTCATCTACATCGCGATCACGATGACGGTGATCCTCGCCATGCGCGCGCTGGAGAAGCGCGTCGCGGTGCCGGGCTACATCTCGCAGGGCGGGGGGCACTAGCGTGGCCGGGGAACGAGCCGGGGCGGCCCATGGGTGAGATGGACTGGAGCGTCGTCTGGAAGTACCGCGAGGCGCTGTGGGACGGCATGCTCACCTCGCTCCAGCTCTTCGCCATCGCGCTCGCCGGCGGCATCTTCTTCGGCACCCTCCTCGCCCTGGCGCGCCTGGCGCGCTGGAAGGCGCTTTCGGTGCCCGCGGCGGGGTTCGTGAACCTCATCCGCGCCATCCCCTTCATCATGGCGATCTTCTGGTTCTACTTCCTCACCCCGATGATCGTCTCCAAGTTCACGGGGCAGCAGGGCGAGGCGGTGGGGCCGTTCACCTCGGCCGTGGTCGCCTTCATCATGGTCGAGTCGGCCTACTACTCCGAGATCATCCGCGCCGGCATCCAGTCGATCCCGCGCGGCCAGCCTTCGGCGGCCTACGCCCTGGGGATGAACTACCGCCAGTCGATGGTCCACATCGTGCTGCCGCAGGCCTTCCGCAACATGCTGCCCGTGATGCTCACCCAGGCCGTGATCCTCTTCCAGGACACCTCCCTCGTCTACGTGGTGGCGCTCAAGGACTTCCTCGGGGCGGCCTCCAAGGCCGGGCAGCTCACGGGCCGCATCGTGGAGCTCTACCTCTTCGTGGCCGTCGTCTTCTTCCTCGTCTGCTTCGCGGCCTCCTGGGCCGTCAAGCGCCTCCAGGCGCGCCTGGCCGTTTCCCGATAGGAGCCGCACTCCCCATGAGCAGCCCCGAGCCGTCCCGTCCCATGATCGACCTGCGAGCCGTGAGCAAGTGGTACGGGACCTTCCAGGTGCTGAAGGACTGCACGACGCGCGTGGCCAAGGGCGAGGTCGTGGTGGTCTGCGGCCCCTCGGGGTCGGGCAAGTCCACGCTCATCAAGGCGGTCAACGGCCTCGAGCCCTTCCAGAAGGGCGAGATCTTCGTGAACGGCGTCTCCGTGGGCGATCCCCGCACGAACCTGCCGAAGCTGCGCGCCCACATCGGCATGGTGTTCCAGAACTTCGAGCTCTTCCCGCACATGAGCATCACCGCGAACCTCACGCTGGCGCAGGTGAAGGTGCTGGGGCGAAGCCGCGAGGAAGCCGAGGCCAAGGGCCT
>PQAI01000200.1 GCA_003105245.1 Betaproteobacteria bacterium | reverse complement strand
AGCTTCACCGCGTAGTTGCCCACCGGCTCGATCTCCTTGATCTCCACGTCGCGCTTGCCGACCTGGAGCACCTCCTGTCCCGGGCCGTGGCCGCGGACTTCCGCCGATGGGGAGAAGACGCGCAGGTACTCGCAGGGCAGGCTGAAACGGCTTCCGTCGTCGAAGGCGATCTCGAGGATGCGCGACTTCTGGTGCAGCTTGATCTCGGTGGGGCGGGGGGTATTTCGGTCCATGGGGAAGGGCTCGGGATTCCAGGCCGTCATTTTCCCATATTCCCGACCCCCGGCCCCTGCCGGAACCGATCCCGGCCGCCTCCGGCCGGGGTATCCTATCCCCCTGCAAAACCCACGGGAATTCCGATTTGAATCCGAAAGACGCCTACAGCCGCGAAGAGCTGATCGATTGCGGCCACGGCCGCCTGTTCGGGCCGGGAAACGCGCGGCTGCCGCTGCCGCCGATGCTCATGTTCGACCGCATCACCCGCATCGCCGGGGAGGGCGGCGCGCACGGCAAGGGCGAGATCGTGGCCGAGTTCGACGTGAAGCCGGACCTGTGGTTCTTCGGCTGCCACTTCGAGACCGACCCCGTGATGCCGGGCTGCCTCGGGCTCGACGCGCTGTGGCAGCTGGTCGGCTTCTTCCTCGGATGGCGCGGGAACCTCGGGCGCGGCCGGGCGCTGGGCGTGGGCGAGGTCAAGTTCACCGGCCAGGTGCTCCCGGGCGCGAAGCTCGTGACCTACGAGCTCGCGGTCAAGCGCCTCATCGAGCGCAAGCTCGTGCTCGGCATCGCCGACGGCCGCATGCTCGTCGACGGCCGCGAGATCTACACCGCCACCGACCTCAAGGTCGGCCTCTTCACCTCCACGGACAACTTCTGATGCTGCGACGCGTCGTCATCACCGGCCTGGGCATCGTCTCCTGCCTCGGCAACACCAAGAAGATCGTGAGCGAATCGCTGCGCGAGATGCGCTCGGGGATCACGCACCAGCCCGAATACGCGGCGATGGGCTTCCGAAGCCAGGTCGCCGGYGCCCCCGTCGTCGACCTCGAAGCGGCSATCGACCGSAAGCTGCGGCGCTTCATGGGCCCGGCRGCGGCCTACGCCTATGTCGCGATGAAGGACGCCATCGCGGACTCGGGGCTGGAACCCGACATGGTGTCGAACCCGCGCACCGGCCTCATCACCGGTTCCGGCGGCGGCTCCCCCGAGAACCAGGTGGAGGCCGCGGACATCGCGCGCAGCAAGGGCGTCAAGCGCATCGGGCCGTACATGGTGCCGCGCACGATGACCAGCACGACCTCCGCGTGCCTGGCGACGCCCTTCGAGATCAAGGGCCTCAACTTCTCCATCGGCTCGGCCTGCGCCACGAGCGCGCACTGCATCGGCGAGAGCGCCGAGAAGATCGCCCTGGGCAAGCAGGACGTGATGTTCGCSGGCGGCGGCGAGGAGCTGCATTGGTCGCTTTCGTGCCTCTTCGACGCCATGGGCGCACTGTCGTCGCGCCGCAACGACGAGCCGGCCAAGGCCTCGCGCGCCTACGACGCGGACCGCGACGGCTTCGTGATCGCCGGCGGCGGCGGCATGGTCGTCCTGGAGGAGCTCGAGCACGCCCGCAAGCGCGGCGCCCACATCTACGGGGAAGTCGCCGGCTACGGCGCGACCTCCGACGGCTACGACATGGTCGCCCCSTCCGGRGAGGGCGCGGTKCGKTGCATGCGCATGGCGCTCGAGACSGYGAASGSGCCSGTGGACTACCTCAACACCCACGGCACSTCSACGCCGGTGGGRGACGTGGCCGAGCTGGGCGCCATCCGCGAGACCTTCGCCGCCCTGGGCGTGAAGGCGCCGCCCTTCTCCTCGACCAAGTCGCTCTCCGGCCATTCGCTGGGCGCGGCCGGCGTCCAGGAGGCGATCTACTGCCTGCTGATGATGGCGGGCGGGTTCATCGCGGGCTCCGCGAACGTGGTGACGCCGGACCCGGCGGTGGGAGACCTGCCGCTCGTCACGCAGACGCGCGACGCCCGGCTCGACACCGTGATGTCGAACTCCTTCGGCTTCGGCGGCACCAACGCCACACTCGTGATCCGCCGCGTCTAGGGTCGAGCGGTCCCCGGGGGAAGGCAACGACCCTGTAACCTTCCTGTCACGGGCGGCCCGTAACATGGCTGCAACGATTCCGTCACGTCCGCCATGCAGCCGCGAATCCTCGTCGTCGAAGACGAACCCGCCATCCAGGAGCTCATCGCCCTGAACCTCGAGCAGGCGGGGCAGCTTCCCGTGCTGGCCGACAGCGCCGAGCAGGCCCTGGAGCGCATCCAGGAGGAGCTGCCGGACCTGGTGCTGCTGGACTGGATGCTCCCTGGGCAGAGCGGGCTGGAGCTCGCGCGCCGGCTGCGCGGCGACGCGCGCACGAAGCGGCTTCCCATCATCATGCTCACGGCGCGCGGCGACGAGGAGGACAAGCTGCGCGGTCTCGAGACGGGCGCGGACGACTACATCACCAAGCCCTTCTCGGTGAAGGAGCTGCAGGCGCGCATCAAGGCGGTGCTTCGCCGCCGCGCCCCCGAGATCACCGACGACGCGGTCGAGTACCACGGCCTGCGGCTCGACCCCGCGGCGCACCGCGTAACCGGCAAGGGCAAGGAACTCGCGATGGGCCCCACCGAGTTCCGGCTGCTGCACTTCTTCATGACCCACACGGAGCGCGTCTACTCGCGCACGCAGCTCCTCGACCAGGTGTGGGGCGACCACGTGTTCATCGAGGAGCGCACGGTGGACGTGCACATCCGGCGCCTGCGCGCGGCCCTCTCCCCCAGCGGCCACGAGGCCTTCATCCACACCATCCGAGGCAGCGGCTACCGGTTCTCGCGGGCATAATTGCCCCATGCCCGACTGGATCGGCCGCCTCGCCTCCATCGCTGCCATCGCGGCGGCGGGCGCCTTGCTCACCGGGTTCGTCGCCGGCCCGGCGTTCGCGGCGGTCTTCCTGTTCGTCTTCCTCGTGGCGGCCGTGGCCATCGGCCTGCGCGCGCGCGCGCGGCTGGCGAAGTGGCTCGCGGATCCGTCGATCGACGAGATGCCCGACGACGAGGGCGCCTGGGGCGAGATCTACGCGCGCCTGCACCGGTGGCTTCGCGAGCAGGCCGCCAGCCGCGCGAGCTACTCCCACGCCCTGTGGCGCTTCCGCCAGGCAGGGGAGGCGATGCCCGACGGCGTGCTGGTCCTCGACGCCGACGACCGCATCGAGTGGATGAACCCCTCCGCCGAGGGGCACTTCGGCCTCACCTTCAAGCGCGACCGCGGCCGGGCCGTCACCAACCTCATCCGCAACCCCGCCTTCGTGGCCTACCTCGAGGCGCAGCGCTTCGGCGAGCCGCTGCTGCTGCGCGGCCCCACGGAGGCCGACCGCGTGCTCTCCGTGCAGCTCGTCCCGTACGGGCAGCACGAGAAGCTGCTGCTCTCGCGCGACGTGACGCGCTGGGAGCGCCTCGAGGCCGTGCGCCGCGACTTCGTGGCCAACGTCTCGCACGAGCTGCGCACGCCGCTCACCGTGCTGCGCGGGTTCATCGAGACGCTCGCCGACGCCRGYGAGGACGACGMGAAGCTGCGCCGCCGGAGCCTCGAATTGATGGGCTCCCAGGCCGAGCGCATGCAGCGCCTCGTGGAGGACCTTCTCACGCTCGCGCGCCTGGAGGACTCGCGCTACCCGCTCAAGGAGGAGCCCGTGGACGTGGCGGCGCTCRCGCGCGCCGTGGTCGCGGAGGCCGAGGGCATCGACGAGGGCCGGCACCGCATCGAGCTTCGCGCCGAGCCGCTCTGGCTCGTCGCGAGCCGCGAGGAGCTGAGGAGCGTCCTCACGAACCTCGTCACCAACGCCATCCGCTACACGCCCGCCGGCGGCGACATCCTCGTCACCTGGGAGCGGGAGGCGGACGAGGCCTGGCTGCGCGTGCGCGACGACGGCGAGGGCATCGCACCCGAGCACGTTCCCCGGCTCACCGAGCGCTTCTACCGCGTCGACCGCGGCCGCTCGCGCTCCTCCGGCGGCACGGGCCTGGGGCTCGCGATCGTGAAGCACGTCCTGCAGCGCCACCAGGCGCGCCTGGAGATCCGGAGCGAGCCGGGCAAGGGCAGCACCTTCTCCTGCGCGTTTCCCGCCTCCCGCCTCGCGTCTCCCAACGAGGCCGCGGTAGCCTAGAATTGCGGGATGATCGGAATCCTGCTCGTCTCCCACGGCGCCTTCGG
>PQAI01000199.1 GCA_003105245.1 Betaproteobacteria bacterium | reverse complement strand
GAGAGGACCGGAGTGGACGCATCCCTGGTGTACCGGTTGTGACGCCAGTCGCATTGCCGGGTAGCTAAATGCGGAAGAGATAACCGCTGAAAGCATCTAAGCGGGAAACTTGCCTGAAGATGAGATCTCCCGGGGGYTCRACCCCCCTGAAGGGTCGTCCGAGACCAGGACGTTGATAGGCCGGGTGTGCAAGGGCGGTAACGCCTTGAGCTAACCGGTACTAATTGCCCGTGCGGCTTGACTCTATAACTCTGMAWMGAACGCCTGTGCGYGCCCCMTGAAAGCGGGCGCCGAGGCARTGCMAAACCCMACCTTCATCGATTCCCCGAACMAGCGCGTGSRYGCCCCSMAAGGCGAGCACGACCGTGGTTGCGAAGCRCCGYRWCCACGAYACMGAATTCCTGGCGACCATAGCGCGTTGGCCCCACCCCTTCCCATCCCGAACAGGACCGTGAAACGACGCCGCGCCGATGATATTGCGGATTGCCCGTGAGAAAGTAGGTCATCGCCAGGGCCTTACCCCCAAAAGCCCGACCCCACAAGGTCGGGCTTTTGCTTTTGCGCCACCGCCTTGCGCGGGCGGGCCGGCGGGCGATACGCTCCCGTAAAGCCCCGAGATCCGATCGCCCCCGATGGCGGCATCCAGCGCACCCCCAGCCGGACACGCGTCCCGGCCCTCCGCACCGAGGGCGCTCGCCCTGCGCCTGTGGAGCCAGCCGCGCTCGCGCAGCATCGTGCTCTATGCCCTCGTGGCGCTCCTGTTCCTGCTCGCGAGCGTGGTGCCGGGAAAGGACGACTCGCTGCTCGCGCGCCTCGAGCGCGCCGCCTTCGACACCCAGATGCACGTGCTGCGCGAGCGCTGGCCGCGCCCCCTCGCGGACGATGTCGTCCTCGTCGGCATCGACGAGCGCAGCGAGGAGATCTTCACCGAGCCCATCGCGCTCTGGCACATGCACCTGGCCCGCCTCCTCGGCGCCCTCGGGGAGGCGAAGCCCCGGGCCGTCGGCATCGACGTCGTCCCGCCGGCGCGCTCCTACGACAACATCGTCCCCGGCTACGACCTCGCGCTCTTCCGCGCGATCCGCGATGCCCGCCAGAGGACGAAGGTCGTCTTCGCCCTCACCGTGGACCGCGAGGGGTACGCGGCGCGGATGCACCCGACCTTCCTGCGCGTCATCGGGGAGGACGGCCTCGGCGTCGACCAGCAGTTCCAGGACCCGGACTCGGTGAGCCGCCGGTTCAGCGAGGCGGAGCTGGGCAAGACGCAGCCCGTGAAGACGCTCGCCGGGCAGATGCTGCGGGCCGCCGGCCTGCCGGTGGGCGCCGGCTACATCGACTACAGCGTCGGCTCGAAGGTCGAGTACGTCCCGATGCAGGACGTGATCGCGTGGAAGGAGCAGGGGGACCTCGCCCGCCTCGAGAAGACCTTCGGAGGGAGGATGGTGCTGGTGGGCTACGTGCTCAAGCGCGCCGACCGCTGGGCGCTTCCCGTGCAGCTCATCGACATCGACCCCGACCGGTCCGACGGGCTCGGGCGCTCGAGCCAGCCCGGCGTGATGACGCACCTGCAGGTACTGCGAAGCCACCTCGCCAGCGGGCTGCTGCAGCCGCTCGACCAGAGGCTGCGGTGGGCGCTCTGCCTGCTGGCCGGCGGCCTCGTGTTCTTCCACTTCCGCCTGGCCACGGCGCTCGCGGTGGTGGCCGCCCTCACGGCGGTCGTCGCGGGAGCGGGGCTCTACGCGATCCGCGAGCACCAGCTCCTCGTCCCCGTCGCCTCCATCGCGTTCACGCTGTGGGCAGGGTTCGTCACGCGGGCCATCGTCGACGGCATCGAGAACACCGTCGAGCGCGGGCGGCTGCGCAGGACCTTCGCCGGCCAGGTGAGCCCGGCCGTGATGAACGAGATGCTGGCCGGGAGCCTCGCCTCCGGCGTGAGCAGCCAGCTCGCCGACGTGTGCATCCTCTTCAGCGACATCCGCGATTTCACCACTCTTTCCGAGCGCATGTCGGCCGGGTTGGTGACCAACGTGCTGCAGCGCTATTTCGACCGCATGGTGCACGCGGTCCACCGCCACGAGGGCACGGTGGACAAGTTCATCGGCGACGGCATGATGGTGCTCTTCGGGGCGCCGAGGAAGTCCGCGGATCCCTGCCGCGACGCCGTCCGGTGCGCCCTTGCCATGATGTCCGAGCTCGACGAGCTCAACCTCGAGTTCGAGTCCGAGGGCCTGCCGACGCTCACCATCGGCATCGGCATCAACTACGGCACGGTCACCGTGGGCAACATCGGCTCCTCCGAGCGGCACAACTATTCCGCCATCGGCGACGCGGTGAACGTCGCCGCCCGCCTGGAGGGGCTCACGAAGGAACTCGGGCGTAAGATAGTGATTACCGACGCCGTGGTGAGCCGCATCGGGGAGGGGTTCCAGTTCGACCCCCTGGGCGCCCACC
This sequence comes from Betaproteobacteria bacterium, assembly GCA_003105245.1. Classification (GTDB taxonomy): domain Bacteria; phylum Pseudomonadota; class Gammaproteobacteria; order Burkholderiales; family Usitatibacteraceae; genus FEB-7. The sequence goes on along the minus strand of PQAI01000199.1, from coordinate 2,913 downwards.
AGGTGAAGGGGCACAGCCCGGTCAACGTCTGGGGAATCCGGACGGCGAGGCCGGCGCCGGTGGCGACATGACGGAGGTCCGACAATGAAAACACTGATTCGCGCACTCGCCGGGGCCGTGGCGGCATTCCTGGCGATCTCGGCACAGGCCGCCGGCGGCATCGCCTTCATCACCGACCTCAAGGGCGAGGTGTCCGTGGACGGGGCTTCCCGGCCGCTTCTCATGAGCGAGCTCGGCAAGGGCCAGAAGATCGCGGTCGGCAAGGACTCGCAGCTCTCCGTGATGTTCATCCAGTCGGGCAAGGAATACGTTCTCCGGGGCCCGGGCGACTACACGGTCGGCGAGCGCGACATCGGGGCGGCGAGCGGGATGCCCCCGGCGGCCCGCGAGACCGCCTGGCGCGCGAGCAACCAGGTCCTGGTGAAGGTCGCGCAGACCTCGTCGGCCAGCATCCGCATGCGCTCCATCGCGCCGCCCAAGGCGGCGAAGGCGAAGCTCGACTTCCCGACCCAGGGCGCGGTGACGCAGCTGCAGCCCACGCTGCGCTGGACCCCGCCCGAGGGCAAGGACGCCGCCGAGGTGACGCTCGCCGTCGCCGGCAAGGAGGCGAAGCCCATCGGCCGGGCGAAGGTGACGGGGGCGAGCCATCGTTTCGCCGCGAAGCTCCAGCCCGACACCGAATACGCCTGGAGCGTCAGCGTGGCCGGCGAGGAGATCGGCTCGGCGCGCTTCCGGACCCTTCCCGCCGCGGCCATCCAGGACGCGCAGAAGCGCCGGCCCGCCGACAAGGCGGAGTTTTCCGATCGCCTCATGTACGCCCTCTTCCTGCAGGAGCTGGGCGCCACCCAGGAGGCGCAGGACGCGTGGGCCAGGCTCGCGCAGGAACGAACGGACCTTCCCGAACTCTCCAGCCTGGCCAAATGACCTCTCTCGAACGAAGGCTTCCCACCATGGCAAATCCCGCGCGCCTGCTGGTCGCCGGACTGCTCCTCGCGATCGCCTTCGTGGCGCGCGCGGCCGACCCCATCGCATTCGTCTCGGACTTCAAGGGCGAGGTCGCGATGAACGGCGGTGGCCGCCCGCCATTCCTGGCCGAGCTGTTGCCTGGCACCAAGCTGGCGCTGGGCGCCGGCGCGACCGTGGCCGTGATGTTCGTCGTGACCGGCGAGGAGTACTCGCTCAAGGGACCCGGGGAGTTCGTCGTGACGAAGGAGGGCGTGAAGGCCACCAAGGGCACCGCCCCCGCCTCCCGGATGCCCGCCGTCCGGCCGAGCGTGGCCACGGTGGTGGAGACCTCGAAGACCGCCACGGCGAGCCTCAGGATGCGAAGCGCCCCCGGCCACCGGGCGGCCCGCCCCGGCGCCGTCTATCCGGTGAACACGAAGATCGCCACCCTCCAGCCCACCCTGCGCTGGTCCGGAGACGCGGGCGCCACCTACGCCGTCGTGGTCACTTCCGTGTCCGGCAAGGAGGTCTACCGCGGCAGCTCCCGCGGCAACTCCCTTCGCCTGCCGGTGAAGCTGGTGGCCGACCAGGGCTACACGTGGGCCTGCTCGGCGGGTGATGCCATCGTGGCGGAGGCGCGCTTCGAGACCCTTTCCGCGGATGCGATCGCCGGCGCCGAGAAGTCCCGGGCCGGGGCGAAGTCCTTTCCCGATCGCGTCCTCCTCGCGCTGTCGCTGCAGGACCTCGGCGCGGCCCAGGACGCGAAGGACGTCTGGGCGCAGCTGGCCGCCGAGCGCCCCGACATCCCCGAGCTCGCGGGTCTTGCCCGCTGATCGCGGCTCCCGGCAGCCGCGTTGCCCGGCGGCGTCTTGAGCGATAATTCCGCTCTCGGGCCTGCCGGCCGCCGCAGTCGCCCGACTGGAAGATGACGACCGGGACGATCTCGACCGGGCTGCGCGCGCTCGCCGCCCTTGCCGCCTTTGCCGCCCTTGCCCTGTTCGCCCCCGCGGCGGCGGCGGCCAATGCGCGCGTTGCGCTCCTCATCGGCAACAACGCGTACCCGACCTCGCCGCTGCGCAATGCCGTGAACGACTCGCGCGACCTGGGCGCGGCGCTTCGCGAGCTGGGGTTCAAGACGATCGTCAAGGAGAACACCACGCGCGCGGAGATGATCGCCGCGCTGCAGGAGTTCGGGAAGGCGCTCGACGGCGCCGAGGCCGCGCTCTTCTTCTACGCCGGCCACGCGATGCAGTTCAAGGACCGCAACTACCTCGTCCCGATCGACGCGGTGATGGGATCGGAGGACGACGTCACCTTCTTCTCCGTCGAGGTCTCGCAGGTCTTCGACCGCATGGAGCGGGCGCGCACGCGRTTCAACTTCGTGATCCTCGACGCCTGCCGCGACAACCCGTTCCGCGACACGTTCAAGGTCTCCGCCTCCGGCCTCGCGCAGATGAGCGGCCCCTCGGGGACGCTCATCGCGTACGCGACCGCCCCGGGGGCGACGGCGGCCGACGGCTTCGGCCGCAACGGCATCTACACCGGCCACATCCTGCAGAACATCAAGGTGCCCGACATGCCGGTGGAGGTGCTCTTCCGCAAGGTCCGCGAGGGCGTGGAGCGCGACACCAAGCGGCTGCAGACGCCGTGGGAGCTCTCGTCTATCAAGGGCGACTTCGTGTTCAACGCGACGGGGCGCGCGGCGCCGGCGGGCAACGGGCAGGCGGCCGCCGGCCCCTCGGCCGACGTCTCCGCCCAGATCGAGCTCCAGTTCTGGAAGGCCGTGCAGGATTCCAGCCGCGCCGACGACATCCAGGCCTACCTCGACAAGTATCCCACCGGGGTGTTCGCGCCCCTGGCGCGCAACCGGATCGACGCGCTCCTCGGAAGGAGCCGCGTGGCCACGGCCCCTGCCGCGGCGGCCGCGGCATCCACCCCGCCTGCTCCGGCGGCGGCCGCCGCGCCGGC
>PQAI01000198.1 GCA_003105245.1 Betaproteobacteria bacterium | reverse complement strand
ACGCGCGCGAGCATCTTCTGCACCGCGTCGAAGAGGCGCTCCATGAGGTTCGCCTGCTCCATCATGATGCCCATGAAGACGAAGAGCGGCACCGCGGCGAGCGTCTGCTCCATCATCGAGGCGTTGAACTGCAGCGTCATGAGATAGAAGACCAGCTCGCCGAAGCCCCAGTAGCCGAACGCGAGGCCCAGGAACAGGAGCGTGAAGGAGATCGGGAAGCCGATGAAGATGCCGGCCAGCATCGCCCCGATCATGAGGAAGCCGATCATCTCCGGGCTCATTGCGGCCACCTCCCTGCGCGGGCGGCATGGATGCTCTTCAGCAGCTCCGAGACGCCCTGGATCAGGAGGAAGGCGATGCCGAAGGGCAGGCAGGCCCGCACGGGCCCCAGCAGCGGCATCCACGCCGTGTCCATGCCGCGCTCGCCGCGGTCGATGGAGGTCCAGGCCCACTTGGAGGCGACCCACATGAAGACGAGAAGCGCCGGGAAGTAGAAGACGAGGTAGAGCGCGGCGTCCACGCGGCCCTGCGTCTTCACCGACCAGTTGCGGTACAGGAAGTCCGAGCGGATGTGAACGCCCTTGGAGAGCGCGTAGCCGGCCCCGAGGATGAAGAGCGCACCGTAGAGGAAGCGGCTCATGTCGTAGGCCCATACGGTGGGCGCCGTGAAGGCGTAGCGCGCGACCACCTCGTAGACCATGCAGAACATGAGCGGGATCGCGAGCCAGCTCACCACGTGGCCGGTCCACTGGCTGAAGGTGTCGATCACGACGATCGTGCGATGCATCCACGGCGGCATGTCGTCCGGCAGGCCGGCGCCGACGTCGGCGCGGCGGCCGGCGATCATCTCGTCCGTGAGTTCGGGGACTTCCGCCATGGTTCGTGCTCCTCCTCGTTGGCCGCGGCCCTCGGGCGCGCGCCCGCCCGGGGCGCGGCCGTGGCGGCCGCGCCCGCAGGCATGGTCAGTCGGGGTTGCGCGGGCGGGGGCCGCGAGGCCCCGCGCCCGCGGGGATCACTTCTTGTTCTTCTTCGCCAGCTCCGCCGCGTAGGCCTCGCCGAGGTTGGCGTTGGACCGCTGCGCCTGCGCCCAGAAGGGGATGGCCGTCTCCGCGAAGGCCTTCTGGCTGTCCCACACCTTCTTGAAGAAGGGGTTGGCGGCGGCGTTCTTCTCGAAGTTCTTCATGGCGGCGGCGGAGTACTCCTTGAAGTACTCGGGCGGCGTGTCGTGCAGGATCACGCCGTGCTTCTCGGTGAGCTCCTTGAGCGCCTTGCCGTTCTCGCTGATGCGGTAGGCGAAGGCCTTGGTCAGGGCGGCGTTGGCCGAGACTTCGATCGCCTTCTGCTGGCCCGGCGTGAGCTTCCTCCAGACGTCGCCGTTGAGGTAGAGGTCGGCGTTCACGACGACCTGGTGCAGGCCCTGCAGGTAGTAGTGCTTGAGCACCTTCTGGAAGCCGAAGGTCATGTCCGGCTTCGGGCAGCACCACTCGGCCGCGTCGATCACGCCCTTCTCCAGGCCGGGCAGGATGTCGCCGCCGCCCATGGCGACGGAGGCCACGCCGATGTCGTTGTAGATCTGGCCCGGGATGCCGGGAGGCGTGCGGAAGCGCAGCTTGCGGAAATCGGCCATGTTGTTGATGGGCTTCTTGAACCAGCCCAGGGCCTCGGGGCCCACCGGCTGCAGGATGAAGCCCTTCACGTTGACCTTCATCTCCTTCCAGAGCTGGTCGTAGAGCTGCTGGCCGCCGCCGTACAGGTACCAGGAGAGCCAGGCGAAGTTGTCCATGCCCACGCCCGAGCCCGCCGCCGGCGAGCCGAAGAGCGCCGCGGCCGGGTGCTTGCCGGACCAGTAGTGCGTCCACGCGAAGCCGCCCTCGATCACGCCCTTGTCCACGGCGTCCAGCGTGTCGTTCACCGCCACCACCGCGCCGGCAGGCAGGATCTCGAAGGTCACGGTGTTGTTGGTGAGCGCGGACACGTCGGCCGCGAAGTCCTTGAGCATCGTCACCTCGTCGGCGGAGGTGGGGATCACCGACTGCACGCGGATCTTCACGGGCTTGGCCTGCGCGAGCGCCATCGCGGGCGCGGCCGCGATCGCCACGGCGGCGACGGCCGCGCGGGCGAGGTTCCATCGGGATGGGGCCATCTGGATCTCCTCCTTGTGGGCGGCCGGGTCGGCGCGCCGATTGGTATGGGCCCGCCTCGGGGGCGGACAGCGCCCGGGCCTTCCCGCCCGGCTGGAATGAAAGCGCTTGCAGGCAGGGTATGCATGTCGTCCCGAAGCGTCAATGTGCAGTGCAGCATGGGGGGTATTACAAGCGCTTGCAGGGCGCGGGCGGTGGTAGAGTCACCCCATGCCGCGCAGCACTCCCAACCCCCGCCTGGCCGATGTGGCCCGCGCCGCGGGCGTCTCGCTCGCCACCGCGTCGCGCGCGCTTTCCGAGCCCGAAATGGTGCGCGACGACACGCGCGGGCGCGTCGAGGAGGCCGCCGCGATGCTGGGCTACGTGCCGCACGGCGCSGCGCGCGCTCTCGCGACGAGTCGCACGCGCACCATCGGCGCCGTCTTCCCGCCCGTGGACAACCCCATCTTCGCGGGCGCCACGCACGCGCTCGCGCAGGAGCTCGCCGCGGCGGGCTACACGCTGCTGCTGGCGAGYTACGACTACGGCCTCGACGAGGAGCTGGCGGCCGTGCGCGCGCTCGTCGGGCGCGGGGCGGACGGGATGGTGCTGGTGGGCATGGACCACCGGCCCGAAACGCTCGCCATCCTCGAGCGCGCGGGCGTGCCCTGGGAGATCACCTGGTCGCTCGACGGGTCCGGGCGGCAGCACTGCATCGGCTTCTCGCACCGCGGCGCCTCCATCCGCATCACGCAGCACCTGCTGGACCTGGGCCATCGCGAGTTCGCGGTGATCGCGGGCGACACGAAGCGCAACGACCGCGCGCGCGAGCGCCTGGCGGGCGTGAAGGACGCGCTCGCCGCGCGCGGCCTGAAGCTGCCCGCGAAGCGCGTGGTCGAGGTGGACTTCTCCGTGGCCAACGGCCGCGCGGGGTTCGCGAAGCTGCTGGAGCGCGCGCCCGGGTTCACGGCCGTGATCGGCGGAAACGACCCGCTCGCCATCGGCGCGCTCTTCGAATGCCGCGACCGCGGGATCGAGGTGCCCGGGCAGATGTCCGTCGCGGGCTTCGACGACATCGAGCTGGCGGGGGAGCTCTCGCCGGGGCTCACCACGGTGCGCGTGCCTTCCGCGGAGATCGGGCGCGAGGCCGGCCGCCGGCTGCTCGCGCGGCTGTCCGGCAAGGTCGTGCCCGTCATCAAGGAGCTGCCCGTCCCGTTGGTGGTGCGCGGGACCACGGGGCCGGCACCGTAACGGCGGCACGTCGAGGCGTGTCGCGAAAAGAAGAGGGGCGTGCATCGCACGCCCCGCGTCACACCCTATCTGCCCTTCGCGTCCGCGCCGCTCAGACGTAGGACTTGTACTTGTCGAGATGGCGCACGGGCTTGGAGAGCGCGTCGCGCCGGAACGGGTCTCCCAGCTCCTTCGTGACCATCATCTCGATCACGGTGGTCTTCCCCTCGGCCTGGCGTTTCACGGACTCCGTGAGCGCCGCGCCGACGTCGCCCACCTTGTCGACGACCACGCCCTCGCAGCCGAAGCTCTTCGCCACCGCGGCCCAGCTCGGGTTCACGAGCTCCACGCCCTGGTAGCGGCGCGAGTAGAAGTCCACGTGGTTCTTCTTTTCCGCCCCCCACTGGCCGTTGTTGAACACGACCACCGTCACGCCGATCTTCTCGCGCGCGCAGGTGAGCAGCTCGTTGAGCGAAATCCCCCACGCGCCGTCGCCCACGTAGGCGATGGCCGGGCGGTCCGGGCGCGCGACCTTGGCGCCGCAGGCCACGGGGAAAGCGTAGCCGCAGTTGCCGAAGCTCATGGCGGCGAGCATCGAGCGCGGCTCGTCGAAGCGCAGGTAGGAGTTGGACACCGAGCAGATGTTGCCGATGTCGGTGGAGACCATCGCCCCCTTGGGCATCGCGCGCTCGAGCGCCCGCAGCATCTGGCGCGGGTGCATGGCGGACGAGCCCTTCGCGATCTCGACGGAGTAGGGRTCGGTCTCGTGCGTCCACTTGTCGAGCTCCGCTTCCCACGCGGCCTTCTCGGCCTTGATGGCGGCGTCGCGCTCGGCCTTGTTGGCGTGGCAGGCGAGGGACTTGCCGGCCAGCCGCGCGGCGAGCGCCGCGGCCGCGGCCTTCGCGTCGCCGCAGATGCCCACGGAGATCGCCTTCACCAGGCCCAGCATCTTGGCGTCGGCGTCCACCTGGATGATCTTCGCGTCCTTGGGCCAGTACTCCATGCCGTACTGCGGGAGCGTCCCGAAGGGCCCCAGGCGCGTGCCCAGCGCGAGCACCACGTCGGCCCTGGCGATGAGCTTCATCGCGGCCTTCGCGCCCTGGTAGCCCAGCGGGCCCACCCACAAGGGGTGCGAGGCGGGGAAGGCGTCGTTGTGCAGGTAGCTCACGGCCACCGGCGCGTGCAGCAGCTCGGCGAGCTTCGCGGCTTCCGCCATGCCCTCGCCCATGATCACGCCGCCGCCGGAGAGGATGACCGGGAACTTCGCGCTGGCGAGCAGCTTCGCGGCCTCGTCCAGCGCGCTCTCGTCGCCGGCGCCCAGGCCGATGCGGATGGGCTTCGGGATCTCGCACTCGATGTCGCCGTAGAAGTAGTCGCGCGGGATGTTGAGCTGGGTCGGGCCCATGTCGAGCATCGCGCGGTCGAAGCAGCGCGAGGTGATCTCGGCCATGCGCTTCGGGTTCATCACGTGGCCCTGGTACTTGGTGATCTTGGAGAAGATGGGAAGCTGCTCGGTCTCCTGGAAGCCGCCCAGGCCCATGGTCATGGAGCCGGTCTCGGGCGTGATGAGCACCACCGGCGAGTGCGCCCAGAAGGCGGCCGCGGCGCCGGTGACGAAGTTGGTGATGCCCGGGCCGTTCTGCCCGATGCACACGCCGTGGCGGCCGGAGACGCGCGAGTAGCCGTCGGCCATGTGCACGGCCCCCTGCTCGTGGGCCACGGGGATGAAGCGGATGCCGGCCGCCGGGAAGATGTCGAGCGCGTCCATGTAGGCCGAGCCGACGATCCCGAAGACGTCGGTCACGCCGTGGGCGGCCAGCGTCTCCACGAACGCTTCCGACGGGGTCATCCGCTGCCGGCCCTGCACGATCTTGCGGGCCTGCGCCATGTCGTTCATGGGGTCTCCTTCCGTTTTGTTCAATGAAATGATTGGTCTCGAAGGGCTGAACGATAGCTCAGGAATGGCCAGAAGGCAAGAAATAGTTTCAATCAGCGGAATCTAATGATTGCAATGGCGGAACAATAGGCATACGCTTCGGGCATGGCCTCCGTGCTCGAAGACCGCCCCGAACGCGCCCCCCGGGAGGCGTCCCAGGAGAGCTCCTCCACCCTCAAGGCGCTCTCGGTGCTGGAGGCTCTGGTGCGCTCCCCGCGCCCGCCCACGCTCACGCAGCTCATGCAGGCCACCGGCCTGCCCAAGCCCACGCTCTACCGCACGCTCGCCCTCTTCGAGGAGGCGGGCTACGTGCAGCGCGAGCCCGCCGGCCGCGCCTATGCCGTGGGCCCGAGGCTCGCGGGCCTGGGGCTCGCCATCCTCGCCAACGATTCCGTCGCCACGCTGCGGCGCGCCATCCTGCGCCAGCTCGTGGCCGACGTGGGCGAGACCTGCAACCTCTCGATGCTGCGCAGGGGAGAGGTCGTCTATCTCGACCGCGTCGAGGCGGACTGGCCGCTGCGCCTGAACCTTCCCGTGGGCAGCACCGTGCCGCCGCACTGCAGCGCGAGCGGCAAGCTCCTGCTCGCCTCGCTCCCGGCCGCCGAGCGCGAGGCGCTCGTGGCGGAGCTGCCGCTCACGCGCTTCACGCAGCGCACGATCACCGACCGGGCGCTCCTCGCGCGCGAGCTCGAGCGCATCAACGACGCGGGCTACGCCGTGGACGACGAGGAATACGTCCTGGGCGTGGCGTGCGTGGCCGTTCCCGTGCGGCTCGCCGACGGCCAGGCGGTCGCCGCGGTGGCCGTCCACGCGGCCACGGCGCGGTTGCCGCTCAGCCGGGCGATCGAGCTCGCGCCGCGGCTGCACGAGGCCGCGCGGCGGCTGGCCGCCACCTTCGAATGACGCGCGCGGCGGGGGACGTTGGATCCCTTCGCGCCTGAGTCGCTCGCGGCCTGCGCCGCGATCGCGCTCGCCGCGGGCGTCATCCGCGGCATCACCGGCTTCGGCGGCGCGATGGTGATGACGCCGCCTCTCGCGCTGCTGCTGGGGCCGCTCGCCGCGGTGCCCGTGGCGCTCCTGCTCGAGTGCCTCGCCGCCGCCCCGATGCTCGCGCAGACGCGCGGGCAGGTGCGCTGGCGCGTGATCGGCCCGATCGTCGCGGCCGGCATCCTCACCATTCCGCTGGGCGCCTGGGTCCTCGTGTCGCTGGATCCCTCGACGATGCGACGGGCGATCGCGGCGACCGTCGTCGCCTTCTCGCTGGTGCTCCTCGCCGGCTGGCGCTACCACGGCGAGCCGCGAGTCGCCGCATCGTTCGGCGTCGGGGCGCTGTGCGGCGCGCTGCTGGGCGCCACCGGGATGGGGGGGCCGCCGGCCATCGTCTACCTGCTCGCCGGTCCCGGCCCGATCGAGACCGCGCGCGCGGACCTCACCTGGTTCGTGGGCGCCATCGCGGCCGCCGGCCTCGGTGTACTCGCCTTCGTCGGCGCGCTCGCCCGCGATCCGCTCGTTCTCGCCGCGCTCCTCGCGCCCGGCTACCTCGCAGGCATGGTTGCGGGCATCCGGCTCTTCTCGCGATTCGACGACCGCGGCTTCCGGCGCTTCACGCTGGTCTTCCTGGCCGCCGTTTCCCTCGGGATCCTCGTCGCGTGATTCAGCGCGCGAAGGTGCGCGCGATGCGCGCGGCCGCGGCCTCCAGCCGCGGAACGTGGCCCATCAGGGCCTCGATGGTGGCGCGCCCCGCGGGCGCCTGCAGCGCGACGGCGGCGCAGGCCCGGCGGCCGTCCAGCATCACCGGCACGGCGATGCCGTACATTCCCTGAAGGTGCTCGGCGCGGTTGATCCCGACGCGGCGCGCGCGCGTCGCCTCCAGGTCGCTCTCGAGCGCGCGGCGCTCCACGAGGGTGTTYTGCGTGTACCCGCGCAGGGTGAGGTTCTCGAGCAGGCGCGTTCTCTGTTGCCGGGGAAGGAGCGCGAGGAGGAGCTTGCCGCTCGCCGAGGCGTGCAGCGGCACGTGCGAGCCGGGCGCGAGCAGCATCCTGAGCGGCCACGARGTCTCGACGCGGTCGAGGTACACGATGTCGGTGCCCGCGAGAGCGGCGAGGTTGCAGGTCTCGCCGATCTCCTCGACGAGGGAGGCGAGGATGGCGTGGCGCTCGGCGCGCGCCGGCCCGTTCATGAGCGCGGCCTGCGCGAACCGCTCCACCCGGCTCGCGAGCTGCACGCGCCGCGTGCCGGGCTCGCGCACCACGAGGCCCGCGAGCTGCAGCTGGCCCACGAGCCGGTGCACCGTCTGCTTCGGAAGCCCCACGGCCTCGACGACGGCGGCCAGGGCGCACCCGTCGCGGTGGCGCGCCACTTCCTCCAGCACGCGGAAGGCGCGCACCGCGGCTGCGTTCGACTGGTTGCTCTCCATGCGACCTCGCTCCTGCGCAGCGAAAATCCCGGAAAACGGGACTTTTGTGCACCGCAAACTGCACCATAGTCTACGCCGCACCCGGGAAGCGGGCACCCAGACCCGCCCCTGCCGAGCCGCCACCCACCAGGAGGAATCCATGGACAACCCGAACCCGAACGCGCTTCGCCGCTCGCTTCTCATCGCCGGTTCCACCCTCGCCCTCGCCCCGCGCCTCGCCTTCGCGCAGGCGAAGTACCCCTCGCGGCCCGTGGACTTCATCGTGCCCTGGGGCGCCGGCGGAGGCGCGGACCAGCTCGCGCGCCGCCTCGGCTCGCTCATCGAGAAGGACCTCGGCGTGTCGCTCCCGATCCTCAACATCGCCGGCGCCACCGGCAACACCGGCATGACGAAGCTGCTCTCCGCGCCGGCCGACGGGCATTCGATGGCGGTCTTCATCGCGGACACGCTGGGCACGCTCGCGGGCGGCGCCGGCCGCTACAAGCTCTCCGACCTCGCGCCCCTCGGCATCATGATCCGCCAGCCCAGCGGCCTGTTCGTGAAGGCCGACGCCAAGTGGAAGACCTTCGACGAGCTCCTCGCCGAGGCGAAGACGCGCGAGATCAAGGTGGGCATCACCGGCTTCGGCGGCCCCGACGAGATGCACGTGGTCAAGTTCAACGAGCAGGGCGCGAAGTTCCGCCCGGTGCCCTTCGCCAAGCCCGGCGAGCGCTATTCGTCCGTGCTCGGCGGCCACGCCGACGTGGTGATCGAGCAGGCGGGCGACGTGCGCTCCTTCCTCGATTCGAAGCAGATGCGCCCCATCCTCTTCTACGCCGAGCAGCCGCAGGTGGGCTACGAGGACATCGCGCTCGCGAAGAAGTACGGCGTCACGCTCGCCATCAGCCAGTTCCGCGCCATCGTGATGCGCGCGGGCACCGACCCGAAGCAGCTCGCCGTCATGGCGGCCGCCATGGACAAGGCGGCGCATTCGCCGGAATTCAGGAAATACCTCGCCGACGAGCTCGCCTTCGCCGACAGCTACATCCCCGCGGCCAAGGCGGGGCCGTTCATGGCCGAGCAGCTCGCGCTCATCGACGCCAACATGCCGAAGAAGTCCTGAGCGGCGCACGCCATGCCGAGCATCCTCCGCCTGGTGCTGCCGCACGGGCTGCTGCTCGCGGCGACCGTGCTGCTCTACGCGGTCGCCTCGCGGATCGCCTCGAACGTGGGCGCCGGGCGCATCGGGCCGGATGCCTGGCCCAAGGCGATCCTCGTCCTCATGGGGGCGCTGTGCGCGTGGGAGATCGTCCGCCGGCTCGCCACGCGCCCGCGGGGCGCCGCGGGCGCGGACCCGGGCGAGGGGAACGATGCCGGGCCGCCGCTCCATCCCGGCAAGCTCGCGGCGGGCGTCGGACTCGTGGTCGGCTACGTGGTCGTCGTTCCCTGGATGGGCTTCTTCGCGGCCACGGCCGTCTTCCTCGCGGCCTTCCCGTGGTTCGGGGGGACGCGCAGGCCCGCGCTCACGGCGGCGCTGGGGCTGGCCGGCAGCCTCGCCCTGGTGGTGATCTTCATGCGCGTGGCCTACATCTCGCTGCCGCTGGGCACGGGGCCCTTCCGGGAGCTCTCGCTCGCGCTCCTCGGGCTCATCGGCGTCTCCTGAGGCGCGCGCCATGGACGTCCTCCCGCTCCTCGCCACGGGCTTCGGCCACCTCTTCACGCCGGTGAACCTCGCCGTGCTGGCGGCGGGCCTCGTGCTGGGCATGCTGGTCGCGGTGCTTCCCGGCCTCACGCTGGTGATGGGCGTGGTGCTGGCGCTGCCCTTCACCTACAAGATGGGGGTCGCGCCGGCCCTCATCCTCCTCACGGCGATGTACGTCTCGGGCACCTACGGCGGGGCCATCACCGCGATCCTCTTCCGCATCCCCGGCGAGCCCATGGACGTGCCCCTCATCTGGGACGGCTACGAGATGGCGAGGAAGGGCGAGGCGGCGCTCGCGCTGGGGTGGTCGCTCGTCGCCGCGCTCGTGGGCGGCCTCGTCTCGGCGGTCGTGATGGTGCTGCTCGCCAAGCCCGTGGCGGGCCTCGCGCTCGCCTTCTCCACGCCCGAGTTCTTCGCGATCGTGTTCTTCGGGCTGGCGAGCGTCGTGACCCTTTCGCAGGGCTCGCTCGCCAACGCCCTCATCAGCCTGTGCCTGGGGCTGCTCATCGCGACCGTCGGCGTGGACGAGGTCTACGGCGCCGAGCGCTTCACCTTCGGCCAGCCGTTCCTGCAGGACGGCGTCGAGTTCCTGCTGGTGATGGTGGGCGCCTACGGCATCGGCGAGGTGCTCACCCGCATGGGCACGGGCTTCGCGGCCGAGGGCGGCGAGGCGGGCAGCGGCGCGGCGCGCTTCCGCACGGCCTTCCCGAGCCTTTCGAGCATCCTGGGGATGAAGGCGACGTTCGCGCGCGGCACGGCGACGGGCATCGTCGTGGGCATCGTGCCGGGCGCCGGCGCCACGGTCTCGGCCTTCGTGGCCTACGGCATCGAGAGCCAGTACGGGAAGAACCGCGCCGCGCTGGGCTCCGGCGCCGCGGAAGGCATCGTCGCGGCGAAGTCCGCGGCCACGGCATCGGTGGGCGGGGCGCTCGTGCCGCTGCTCGCGATGGGCATACCCGGCAGCGGCGCCACCGCCATCATCCTCGCGGCGTTCCTCCTGCACGGGATCCAGCCGGGCCCGCAGGTGTTCGTGGCCAACCCCGACCTCGTCTACACCGTCTTCGCGACCGTGTTCGCGGGCGTGATCGGCATGTGCATCCTCGGCTACTTCGCGATCCGGCCGCTTTGCAAGGTGCTGGAGGCGCCGGAGGCCATCGTCTCGGCCTTCGTGGTCGTGTTCTGCTTCGTGGGGGCGTTCGCGGCCCGCAACAACCTGTCGGACCTCAACGTGATCGCGGCCTTCGGCGTGCTGGGCTTCCTCTTCGAGCGCTACGGCTTTCCGATCGCGCCGCTGGTGCTGGGCACGATCCTGGGGCCGCTCGCGGAAACCAACTTCATGACCACCATGGTGAGCTTCGACAACGACTGGACCGTCTTCTTCACCCGCCCGATCAGCGGCGGCATCCTCGCGCTCGCCTTCGCCGGCCTCGCCTGGCCGCTCGCCAAGGCCGTCCTGCAGCGCATCCGCGCCTCCCGGAGTGCCCATGGCCAGCCCGGCTGACGACCGCGCCCGGGGCCCGGCCTTCGAGGCCGTGGCGGCGCTGGTGGCGCGCGCCCGCGCGGCGCAGGCCGTCGCCGACGGCTACGACCAGGCGCGCGTCGACGAGGTCGTGGCCGCCGCGGGGTGGGCCATCCTCGAGCCGGGAAGGAACCGCGCGCTCGCCGAGCTCGCGGTCGCCGACACGGGCATCGGCGACGTGGAGGACAAGGTCCGCAAGAACCACCGCAAGACGCTCGGGCTGCTGCGAGACCTGCACGGCATGAAGACCGTGGGCGTCATCGCGGAGGATGCCGCGAAGGGCGTGGTCGAGATCGCGCGGCCCGTGGGCGTGGTCTGCGCCATCACGCCCTCGACCAATCCCGCGGCCACGCCGGCCAACAAGATCATCAACGCGCTCAAGGCCCGCAACGCCGTGATCGTCGCGCCCTCGCCCAAGGGCGCCTCCACGTGCGCGAGGCTCCTGGAGTACGTGCACGCCGAGTTCGCGCGCATCGGCGCGCCGGCCGACCTCGTCCAGATGCTCCCGGCGCCCATCACGAAGGACGCGACGGCCGAGCTCATGCGCCAGTGCGACCTCGTGGTCGCCACGGGCTCGCAGGCCAACGTGCGCGCGGCCTACGCGAGCGGCACGCCCGCCTTCGGCGTGGGCGCCGGCAACGTCGCCTCCATCGTTGACGAGACGGCGGACCTCGAGGACGCCGCCGCGAAGATCGTGCTTTCGAAGACCTTCGACCACGCCACCAGCTGCTCGTCGGAGAACAGCGTCGTGCTGGTGGAGGCGGTGGCCGACGCGATGCTCGCCGCGCTCGCGAGCCGCGGCTGCGTGATGCTCGACGGCGCGGACCGCGAGCGCCTGCGCCAGGCGATGTGGCCCGACGGCAGGCTCTCGGCCGCCGTCATCGGCCAGCCCGCGGGTCTCATCGCGGAACGCGCGGGGCTCGCGAATCCCGCCGCGGGCGCCGCGCGCGTGCTCATGGTGGAGGCGGGCGGCGCGGGCCCGCGGCATCCGTTCTCCGGGGAGAAGCTCTCGCCGGTGCTCGCCGTCTACCGCGTGCGCGACTTCGCCGAGGCCACGGAAACGGTGCGCCGAATCTACGCCTTCCAGGGCGCCGGGCATTCGGTGTCGCTGCACAGCGCGAAGGACGACCGCGCGCTCGATCTCGGGCTCAAGCTCCCCGTCGCCCGGGTGATCCTGAACCAGGCGCACTGCATCGCCAACGGCGGCAGCTTCGCGAACGGCCTGCCGGTGTCGCTCTCGATGGGCTGCGGCACCTGGGGGCGCAACAACTTCTCCGACAACCTGAACGTGCGCCAGTACATGAACGTCACGCGCGTGTCGCGCCCCCTGCCCGAGCGCGTTCCCGCCGTCGAGGACCTGCTGGGCGCGTACTTCGCGCGCTGGGGGCGCTAGCGTGGGAGGCAGCGTCGCGAGCCTCATCGAGGGCCAGGCGGCCGCCCGCGGGCAGGCCCGCTACTTCACCTCGGCCGAGTCGGGAGCCGCGCTCACTTTCGGGGAGCTCGCGGCCTCGGCACGGCGCGTGGCGGCGCTCCTCGGGCGCGAGGGATACGGGCCGGGCACGCACGTCTCCCTCGTGATGCCCAACGGGCTCGCCACCGTGCGCCTGCTGCTGGGCGCCATGGCGGGCGGCTGCTGCGTGAACCCGGTGAACCTGCTCTCCAGCCCCGAGCAGATGCGCTACGTGCTCGACCACTCCGACAGCCGCGTGGCGTTCGCCTCGCCCGAGTGGGCGCCGCGGCTGCGCGAGCTCGCGGCGGGCATCCCGCGGGGGCTGCGGGTGATCGAGCTGGATCCGGAGGCGCCCGCGCTGCCGGGCGAGCGCGAGGAGGACGCCCGCGCGCCGCTGCCGCCGGTGGCCCCCGGGAGCCTCGCCCTCCTCATGTACACCTCCGGGACGACGGGCAAGCCCAAGGGCGTCATGCTCTCGCACGCGAACCTCGTGGCCAACGCGCGCGCCATCAGCGCCGAGCACGCGCTGGGTCCCGGCGACCGCGTGGCGGCGGTGCTGCCTCTCTACCACATCAACGCCTTCGCGGTGACGATGCTCGCCCCCCTGGCGCACGGCGGCTCGCTCGTCATGCCCGCGCGCTTCTCCGCGGCGAGGTTCTGGCCCATGGCCATCGAGAGCGGGTGCACCTGGATCAACGTGGTGCCMACGATCGTGAGCTACCTGCTCGAGGGCGAGGCGCCCTCGCGCGAGGCGCTCTCGCGCATCCGCTTCTGCCGGTCGGCCTCGGCGGCGCTGCCRCCGGAGCACCACCTCGCCTTCGAGCGCAAGTTCGGCATCGGCATCATCGAGACCATGGGCCTCACCGAGACGGTGGCGCCGGCCTTCTCCAATCCGCTCGAGCCCTCGCGGCGCAAGGTGGGCTCGGTGGGCCGGGCCTCGGGCTGCGAGGCGCGCGTCGTGGACGAGCGCGGCGCGGAGCTCGCCGACGGCACCCCGGGCGAGATCGTCATCCGGGGGCCGCAGGTGACCTCGGGCTACTACAAGAACCCCGAGGCGACCGCGGCGGCGTTCTTTCCGGATGGCTGGCTGCGCACCGGCGACATCGGCAGGCGCGACGCCGACGGATTCTTCTTCATCACCGGGCGCATCAAGGAGCTCATCATCAAGGGCGGCGAGAACATCGCCCCGCGCGAGATCGACGAGGTGCTGCTGCGGCACCCGGCGGTGCTGGACGCCGCCGCCGTGGGGGTGCCCGACCGCCACTACGGGCAGGAGATCGCGGCCTGCGTGGTCCGCCGCGAGGGCGCCGCGTGCAGCGAGGACGACCTGCGCGCGTTCTGCCTCGAGCAGCTCGGCCGCTACAAGACGCCGAAGGCGATCCACTTCGTGCAGGAACTCCCGCGCGGCCCCTCGGGCAAGGTGCAGCGGCTGAAGCTCCTCGACATCCTGCCCGCGGCGGGCTGAAGGCGCCTTGACCGACCGCATCCTCACGCTCAACGCCGGCTCCTCGTCGGTGAAGTTCGCCCTTTTCGCCGCGGGGGTGCCCGTGGGCCGGGCGCTCCTCTCGGGCATCGCCGACGGGCTGGGGTCGCGCGCCCGCCTGCGGGTGCGCGACGCCGCCGGCACGGTGCTGGCCGATGGCGACCTGGCCGGGGCCGGGGGAGCCGCGCCGGCGCACGACGACGCCCTCGCGGCGATCCTCGCGCTGCTTCGCGACCGGGCCCCGGAGGCGCGCGTGGCCTGCGTCGGGCACCGCATCGTGCACGGGGGCACCGCCTTCGACCGGCCCGTGGCCGTGGACGAGGGCGTGCTCGCCGCGCTCGCCGGGCTCGAGCCGCTGGCGCCCTTGCACCAGCCGCACAACCTGGCGGGCGTCCGTGCCGCGCGGCATGCCTTCCCGGACGTCCCGCAGGTCGCCTGCTTCGACACCGCGTTCCACCGCGCGCAGCCCGAGCTCAACCAGCGCTTCGCGCTGCCGCGCGAGCTGCATGACGCAGGCGTGCGCCGCTACGGCTTCCACGGCCTTTCCTACGAGTCGATCGTCGCGCAGCTCGAGGCGGGGGGCCGCGCGGCGCGCCGCGTCGTCGTCGCGCACCTGGGCCACGGCGCCTCGATGTGCGCCATGCGCGACGGCCGGTCGGTCGCCACGACGATGAGCTTCTCGCCGCTGGACGGCCTGCCGATGGGCACCCGCTGCGGCCGCCTGGACGCCGCGGTCGTCCTCTACCTGCTCGGGCAGGCGATGGCACCGGAGGACATCGCGGAACTGCTCTACCGGCGCTCCGGCCTGCTGGGCCTGTCCGGCCTCTCCGGGGAGATGCGCGAGCTCCTCGCCTCCGCCGAGCCGGCCGCGCGCGAGGCGGTCGACTACTACGTGGAGCACGCGTGCCGCGAATTGGCCGCCATGTGCGCGTCCCTCGACGGGCTGGACCTGCTCGTGTTCACCGGGGGCATCGGCGAGAACGCGGCGTCGCTGCGCGCGCGGATCGTCGCCCGGCTGGCCTGGATGGGACTCGCCCTCGACGAGGCGGCCAACGCGCGCGGCGAGGAGCTCGTCTCGGCGCCCGGCAGCGCCTGCGCCGTCCGCGTGCTGCACACCGACGAGGAGGCCGTGATCGCGCGCCACGCGGCGCGCTTCGTCAGGGGGCCGTGACCGGCGCGCGCAGCCAGGCGCCCAGCGACTCGGCGGTGGCGTGGGCGTTCGCGATGCAGTCGCCCACCGAGACGCCGCCGCGGTAGTTGGCGCAGAACCTGAGGCCCGGCACGGCCTTCTCCGCCTCCGCGACCTTCGCGATGCGCCCGAGGTGGCCGAGCTCGTACTGCGGGATGGCGCGCGGCCAGCGCACGATCGCGTTCCAGAGCGCGGGAGCGCGCGCGCCCAGCAGCGCGCGGTGCTCGGCCGCCACCTTCCCGGCGAGCGTCGCGTCGTCGGCGGAGGCGAGCTCGGGATTGCGCCGCCCGCCCACGAAGTTGGTGAGCAGCACCTGGCCTTCCGGGGCGCGCCCCTCGAACATGGAGCTGGAGAAGAGCGTGCCCAGCACGGCCCGGCCCTCCACGCGCGGCGCGAGGAAGCCGAATCCGCCCAGGGCGTGCGCGACGTCCTCGCGCCGGTAGGCGGTGGCGACCACGGTCACGGGCGGGTACTGGATCTCCTGCAGGGCCCGCGTCGCATCGGGCGCCAGCGGGTAGGCCAGGCGGGCGGCCTCGGCGGCGGGCACCGCGAGCACCACGGCGCGGGCATGGCGCGTGAAGCTCGTCCCGCCCTGGTCGAAGGTCACGGCGAAGGAGCCGTCGGGAAGGCGTGCGAGCGAGACGGCTTTCGCCCCGAGCGTGACGCGCTGCACGCCGCGCGCAAGCGCGTCGGTGAGCGTCTGCATGCCGCCGCGGAACGAGAAGCTCTTGGCCGTGTTCTTGGCGGTCTCCGCGCGCTTGCGGCGCTCGCGGGCCCCGAGGATGGCGCCGAGGATGAGGCTTCCGTAGCGTTGCTCGAGGGCGTGCAGCTTCGGAAAAGCCGCGGGAACCGAGAGCCGGTCGGGGTCGCCCGCGTAGATGCCGGCCACGAACGGCTCGATCGCGTAGTCGAGGAACTCGCGTCCCAGGCGCCGGCGCACGAAATGCGCGATGACCTCCTCCTCGCCGGCGGGCTGGCGGCGCACGAGGGGCTCGAGCGCCAGGCGCGCCTTGGCGAGCCCGGAGAAGAGCGGGGTGGCGAGGAAGGCGCCCGGCGACATCGGCAGCGCGATGGGGCGGCCGTCCCGCACCACGAAACGCGTGTTGGAGATCTCGCTCGCCGGCAGGCGCTCGGACGCGATGCCCGCCGCCGCGATCAGCTCGCCGATGAGGGGCGTGGTGTCGAGCGCGCTGTTGGGGCCCGTCTCGTAGAGCGCGCCGTCGCGTTTCACCGTGCCGATGACGCCGCCGGGCGCGCGGCCGGCGTCGAGCACCTCGACCTGGAGGCCGCGGCGCACGAGGCCGAAGGCGGTGGCGAGGCCGGAGACGCCGGCTCCCACGACGAGCGCGTCGAGGGCGGCGGGGGAGGTGTCCATGGCGTTGATCCCTGCGGTCATGTTTCCGATTGCCCTTTTTAGGTCATTGCCGCGACTCGCGGTTGATGGCCGTCAACCGCCGGGGGGGTATGCGCGGCCACATAATGGCACCATGGTCCAACAGTCGGTGCTTTTTCCCGGTTTTCGCGCCGTCGACGTCGATGCCGGGGGCGTGAGGGTCCACGCGGTCGTGGGCGGAAGCGGCCCGCCGCTCCTCCTGCTGCACGGCTATCCGCAGACGCTCGCCATCTGGCACGAGGTGGCCCCGCGCCTGGCCGGGCGCTTCACCGTCGTGGCGGCCGACCTGCGCGGCTACGGCGACTCCGGCAAGCCGCCCACGGACGCGCGCCACGAGCCCTATTCCAAGCGCGCCATGGCGCGCGACCCCGTGGCGCTGATGCGCTCCCTCGGCCACGAGCGCTTCTTCCTCGCGGGCCACGACCGCGGTGCCCGCGTCGCCCACCGGCTGGCCATGGACCATCCCGAGGCGGTGCTGCGCCTGGCCGTCCTCGACATCGCGCCCACGCTCGCCATGTACGAGCAGACGGACATGGCCTTCGCGCGCGCCTACTGGCACTGGTTCTTCCTCATCCAGCCCGCGCCTTTCCCGGAGACGCTCATCGGGGCCGACCCGGGCTTCTACCTGCGCAAGAAGATGGGAAGCGGCTCGGCCGGCATGGCGCCCTTCACCCCGCGGGCCTGGGCCGAGTACGAGCGCTGCTTCACGCCGGAGGCCATCCACGCGAGCTGCGAGGACTACCGCGCCGCCGCCGCGATCGATCTCGAGCACGACCGCGCCGACCGCGAGGCGGGGCGGCGCATCGGCTGCCCGCTGCTCGTGCTGTGGGGCGCCCACGGCGTGATCGAGCGCTGTTTCGACCCGATCGCGGACTGGAACCGCGTGGCGGCGGACGTGCGCGGACGCGCGCTTCCGGCCGGCCACTACCTGCCCGAGGAGGTCCCCGGCCTCGTGGCGGAGGAATTCGAGGGATTTTTCGGAGGATCGTGAGGACATGAAGACCTATCGCATCGCGACCATTCCCGGCGACGGGATCGGCAACGAGGTGGTGCCCGAGGGCATCCGCGTGCTCGAGGCGGCCGGGCGCAAGTTCGGCGTCGGCTTCGAGTGGGACCAGAAGCCCTGGAGCTGCGCCTGGTACGAGAAGCACGGCCGGATGATGCCCGAGGACGGCCTGGCGCAGATCCGCGGCCACGACGCGATCTTCCTGGGCGCCGTGGGCTATCCCGGCGTGCCCGACCACGTCTCGCTGTGGGGGCTGCTGGTGCCCATCCGGCGCGAGTTCCAGCAGTACGTGAACCTGCGGCCGGTGCGCCTGATGCCCGGCGTGAGGAGCCCGCTCGCGGGCCGCAACCCGGGCGACATCGACTTCTGGGTGGTGCGCGAGAACAACGAGGGCGAGTACTCCTCGATGGGCGGGCGCATGTACGGCGGCACGCAGGAGGAGTTCGTGACCCAGCTCTCCGTCTTCTCGAGGAAGGGCACGGACCGCATCATGCGCTACGCCTTCGAGCTCGCGCGCACGAGGAGGAAGAAGCACGTCACCTCGGCCACGAAGTCCAACGGCATCGCGATCACCATGCCCTACTGGGACGAGCGCTTCAAGGCGATCGCCGCCGAGTATCCCGACGTGCAGACCTCGCAGTTCCACATCGACATCCTCACCGCGCACTTCGTGCAGCACCCGGACTGGTTCGACGTCGTGGTGGGCTCGAACCTCTTCGGCGACATCCTCTCCGACCTCGGGCCGGCCTGCACCGGCACCATCGGCATCGCGCCGGGCGCCAACATCAACCCGGAGCGCGAGTTCCCCTCGTGCTTCGAGCCGGTGCACGGCAGCGCCCCCGACATCGCCGGCAAGGGCGTCGCCAACCCCATCGGCCAGATCTGGTCCGGGGCGATGATGCTCGCGCACCTCGGCGAGACGGAGGCGGGCGAGGCGATCGTGAAGGCGATCGAGCGGGTGCTCCTGGAAGGGCCGCGCACCCGCGACATGGGCGGCACGGCAGGCACGGCCGAGGTGGGGCGCGCGATCGCCGACGCGGTCTAGGCGCGCGTCATGGCAATTCGGATCCGAAGTCTGTATACAATCGGCTTCCGGGGCACGACAGAGGCCCCGAACAACCGGAGGAGAAGACAGTGAAGAGACGCGAATTCCTGGTCGTGGGCGGCGCCATGGCCGCCTCGATGGCCCTGCCCGCGCGGGCGGCCTATCCCGAGAAGCCCGTGCGCATGATCATCGCCTTCGCGCCAGGCGGGGAGTCCGACATCGGCGCGCGCCAGCAGCAGATCGTCTTCCGCAGGCTCTTCGGCCAGGAGATGGTGATCGAGTCGAAGGCGGGGGCCGGCGGGGCGCTCGCGTGGAGCACGCTCAACACCTACCCGGGCGACGGCTACACGGTGATGGGGACGAACCTGCCGCACATCGTCCTGCAGCCCCTCGAGGGCAACGTCCAGTACAAGACCGAGGACGTCACCAACGTCCACTTCTACCAGTACACCCCCGACGCGATCATCGTCAGGGCGGAAAGCCCCCTGAAGACGTACGCCGACCTCGTCAAGGCCTCGAAGGAGGGGCAGGACAAGGTCACCTTCGCGGGCTCGGGCACGAACTCCGCCAACCACGTGGCCCACACGCGCCTCAACCGCCTCATGGGCACGAAGACCACCTACGTGCCCTTCAAGGGAACCGGCGACCTCGTCTCCTCCGTCCTGGGCGGCCACGTGACGGCGGCGATGTCGTACAACACGCTGGCGCTCACCCAGAAGGGCAAGATGCGCATGCTCGCCGTGGCCTCCGAGAAGCGGCTCGCTGCGTTCCCGGACGTGCCGACCTTCAAGGAGCTCGGTGGCGACTGGGTCGACGGCGCCTACCGGGGCGTGGGCGTTCCCAAGAGCACGCCCGAGGACCTGCGCAAGCGCATCTCGGACATCTTCTCGGAGATCAACCGGGATCCGGAATTCCGCCAGAAGATGGCCGACGGCGGCTTCGAGCTGATCGACGTCACCTACGACAGGATGCCGGCCTTCATGGCGGAGCGCACGAAGGCCTACCTCGAGATCGCGCGCATGATGGGACTGGCGAAGTAGGCGCACGACAGCGCCCGGGCCCGGGGCTATACTGCCTCGAACCCGCGGCGCGACGCCGGGGCGAACGAAAAAACATCCAGGAGGCGCCGGTCCACGTGCCGGCGGAAACGAGCGCATGAAGCATCTCATCAAGAATCCCCGCGATTTCTGGTCGGGGGTGATGTTCCTCGCCATCGGCGCACTGTTCGCCGGCATCGCCTTCACCTACAAGCTGGGCACGGCCGCGCGCATGGGCCCCGGCTTCTTCCCCTTCGTGCTCGGCATCATCCTCGCCGTGCTGGGGGTCGCGATCCTCCTGGCGGCGATGCGCGACAGGAACAAGGGGCCGGGCGTGGAGAAGTTCCACTGGATGCCCGTCTTCTGGGTCCTCATGCCAATCGTCGTGTTCGGGTTCGGGCTCAAGGTCGCCGGGATGATCGTCATGGGGCTCTTCGTGGTGATCGTCTCCAGCATCGGCAGCGAGGACTTCAAGCTCAAGCCCACGGTCTGGCTCGCCATCGGACTGGTGATCTTCTGCAGCCTGTCGTTCGTCGCGGGCTTGAAGCTGCCCATCCCGCTCTGCCCGGGGCTCGATTTCTTCGAGCAATTCGCCCTCTGCCGCGTCTGAGGTGACCATGGAACTGCTCGCGAACCTCCAGCTCGGCTTCGGCGTCGCCCTCGCCGGCACCAACATCCTCTACTGCTTCATCGGCGTCCTCCTGGGAACGCTCATCGGGGTGCTCCCGGGCATCGGCCCCGTGGCCACCATCGCCATGCTGCTGCCGGCCACCTTCGTGCTGCCGCCGGTCTCTGCCCTCATCATGCTGGCCGGCATCTACTACGGCGCGAGCTACGGCGGCTCCACCACGGCGATCCTGGTGAACCTGCCGGGCGAGGTGAGCTCGGTGGTCACCTGCCTGGACGGCTACCAGATGGCGCGCAACGGCCACGCCGGCAAGGCGCTCGCCATCGCCGCCATCGGTTCCTTCTTCGCCGGGACGGTCGCCACGCTGCTGGTGGCGGCCTTCGCGCCGCCGCTCGCGGAGCTCGCCCTCAAGTTCGGCCCGGCCGACTACTTCTCGCTCATGGTGCTGGGCCTCATCGCGGCGGTGGTGCTCGCGCACGGCTCGCTCATCAAGGCCGTGGCGATGATCGTGCTCGGCCTGCTGGTGGGCCTCATCGGCACGGACGTGAACTCGGGCGTGGCGCGCTACAGCTTCGGCCTGCCGGAGCTCATCGACGGCGTGGGCATCGGCCCCATCGCCATGGGGATCTTCGGCTTCGGCGAGATCATCCGCAACCTCGAGCACGGCCAGAAGCGCGACGTCTTCGTGAAGAAGGTCACGGGGCTCATGCCCACCTGGCAGGACCTGAAGGTCTCGGCGCTGCCCATCGTGCGCGGCACCACGCTCGGCTCGGCGCTGGGCATCCTGCCCGGCGGCGGCCCCATCCTGGGATCGTTCTCGGCCTACACGCTGGAGAAGAAGCTCGCCAAGGACCCGTCGCGCTTCGGCAAGGGCGCCATCGAGGGCGTGGCGGCTCCCGAGTCCGCCAACAACGCGGCCGCGCAGACCTCCTTCATCCCGCTGCTCACGCTGGGCATCCCCTCCAACCCGGTGATGGCCCTCATGATCGGCGCCATGATCATCCACGGCATCCAGCCCGGCCCGCAGATCATGACGGCGAAGCCCGACCTCTTCTGGGGGATGATCGCCAGCATGTGGGTGGGGAACCTGCTGCTCGTGGTGCTCAACCTCCCGATGATCGGCATGTGGGTGAAGCTCCTCACCCTGGAATACAGGTTCCTGTACCCGGCGATCCTCATCTTCTGCTGCATCGGCGTGTACTCGATCAACAACACCTGGATGGACGTGATCCTCGCCGCGGGGTTCGGGTTCATCGGCTACCTCTTCGGCAAGCTCGACTGCGAGGCGGCGCCGCTGCTGCTGGGCTTCGTGCTGGGGCCGATGATGGAGGAGAACCTCCGGCGCGCGTTGCTGCTCTCGCGCGGGGACCCGGCCGTCTTCGTCACGCGCCCGATCAGCGCCACGCTGCTGGTGCTCGCCGTGCTGCTGCTCGTGATCGTGGCCGCGCCCGCGGTGAGGAAGAAGCGCGAGGAGACCTTCGTCGAGGAGGAATAGGCTCCCGGCCCGCGCGCTCCCGGCCGGCACAGCTGCCGCGATGGCGCTCCCGGGAGGCCCCTGGCGGACCGCCGCCTTCGCGGTCGGCGCGCTGGCCGCGGCCCTGGCGGCCGTCGTGGCCGCCAACCGGTTCGACCAGGACCTCCTTCCCGAAACCCGCGACTACTACGCCTCGGGATTCCCGCCGGATCTCTCCGGGGAGAGCGGTTTCGCGCTGATCGTGGGCCTCTCGGCCCCCGCCGGCGAGGACCCGCGCCGGTTCGCCCTCGAGTGGTCCGAGGCGGTGAAGGCGCGGGCCCGCGACGGCAGGCGCCTTCCCGACGCCGGCCGGCTCGACGTTCTCGCCGCGCCGGAGGTGATCTGCCGGCCCGAGGCGTTCGACTGCGCCGCGCGCCTGGGCGGCAAGCCGCAGGCGGTCGCCGATCTCGTGGCCGACAATGCCGTGCTCCTGCGCCGGTACCGCGAACTGCAGGGCCTGTCCGGGCTGGGCGATGCCGGCCTCGGGGTGGACCTCGAGGGTCCCTTCGTCCGCTACGGGGTCGTCCTGCAGGCGCAGGGGATCTTCCTCTCGGAAGTCGCGGCCAAGGCGGCCGCGGGCGATTTCGACGGGGCGCTGCGCGACCTCGAGGCCGACGCCGCCTTCTACCGCCGCTGGCTCGCCGAGGGCCGGCTGATCATCGCCAAGATGGTCGCGCTGCGCGGGCTCACGCGCGACCTGCAGCTCGCCACGCAGTTGGCGCGCCGGGCCGGCGGGGCCACCCCGGGGCAGTACGCGGCGTTGCGGCGCATCGCCACGCCGCTCACGCGCGCGCAGCGCGCGATGCGAAACGCCATCCGCTTCGAGGCGGCCATCATCCCGCCGGTCGTCGACCGCGCGCTCGAGGGGCGAAAGGCGCGCGAGCGGCTCCTCGCGGGCGAAGGGCCGCTCGCCGCCCAACTGATGGGCATTCACCTGCTGCGCAATGCCACGCTCAACCACGCCCACCGCTTCTACCTCCTCTGGGAGGCGCTGGACGAGGTGGAGTCGCGCGACCTTCCCGAGCGCATCGCCGAGACGCGCCGGCTGACCGACGGTATGGCCCGGCCGCAGTGGCACTGGCTCTACAACTTCGGCGGCAAGCTCCTCGTGGCCCGGTCGTGGACCGGCCTCGACAGCTACATCTACCGCATCCGCGACGTCGACGCGCTCGCGAACGCGGCCTGCGCGATGTTCGACCTGCGCGAGAAGGCGATCCCTCCGGAGTCCGTCGAGGACTACCTCGCCAATTCCGCCACCGCCTGCCGCGACCCGTACACCGGGCAGCCCTTCAAGTGGGACCGCGCCACGCGGCGGCTGTGGACGGCCTCCCGCGACGGCGGGGCCGAGGAGCGCTTCGGCGGCGACGGCCGGATCGCCGTCTCGCCCTACTAGGCAAGGAGGTCCGCGAGCTGCGCCAGGTCGCCGACCACCGCGTCCGGTGGCGAGCCCAGCCTCTCGACCGGGGCGCGGCCGCGGTTCACCCACCACGCGGCGAAGCCGAAGGAGCGCGCCCCGGCCGCGTCCCAGCCGTTGGACGACACGAAGCCTATCGACTCCGCCGGAAGCTCCAGCCCGGTGCAGGCGAGCGCGTAGACCCGCGGGTCGGGCTTGAAGACGCCGGCCTCGTGCACGCTGTAGACGCGCTCGCCGAAGTGCACGCGCAGCTCGTTGTGGTCGACCACGGCGTCGAGCATGTCGGGATGGCCGTTGGACAGGATCGCGAGCGTGCGGCGGGCGCCCAGGCGCGCCAGCGCGGCGCGCACCTCGGGAAAGGTCGCGAGCGTGCGGTAGGCCTGCATCAGGGCGTCGCGCTCCCTCGCGCCGGCGGCCAGGCCCAGGGACTCGAGGGACCAGTCCAGCGAATCCGCGGTGACGGCGTTGAAGTCGTCGTAGCGCCCCATGAGGCTGCGCAGCCACGTGTACTCGAGCTGCTTGCCGCGCCAGGCCTGGGAGAGCGCCGCCCCGCGGCCGGGAAAGAGCGAGTCCGCGAGGCGCGTGACGGAATGCACGTCGAAGAGCGTGCCGTAGGCATCGAAAACCAGCGCTTGCGGATCGGCCTTCATGGCGATACCTCCCGATCCCGAAGGATACCTCCGATGCGCCCCGCGCCGGTGCTACCATCCTCGTTCGACCCGCAACCCACGCCCGCGCTCTCCCATGCTCGCCCGACTCCTCGCCCTCGCAGCCGCCCTCCTGGCGGCCGCGCCGCTCGCCCACGCCCAGGCGTGGCCCAACAAGACCGTGAAGATCGTGGTGCCGTTCCCGGCCGGCGGCCCCACCGACGTGCTCACGCGCGTGCTCGCCGACAAGCTGGGCGCCCAGCTCGGGCATCCGGTCGTCGTCGAGAACAAGCCCGGCGCCGGCGGGGCCCTCGGCGCCGACTTCGTCGCCAAGAGCCCGGCCGACGGATACACGCTCGTGATGGCCACCACCAGCACGCACTCGATCGGGCCGTACCTCGGCAAGCAGGCCTACGACCCGGTGAAGGACTTCACGCCGATCGTGTGGGTCGGCAACGCCACCAACATCCTCGTGGTGAGCAACCACGTCCCCGTCAACTCCGTGAAGGAGCTGATCGAGCTGGCCCGCAAGGACCCGGGCAAGCTCAACTACGCCACGAGCGGCATCGGCACGATCTCGCACCTCACCACGGAGCTCTTCGCCTCGATGGCCGGCGTGAAGCTGAACCACGTGCCCTACAAGGGGACGCAGCAGTCCATCCCGGACATCATGTCGGGGCAGGTCGCCATCCTCTTCGACAACGTCATGACCTCGCAGCCCAACATCAAGGCCGGCAAGGTGAAGGGACTGGCCATCTCCTCGCCCTCGCGCTCGGCGCTGGTGCCGGACCTGCCCACCGTCGCGGAGTCGGGCCTGCCGGGATTCCAGAGCCTCACCTGGTTCGGGCTGCTCGGGCCGGCCAGCACCCCGAAGGCGGTGGTCGACCGCGTGAACGCCGAGATGAACAAGGCGCTCGCGCTCCCCGAGATCCAGGCGCGCTTCGCGCAGATGGGGTTCGAGGCCGCGGGCGGCAGCGCCGCCGACTTCGCGCAGGTGATCCAGCGCGACGCGCAGAAATGGTCGAAGGTGATCAAGGACGCCGGCGTCAAGGCGGAATAGACGAACCCCGAGGGCCCGCGCCATGTTCACCTGGGACTTCCCGTATTCCTCGCAGCGCATGCCGCTGCTCGCCAAGAACGTCGTCGCGACCTCGCAGCCGCTGGCGGCCCAGGCGGGCCTGCAGGCGCTCGCCAAGGGCGGCAACGCGGTGGACGCCGCGCTCGCCGCCGCGATCACCCTCACCGTCGTCGAGCCCACCTCCAACGGCATCGGCTCGGACGCCTTCGCGATCCTCTGGGACGGCGAGAAGCTCGTCGGCCTGAACGCCTCGGGGCGCGCGCCGTCGGCGTGGACCCCGGAGCGCTTCAAGGACCGCACGGCCATGCCGGTGCACGGCTGGGACGCGGTCACCGTGCCGGGCTGCGTCTCGGCGTGGGTGGCGCTCTCGCAGCGCTACGGCAAGCTCCCGTTCCCGGACCTCTTCCAGGCCGCCATCCGCTACGCGCGCGACGGCTTCATGGTCTCGCCCATCACGGCGATGAGCTGGGCGCGTCAGGCGCCCAACCTCAAGGGGTTCTCGGAGTTCTCGTGGACGTTCCTCCCCAAGGACCGCGCCCCGCGACCGGGCGAGCGCTTCTACTGCCCGCAGCAGGCCGAGACGCTGGAGGAGATCGCGGCCACCAAGGGCGAGAGCTTCTATCGCGGCAAGCTCGCCGAGCGCATCGCCCTGGCCTCCGGTTCCGAGGATGGCGCGCACACCGTCGAGGACTTCGCCGCGCACCGCTGCGACTGGGTCGAGCCGATCTCGATCGAATACCGCGGCTACCGCCTGCACGAGATCCCGCCCAACGGCCAGGGCATCGTGGCGCTCATGGCGCTGGGGATGCTGCGCCACTTCGATCTCGGCTCGCTTCCCGTGGACGGCGCCGACGCCCTGCACCTGCAGATCGAGGCGATGAAGCTCGCCTTCGCCGACGCCTACCGCTACGTCTCCGACCCGGCGACKATGGAGTTCGATTGYGCGAAGCTCCTGGCGGACGACTACCTCGCGGACCGCGCGAAGGCGATCGACATGGCGCGCGCGCAGKCGCCGGCGCCGGGCGAGCCGCGCGCCGGCGGCACCGTGTACCTCACCACGGCCGACGCGAACGGGATGATGGTGTCCTACATCCAGTCCAACTACATGGGGTTCGGCTCGGGGATCGTGGTGCCGGGAACGGGGATCTCCATGCAGAACCGCGGCGCGGGGTTCTCGCTCAAGCCCGGCCACCCCAACCTCGTGGGGCCGCGCAAGCGTCCCTTCCAGACGATCATCCCCGGCTTCCTCACCAAGGACGGAAAGCCGGTGATGAGCTTCGGCGTGATGGGCGGGCAGATGCAGCCGCAGGGCCACGCGCAGATGGTCACGCGCATCGTGGACTGGCACCAGAACCCGCAGGCCGCCTCCGACGGGCCGCGCTGGATCGTGAACAACGACTTCAGCGTGAGCTTCGAGGCGCCGCGCTTCGCGCCCGGCGTGCTCGACGAGCTCAAGCGCCGCGGCCACCGCATCGTGGATCCGGAGGCCGCCATGTTCGGCTTCGGCGGCGCGCAGCTCATCTGGCGCCTGGACGACGGCTACTGCGCCGGCTCCGACCACCGCAAGGACGGCCACGCCATCGGCTWCTAAGGSSACAGGTTTCGCTGGACRCGGTTGMARCCTGTCCCCCTGCGGATTGCGTTCAGCGCAACCTGTCCTCCGTCCTAGTCATCCGCTGGCCGGGAGGCGACGGCCGGGCTTGCCGCGCCGCCGCCCGTCGTGGGATGCGCCCCGCCCGTGAACCAGGCCTTCACCCGCCGGCCCCAGGTGTCCACGTAGGTGTAGAGCACGGGCACCACGACGAGCGTGAGCAGCGTCGAGGTGATGATGCCGCCGATGACCGCGCGGCCCATGGGCGCGTTCTGCTCGCCGCCGTCGGCCGAGCCGATGGCCATGGGCAGCATGCCGAAGATCATCGCCATGGTGGTCATCAGGATCGGGCGCAGCCGCACCTGCCCGGCCGCGAGGATGGCGTCGTGGCGCGACCTGCCCTCCCGGATGCCCTGGTTGGTGAAGTCCACGAGCAGGATCGCGTTCTTCGTCACCAGCCCCATCAGCATGATGATGCCGATGATCGAGAAGATGTTGAGCGTGCTCCCGGTCACGAGGAGCGCCAGGAAGACCCCGATCAGCGTGAAGGGGAGCGAGGCCATGATGGCGAGCGGCTGCAGGAAGCTGCCGAACTGGGAGGCGAGGATGAGGTAGATGAAGATCACCGCCATGCCCAGCGCGGCCACGGCCGCCGTGAACGATTCCTGCATGTCCTGGGTCTGGCCCGCGACGTCGAAGCGGTAGCCCGGCGGCAGCTCGATCGTCTTGAGCAGCTCCTGCACCTCCTTGCCGACGTCGCCCGAGGGCCGGCCCTCGACGCTCGCGTAGATGCCCACGCGCCGCTGCAGCTCCTGGCGCTTGATGATCTGCGGGCTCGTGGACTCGCGGAATTCCACCACCTGGCGAAGCGGCACGAGGACGGGCGCGCCGTTGGGGCCGGGCTTGCTGCTCACCACGCGCAGGTCGCCCAGGTCGGAGGCGATGCGCCGCTCTGACTTCGGCAGCTGCACGTTCACCTCGTAGTTCTGCCCGTCGGGGGCGAGCCAGTGGCCGATCACGTCGCCGGCCACGAACGGGCGCACCGCGGCGCCGATCTGGGAGACGGTGAGCCCCAGGTCGCTCGCGAGCTCGTCGTTCACCTTGAGGGTGATGGCCGGGTTGTTGGCCTTGAGGCTGCTCTCGAGGTCGGCGATGCCCTTGATCTTCGCGATCTTCTCCATCACCTCGGCGGTCACCTTCTCCAGGCCGTCGTTGGACGGGCCCAGCAGGTTGATCCAGATGGGGCGGTTGTAGCCCACGGAGAGCTCCACCCCGGGGATGGCGCGGATCTGCTGGCGCACCTTCGCCTCGAACGCTTTCTGGGTGAGGTGCGGGCGCTCGCGGCGGTCGACGAGCTTCACCTCGATGCGCGCGACGTTTCGCCCCTCGCCGGTGCCCACGTTGGCCGCCATCGTGGAGACCTCGGGGTAGCGGCGCAGGATCTCCTCGACCTGGCGCGCCTTCGCGTCGGTGTAGTCGAGGCTCGAGCCCACGGGCGTGGTGAGCCGGAACGAGGTCCGCCCCTCGTCGGACTCGGGCGAGAACTCGGTGCCCACCAGGGGCAGCACGAAGAAGCTCGACACGAAGACGGCGGTGGCGATGGCCAGCACCTTCTTGCGGTTGCCGAGCGACCACTCCAGGAGAATGCCGTAGCGGTGGTGAGCCCACTCCACGCCCTGCTCGATGCGGCCCATCACGCGCCCGAGCCAGGGCAGGCGCCGGAAGCGGCCCTCCACCGGGTCGCGCCAGATGGCCGAGAGCATGGGGTCGAGGGTGAAGCTCACGAAGAGCGACACCAGCACCGCCACCGCCACCGTGATCCCGAACTGGTAGAAGAACTTGCCGATGATCCCCGACATGAAGGCGACGGGAATGAAAACCGCGACGATCGCGAAGGTCGTGGCCATCACCGCGAGCCCGATCTCCTCGGTGCCTTCGCGGGCGGCCCGGTAGTGGTCCTTGCCCATGCCGAGGTGGCGCACGATGTTCTCGCGCACCACGATGGCGTCGTCGATGAGGAGGCCTATGCAAAGCGACAGCGCCATCAGGGTGAGGAAGTTGAGCGTGAAGCCGAAGAGGTAGACCGCGATGAAGGTCGCGATGACGGAGATCGGCAGCGTGAGCCCGGTGATGATGGTGCTGCGCCAGGAGTGCAGGAACAGGAACACGATGAAGACGGTGAGGAGCGCCCCCTCGACGATCGTCACCTTCACGCCGTTCAGCGCCCTCTCGATGAAGTCGACGTCCGCGTAGACGAGCTTGAGTTCCACGTCCGGGGGCAGCACCTTGGCGAGCGACTTGGCGGCCGCCTTGGCGGCGTTGCCCACGTCGACGATGTTCGCGTCCTGAACCTTGAGCACCTGGATCGTGAGGCCGGGCTTGCCGTTGATCCGGGAATAGGAGTCGGCCTCCTTCTCGCCGTCCACCACGTCGGCCACCTGGTCGAGGTAGACCGGCCCGTTGGCGCGGCGCGCCACGATGATCCTGCCGAAGCCGGCCGGCTCCTTGATGCGACCCTCGATGCGGACGAGCTGCTCGGAGGCGCCGTGGGAGATGCGCCCGGCCGGCACGTCCACGTTGGCCGCGCGGATGGCGGCGACGATCTCGTCCACGCCGACCGACTGCGCCTGCATCTGCGCGGGGCGCAGGTTCACGAGCACCTGGCGCGCGACGCCGCCCGAGACCTGCACCTGGCCCACGCCCGGCACGTTCTGGAAGCGCTTGACGATGACCTGCTCGGTGAGGGTGGTGAGCTCGCGAAGCGTCCTCGTGGGCGAGGTCACCGCGAGCGAGACCACGGGCTGGGCGTTGTCGAAGTCGCCGCGCAGGATGAGGGGATCGCGCGCCTCGCGCGGGAAGCCGGGGCGGATCATCGCGACCTTGTCGCGGATGTCCTGCACGGCACGCTCCATGTTGGTGTCGAGGCGGAACTCGATGTAGGTCTCGCTGCGGCCCTCGAAGGAGTTGGAGCGGATGATCTTCACCCCGTTGACCGTGTTCACCACCTCCTCGACGGGCTTGGTGATGTCGTTCTCGACGGCCTCGGGAGCGGCGCCCGGGTAGTTGATCTGGATGAAGACGAAGGGGATCTCGATGTCGGGCATGCGCTCCACGCGCAGCTTGTTGTAGGAGAAGATCCCCAGGACGCACAGCGCCACCATCATCATGGTGGCGAAGACGGGCTGGTTGATGCTGGTCTTCGTGATCCACATGGCCGTCAGCCCTTCGAGGGCTTCGGTTCCGGCGCGCCCGCGTCCTTCAGCGTCGCCTTCGTCCCCGCCTTGAGGCCCATCGCGCGCGAGCTCACGACGGTGGCTCCCTTGTCGAGGCCGCTTCGCACCTGCACGATGCCCGCGAGCTCGTCGCGCATGCCCAGCGTGACCGGGCGGCGCTCGAGCTTGCCGTTCTCGATCGTGAACACGAAGGGCTGGCCCGCCTCCTCGCGCAGCGCCGTGGCCGGCACGACGGGCGCGGGCTCGCCGCGGTCGAGGACGAGGCTTCCCTTGGCGAACATGCCTCCGCGCAGCATGCCGTCGCGGTTGGAGACCGACAGGTAGACGGTGATGGCGCGCGAGGACTGCTCGGTCCTCGGGTTGATGCGCTCGAGCCGGCCGGCGAACTCGCGCTCGCCGAAGCCGTCGACGCGCAGCTTCGCCTCCTGGCCCACGCGGATGCCGGGGATCTCCGCGGCGGGTACGGGAGCCTCGACCTCCATCCGGGCGAGATCGACGATGGTGAAGAGCTCGCCGTCGACGCCGACCTTCTCGCCGGGATTGACCGTGCGCTTGGCGACGATGCCCTCGATGGGCGAGCGGATCACGGCGTCCTGGGTCGCGTTGCGCGCGAGGCGGGCCTGGGCCTCCGCGGACTTCACCGACGCCACGGCGGCCTCCCACGCGCTCTGCGTCGTGTCGTAGGCGTTCTGGGAGATGAAGCCCTGCTTGTGCAGCTTCATCCCGTTGTCGCGGTTCTTCGCCGCGATCGTGAGCCTCGCCTTCGCCTCCTCGAGGGAGGCGACCTGCGCGTCCAGGCGGGCCTGCAGGTCGGCGGTGTCGATCTCGGCGATGAGCTGGCCCTGGGCCACGCGCTCGCCCTCGCGCACGTGCACGCGGCGGACCTCGCCCGGGACCTTCGAGCGCACCGTCGACTGCGTAAGGGGCGAGAGCGACCCGGAGATCGGGATGGCGCGCGCGAGGCTGCGCAGCTCGACGACCGAGACGTCGGCCGGCGTGAATTGCAGGACCGGGTCCGGCAACTTGGCCGGCTCGTCCTTCTTGGCCGAGCTCACGCGGAAGGCGACGAGGGAGCCGGCGACCAGTACCAGGAGGAGCGCGGCGGCGGGCTTGGCGAACCGCCGGCGACCCACGGGGACGTCGGCGGAGGCGGGGGTCTTCTTCCGGAAGAGCATGGCGGTCGTCCTGGCAGTTCGCGGCCCCGGGCGGGTCGCGGTCATGTCCCGTTGGACGGCGGGGCGGGGCGGTCTGGATTCAGCCCGGTCGGCGGGAAGACGACATTATAGATCGAGGGGGTAACGGTTCCCGTTACCTTCCGTCACCTCGAGGCTCCGGCGGGGGGGTATGCGGGCCGGATCCCAGCCCCGGGAGGCCTCGGCGAGGATCTCGGCGGCGGGGGCGGGAGGCGGGACGGGCTGGCCCAGGAACGCGAGCGCGGACCGCAGGGCCCGCGAGCCCGTCGCGGGATCCACCGCCGGGGCCAGCGTCTGCTTGGAGAGTTTCTCCCCGCCCCGGGTGGCCACCGGGAAATGCAGGTAGCGGGGCGTGGCCAGGCCGAGCGCGCGCTGCAGGGCGATCTGCCGCGGCGTGGAGTCCAGCAGGTCGGCGCCGCGCACCACGTCGGTCACTCCCAGGTCGGCGTCGTCCACGACCACCGCGAGCTGGTAGGCGAAGAGCCCGTCGCGGCGGTGCACGACGAAATCCCCGACCTCGGCATCGAGGCGCTGGGACACGCGCCCCTGGACGCGGTCGTCGAAGGCGATGGGGCCGGCGGGCACGAGGAAGCGCGTGGCGGCCGGCATGCCCTCGGGGATCGCGGCGTGGCGGCAGGTGCCGGGATAGACGATGCCGTCGACGCCGTGCACGCCGGAGTCCGCGATCTCCCGGCGCGAGCAGCGGCAGCGGTAGGCGAGCCCCTCGCGGCGCAGCGCCTCGAGGGCCTCGCGGTAGCGCGCGGTCCGCTCGCGCTGGCGCACCACCGGGCCGTCCCACGCGAGGCCCAGCGCCTCCAGCGTGCGCAGGATTTCATCCTCCGCGCCGGGCACGGTGCGCGGCTCGTCCACGTCCTCGATGCGCAGGTGCCACCGGCCCCCGGCGGCGCGGGCGTCGAGCCAGCTCGCCACGGCCGCCACGAGGGAGCCGAAGTGCATCGGGCCGGTGGGCGAGGGCGCGAATCGGCCGACGTATGCCGCCATGGGCATCACGACATGAGGGAGGCGGCCACGAGGGGATCCTCGAGCCGCTTCACGAACCACTTCACGGCCTTGCCCGCGGCGGAGGGACGCCACGCCACGATGATCTCCACCGGCGGGCGCGGCGCCTCGGGCTCGAGGATCGCGAGGCGCCCGGCCCAGGCCTCGCGCTCGGCGATCCAGCGCGGCAGCCAGCCCACGCCCAGCCCGGCCACGTGCGCGGCCACCTTGGCCTCCAGGGTCGCCACCGTGAGCACGTCCTGGCCCGAGAGCAGGCCGGCGGTCCTCGGGGGAAGGAGCCGCGAGCTGTCGGCGATGCTCACCGCGCGGTGCTCCAGGAGCATGGCCTCGGTGACGGGGGGGCTCGCCTTGGCGAGGGGGTGGAAGGGGGCGGCCACCAGCAGCATGTCGAAGCGGCCCAGGGGCCGCGCGGTGTAGGCGCCGCCCGTCGGGATGATGCCGGAGGTGTCGATGGCGAGGTCCGCGCGCCCCGAGGACATGGCGTCCCAGGTGCCGCCCAGCACTTCCTGCAGGAGCCGCAACCGGGTTCCGGTGTTCTCCTCGTAGAACTCCGCGACGATCCCGTAGAGCTTTTCCAGCCCGACCAGGGTGGTGACGGCGATGCGCAGTTCCGCCTCCCAGCCCTTGGCCACCTGGCGAACGCGGCATTCCAGGTCGGCCGCGGCCCGCAGGAGCTGGCGGCCTTCCTCCAGCAGCTCCCGTCCGGCCTCCGTGAGCTTGGCGCGATGCCCGCGCCGATCGAAGAGCAGGACGTCGAGCGCCTCCTCGAGTTGCTGGATGGAGTAAGTGATCGCTGACGGCACCCGGTGCATTTCCTCGGCCGCGGCGGCGAAGGAGCCCCGGCGGTCGATGGCATCCAGCACCTGCAGGGATTCCAGGGTCAGCTTCATGTTCAATAAATTAGAACGACTTGGTGAGAATTCTTCGCTTTCATGCAGAAAAATTCAACCCTATCATGCATTTCATCGTTCTACACATTGAATATACCGGAGGCCAGCATGTTCGAGATTCGCCGCGCGCAGGACCGGGGACACGCCAACCACGGCTGGCTGGATTCCTGGCACTCCTTCTCGTTCGCCGACTACCACGACCCCGCGCACATGGGCTTCGGACCCCTTCGGGTCATCAACGAGGACCGCGTGCAGCCCGGGATGGGCTTCGGCACCCACGGCCACCGCGACATGGAGATCATCAGCTACGTCCTGGAGGGGGCGCTGGAGCACAAGGACAGCATGGGCAACGGCTCCGTGATCCGCCCGGGCAACGTGCAGC
The DNA here is from genome assembly GCA_003105245.1 of Betaproteobacteria bacterium. Lineage (GTDB taxonomy): Bacteria > Pseudomonadota > Gammaproteobacteria > Burkholderiales > Usitatibacteraceae > FEB-7. The sequence continues at coordinate 2,892 of PQAI01000198.1, read as the reverse complement.
GCATGAGCGCCGGCACGGGGGTGCGCCACAGCGAGTACAACCCGTCGCCCACCGAGGGCGTGCACTTCCTGCAGATCTGGATCGAGCCTTCGCAGCGTGGCGTTGCGCCCGGCTACGAGGAGAAGAACTTCGACGCGGCTTCCAAGCGCGGCCGGCTTCGCCTCATCGCCTCGCCCGACGGCCGCGAGGGCTCGGTGGCGATCCACCAGGACGCCCTCGTTTACGCGGCGCTCCTGGATGGCGCCGAGACGGCGACCCACGCCCTGGCCCCCGGAAGGCTCGCCTATGTCCACGTGGCCCGCGGCGAAGTGACCGCCAATGGCCAGAAGCTGCGGGCAGGCGATGCCTTGAAGGCGGCCGGCGAGCGCGAAATCCGCCTCGAAGCCGGTCGCGATGCTGAAGTCATCTTCTTCGATCTTCCGCAATAAACGCAAAATTTCACTTAAAAGGAGATATCCATGAACACCCTGTATCGCAATCTTCCCCTTTCCCGCAGTGACGGCAGCCAGGAGACGCTCGTCAACGCCACCCTGCTTGCCGGCCGCGTGGGCCTGGGCCTGCTCTTCGCCGTCTCGGGTTTCGGCAAGATCACCGGCTTCGCGGGCACCGCCGGCTACATGGCCTCCAAGGGCATGCCGTTCGCCGAGGTCCTGCTGGTGGGCGCCATCGCGGTCGAGCTCATCGGCGGCCTGATGCTCATCGCGGGCTTCAAGGCGCGCTGGGCCGCGCTCGCCATCGCCGCCTTCCTGGTGCCCACGACGCTCATCTTCCACAGCCCCGTGGGCCCGGAAGCCCAGGCGCAGATGACGCAGTTCCTCAAGAACCTCTCGATCCTGGGCGGGATGCTCTACGTCGCGGTCTTCGGCGCCGGCGCCTGGAGCGCGGACCGCCGCTAGGAGACGCCCGTGACGACCCTCGCTTCCCGCGCCGTCGAGCGCGTGATCGCCTCGCAACCCGCCGCGGCGGGAACGATCCCGGTGCGCCGGGCGCTCCCGGACCGCGAGCGGCGCTCGGTGGGGCCCTGGGTCTTCCTCGACCATTTCGGCCCCTTCCGCGTCGCCGCGGGTGACGAAGGTGTCGGGCCGCATCCGCACGCCGGCATCGAGACCGTCACCTACCTGCTGAGCGGCCGCAACGAGCACCGCGACTCCGCCGGGCACGAGGGCATCGTCTCGGCCGGCGGGGCGCAGTGGATGACGGCCGGGCGCGGGATCGTGCACGCCGAAAGGCCGCTCGACGACGGCTCCGGCCACACCGTCCACCACGGCATCCAGCTCTGGACCTCGCTTCCCCGCGCGCTGAAGATGGTTTCGCCGCGCTACCGCCGCCTGGAGGCCGACGAGATCGCCGAGGCCCGCGTCGCGGGCGGCACGATCCGCGTCGTCGCGGGCGAAGTGTCCGGCGTGAAGGGCCCCGCGGAGACGCTCATGCCCGCCTTCCTCGCGCACGTGCGCGTCGACGGCGGGGCGCGGGTGGACCTCGAGGTGAGCGCCTGCCACGAGGCCGCGGCCTACGTGATCGAGGGCGAGGGCCTCTTCGGTGCCGAGGGCGGGACGCGCGCGAAGGCGGGCGAGCTCGTCGTGTTCGCCGAGGGCGGCGGCGAGGTCGCGATCGCCAACGCGGGCGCGGAACCCCTCGCCGTGATGCTCCTGGGCGGCCGTCCCGCCGAGGGCCCGCTCGTCTTCCACGGCCCGTTCGTGATGAACAGCGTCGAGCAGGCGCGCGCGGCCGACATCGCCTACCGCACCGGTCGCATGGGCAGCCTGCCCGCGGCCCGCTGAACCGCAACCCCCAGTCCCCAACGCAATCCGGAGAAAGTCCCATGAACGAAAAGCTCTTCACCCCCGTCACCCTCGGCCGGCTCACGATCGCCAACCGCATCGTGATGGCGCCCATGACGCGCAGCCGCGCCGTGGGCAGCGTGCCCAACGCCCTGATCGAGAAGTTCTACGCCGACCGTGCCGCCGCGGGCCTGCTCATCACCGAAGGCATCGCGCCTTCCCCGGACGGACTGGGCTATGCGCGCATTCCCGGCCTCTTCAGCGACGAGCAGGAGCGCGGCTGGAAGCGCGTGACCGACGGCGTGCACCGCGCGGGAGGCAGGATCTTCGCCCAGCTCATGCACACCGGCCGCGTGGGCCATCCCGCCAACATGCCCGCGGGCTCGCGCATCGTCGCGCCCTCGGCCGTCGCCCTGGCCGGCGACATGTGGACCGACGCGGGCGGCATGCAGCCGCACCCTGTGCCGGCCGAGATGACGGAAGCCGATATCGCGAAGGCCATCGGCGAGTTCGCCTCCGCCGCCAGGCGTGCGATCGCCGCCGGGTTCGACGGGGTCGAGCTGCACGGGGCGAACGGCTACCTCATCGACCAGTTCCTCAACACCGCCTCCAACCAGCGCACGGACCGCTGGGGCGGCAGCGTGGAGAACCGCATCCGCTTCGCGCTCGAGGTGGCGAAGGCGGCGGTGGCGGCCATCGGCCCCGATCGCGTCGGGCTGCGCGTCTCGCCCTACAACACGTTCAACGGCATGGTCACCGACGAGCGCGTGGACGAGCTCTACCTCGCGCTCGCCGCGGAGATCGACCGTCTCGGCCTTCTCTACGTCCACATCGTGGACCACAGCTCCCAAGGGGCGCCGCAGCCGAGCCCCGCGCTGTGCGCGGCGATCCGTGCCCGGTTCCGGGGCGCCTACATCCTCTCGGGCGGGTACGATGCCGCGCGCGCGGAGGCCGACCTGGCGGCGGGCAAGGGCGACCTGGTCGCCTTCGGCCGGCCCTTCATCGCCAACCCGGACCTGGTGCGGCGCATCCGCCTGGGCCTGCCGCTCGCGGCACCGGACGCGGCGACGTTCTACACGCCGGGCGAGAAGGGCTACATCGACTATCCTCT
>PQAI01000197.1 GCA_003105245.1 Betaproteobacteria bacterium | reverse complement strand
CTGGTGCTCGAGTTCTCCAAGGTGTGGAAGCCGCTCGCGAAGCCCTACGACCTCTACTCCTTCAACGTGCTGCCGTGGCTGGGCCGGCACGTGGCCCGGGACGAGGACGCCTACCAGTACCTCGCCGAGTCGATCCGCATGCACCCCGACCAGGCCACGCTCAAGGCCATGATGGAGGCCGCGGGACTCGTGCGGGTGGACTACCACAACCTCACGCTGGGGGTCGTGGCGCTGCACCGGGGGTTCAAGCCGTGATCGGCGCCGCACCCGCCTCGCTTTCCGCCGTGCCCGCGACGCTGGCCGCCGCGGCGATCAACCGGCTCACGGGCGCCGCGCCGCTTTCGCGCGAGCGCCTGGCGCGCTTCGCGGGCAAGACGGCGCTCTTCCGCGTGGGGCCGGTTCCGGTCTCGCTCACGGTGCAGACGACGGGCGAGGTGCTGCCCGCGGTGGCCGACGCGACCGCGGATCTCGAGGTGCGCATTTCCCCCTTCCTCCTGCCGAGGCTCGCGGCGCACGACGAGGCCGCGTACCGCGACGTCGAGACCTCGGGCGACGTGGAATTCGCGGGCGAGGTGGCCTATCTCGCGAAGCACCTGCGCTGGGACGTGGAGGAGGACCTCTCGAAGGTGGTGGGCGATGCCGCCGCGAACCGCGCGGTATCCTCCGCCCGTGCCGCCGCCGCGTGGGGCAAGGACGCCTCGGAGCGCCTGGCCGCCGGCGCCGCCGAGTACTTCACCGAGGAGGATCCCCTCATCGCCTCGCGCGTGAAGGTGGAGGACTTCATCGCCGGCGTCACGGAGCTTCGCGACGCGGTCGAGCGCCTCGACAAGCGAATCGAAAGGCTCGAAGGGAAGGCGTGATGCCTTCCCACGGCCGCTCCGCTTCCGGCATCACCCTCATCGTCGTCTCCGCCTGCGCCTTCGGCGCGATGGCGATCTTCACGCGCTTCGCCTACGCCTCCGGCGCCAACGTGACGGGCGTGCTCACCGCGCGCTTCGCGATCGCGGGAGCGCTTCTCGCCGGCGTGATGGTCGCCACCGGGCGGGCGTGGCCCCGGGGTCGTCCCCTGCTGGTGGCGATCGGCATGGGCGCCATCGGCTACGTCGGGCAGGCGATGTGCTTCTTCTCCGCGCTCAACCACGCCTCCGCGGGGCTCGTGGCGCTCCTCCTCTACGCCTATCCCACGCTCGTGGTGCTGCTCTCCGCCGTCTTCCTGGGCGACAGGCTCACCGTGCGCAAGCTCGCGCTCCTCGCGTTCAGCTTCGGCGGCCTCGCCCTCACGCTGGGAGGCGGGCACGGGACGCAAACGGGCATCGCGCTCGGCCTCGGCGCCGCCGCGTTCTATTCCGTCTACATCGTGGTCGGCGCGCGCGAGCTCGCCCGCACCGACGCGCTCGCGAGCACCACGGTGGTGTGCCTGTCGGCCGCGGCCGCCCTGGCGCTCTCCGCCCCCTTCACCGAACCGCGCTTTCCCGGCGCGGCGTGGGGTTGGCCGGCCATCGGCGCCATCGCGATCGTCTCCACSGTGATYGCGATCCTCACCTTCTTCGCCGGGTTGAAGCGCGTCGGTCCCGCCGTGGCGTCGGTCGTCTCCACGCTCGAGCCGGTGGTCACGGTGGTCCTCGCCTGGCTGATATTGGGCGAGACGCTCGGCCTCGCKCAGCTCGCGGGCGGCGCCGTCGTGCTGGCTTGCGCCGCGCTCCTCGCCCGCTCACGCTAGCGACCATGTTTCGCATCCGTCTACTCCTCGCGGCTCTCACGATGACGCTCGCGGCCTGCGCGCCTGCCCCGCAGCGCGCGGGAGTGCCGGCCGAGTGGCGCGGCTCGCCCAACTTCGACGAGCGCCGGCCGAACTTCGTGATCGTCCACTACACGAGCGAGGACGATGCCGAACGCGCGCTGGCGGTCCTGTCCGATCCGTTGCGCGCGGTGAGCGCGCATTACCTCGTCGCCCGCGACGGCACGATCTACCAGCTCGTCGACGAGCGCGACCGCGCCTGGCACGCGGGTGAATCGCGCTGGGGCGCGACCACGGACCTGAACTCCTCCTCCATCGGGATCGAGCTCGACAACAACGGGACGGAGCCCTTCGCGCAAGCGCAGGTCTCCGCCGTGCTGGGCTTGCTGCGCGACGTCGTCGACCGCAACCGGATTCCCGCGGAAAACATCCTCGGGCATTCGGACGTCGCGCCGCGGCGAAAGATTGATCCCGGCCCGGCGTTTCCGTGGCGCACTCTCGCGCTTAAGGGCTTCGGCCTGTGGTGCGAGCCGCCGTATCCGCCGGCGCCGGACTCGTTCGACGCGATCGCGGGCCTTCGGGCCATCGGCTACGACGTCGCCGACGCGGACGCGGCGATACGCGCGTTCAGGCTGCACTTCGCGCCCGGCGATTCCTCGGGCGAACTCGCCGCCGGCGAGCGCGCATTGATCCAGTGCCTCTCCCAGCGGGGGATGTCGCGGTGAGTCGCGTGAGGGGCACTTGTCCGCACTCGCGCCGATGTGTTAGCTTCGGACAAACAAGAGGCTCATCGCCGCAATAGGCCGGACGCGCGCGAGCCCCGTGTCGATCGTCGCGCGCTCGATGTCCTGTCGTGCGACCACGACACCGACTTTTCGAAGGCGCCCAACCATGAAAGGCGCCTTCTCTTGTCGACTTCATTTCCCCTGGCTGATTCGTCCCCCGACGGTACACCCGCGGCCCCCGTTGCGCTTCGCCGGTTGCCGGCAATCGTTCCGGCACTGGTGCTCGTGATGACCTTGCCGTGGGCGATTCCGGCCAGCGCCGCGCAGGAATGCCGCGTAAGCCGGGAGAACTTCGGGCCCAAGCCCTCGCCCACCCGGATCGGGCCGCCTCCGAGGACAGGGGTATCCATCACGAAATATCCTCCCCCAGGAATGGCCTCGGGCGGCGGTGTCTCCCACACGCCGACGGCCGACGAAGCGCTTCGACGCCGCGTCAACGAGTCGATCTGGAATCGCGACCACGGCGAGTTCATGAAGGCCATGCCCAAGGCGAAGGCGGAGCGAGACGAGCTCCTTCGCAAGACGTTCGCCTTCCAGAACGCGATTGGCTACGGCGCGCTGCCGACCGTTCGCCAGATCCTCGAGTGGGATCCGGGTGCCCTGCGCGCCCTGGATTCGAAGACTGTCATCCACCTCCTGGGCCAGGTGACGGGGACCTGGCGAAGCGTACGCAATTCGCAGCAGATGGGATGGCCCGTCCGCAATCCGCCGCCGGACGGGGACTTCGTCGAGATCGTTCGCATGCTCCTCGACACGAAGGTCTGGCTGGGCGGCGCACCGAACCCGGCCCTCGCGAACCTGATGTCGATGGCGCCCTCGGCCGAAGCGAATCGTGTCGCGCGCTGGCTGCTGGAGCGTGGCGCCTCGATCGAGCGCATGGGGCCCGGGTCGCGTTCTCCGCTGTCGCTCGCGATCCAGAACCGCAACGACGAAATGGGCGCGCTGATGCTCGACCTGCGCAAGCCGAGCCAGGAGGCGCTCGACGAGGCGCTGGTGTACTCCTCCTGGTGGGACAAGGCGTCGATCGCGCTTCCGGAGCGGTTGCTGTCTCTCGGAGCGAACATCAACGTCGACGGGAAGGCCTTCGGAGCCGCTTTCGAGCCGGTGCTCAAGGCAAGCTGGTCGTTCGCCCAACGGAAGGAAAGGGAGCCCCTGCTGCTCGCCATCCGTTACCGGGCGGACCCGAACCGGCACTCGACAAGCGGGGACTCGCCGCTGATGAACGTGGTCCACGACCACGAGCTGATGGAGGGATTGCTCAAGCTGGGGGCGAATCCGGACTACCGCGATTACCATGGCAAGTCGGCGATGGTGATCGCCGTGAGCACGCCGGAATGGGTCGTGAGGGAGGTCGACGACCGCCGGCCGCTCGCGCAGGTGGCACCCTCCACGGACCCGGCCCATCGCGCCAGGTCGGTCTCCCTGCTGCTCCAGTACGGCGCGAATCCCAACCTGGCCTCGGCAGGCGAGTTGACGCCCGTGATGCGGACTCGCGACGGGGACGACGCGGCCATCGAGGCGCTCATGGCGAAAGGGGCGAGGGTCGTGCTCCCCGCCCAGCTCAGGACGATGTACGCAGGAAGGGGTACGCCCATCGGCCCCGTGAGCTGGGCGCTCGCCCAGCACAACGATTCGCTCGCCTCCGCGCTGCTGCGTCGCGACGGCGCCGATTCCCGCGAAGATTGCGGTGCCCTCTACTACGCGGTGGAGGGCGGGGCTGTCCGTGCCGCATCCCTGCTGATCGACGCGAAGGCGACGCGCGAATTCCGCCTTCCCGATGGGTCTACGCCGCGGCTGCTGCTCGCCGCTGCGTCTTCGGGCAACCTCGAGCTGGTGAAGCTGCTGCTGGACCGGCGCGTCGTCGACATCAACGAGACCTCGCCGACGATGTGGAGCAAGGGGCCCGGGGAGGTGTACGGCGTGCTCGCCGCGCCGCTCTTCGGAAGCTACCAGGGATCGGGAGGAGGCGAGAACGCGTTGATGATGGCGGCGGCGGGGGGCCATGTCGAAATCGTGAAGGAGCTGGTCCGCAGGGGCATCGACGTGCGGCACCGCACGGCCACGGGCGCCGGCGCCCTCGACTACGCCCGCAACGAGAACGGAGGCGAGATTGGGGAGATCCTCCGCGCCCATGGCCTCAAGTAGGACTGGGAGCCGCTTGGCCCCGCGCTTCGCCGCGCTCGTCGCTTGCGCGATAGGGCTGCTCCCGCCCGCCCCGGCGGTCGCCATCGACCTGGAAGTGCGAAGCATCGCCTACGTCGAGATCAAGGGCGTGATCCGCGACGGGCGAACGAACGCGCCGCTCGAGGACGCGCGGGTCTACGCGACCTGGACGGCCGTGAGCTATGGCGGCTACGGGCGCGGAACGAGCGTCTGCTTGCGGTTTGCCGCCGGGAAGTCGGATTCGCAAGGCCGGTTCTCGATCGTGACGCCGGAATGGGCGGTCTTCCGGCCGGGGTTGGCGCAGCAGTTCGTCGACATCCGCATCCACAAGGCGGGCTGGCAGGAAATGCCCGAAGGAGACTCCGAGGACGGCCGGGCGATGAAGCTGGAGGAGGAAAAGGTCGCATCGGCCGCCGCCTTGTCCCACGGCGGGATCCTGGCGAAGAGGCGGATCGGCGTGGACGCGCGGCTCTTTCCCGCCCGCGAGGACGCCAACGACCGCCTTCGCCGCCTCCGGTCGATGACGATGCGCGAGCCCAAGTGCGAGAACCGCGGCGAGGATCGGCCCATCCAGGAGTACTTCGACGCCATCGCGAGCGAGGCGCAGGCCCTCGCGAAGACGAAATACGAGAAGGCCCTGGCGGATCTCCTGGCGAGCCGTGCGAGCCGCGCGCTTGCGAAGGACCACGTCGACGAGGAAGGCGAGGACTGGTTCCGGAAGGTTACGGCGTACCTCGATCCCGAGGACCTCGAAAGCCGAAGCTCCCAGGGTGACGCGACCGCCCTGATGGGCTGGGCCGGCGCCGGAAATGCCGCGGAAGTGAAGCGGCTGCTGGGCCTCGGTGCAAACCCGAACCGAACGCGGGGAAGGGGCGACTCCGACAGCGCGCTCACGACGGTCATGAAGCAATACGGATGGGCCAACGTTAACCGGCCGCCGGACGGCGCGAAGTACCTCGCCGTCATCCAGGCCCTGCTCGCCGATCCGAGGACGAATCCCGACCTTCGTGGCGCGGCTTTCGACTACACCCCGCTGATGCGCGCTCTAGAGTACGGCCAGGACGACGTGGTGGAGCTGCTCCTGAAGGCGGGCGCGAACCCGAACCTGACCGCGTACAACCGGCAGTTCTCCGCGTTGTCGATCGCTTCGAAGCGGGCGGCCACGGGTAAGAATGGCGCGGGAATGCCGATGCCCGGGGCGGCAAGGCAGTTCGATCTCCTGCTCGCATCGCCCCAGCTGGACCGCGACATGGTGAGCACCTACGACGGGAACACGCCGCTCACCGGGGCGATTTCCGGCGCTTATGTCGAGGTCGCGCGCAAGCTTCTCGAGGCCGGCGCCGACCCCAATGCGCCGAACCATGGCAAGGCGCCGCCGCTCATCGTGGCCACGGAGCACGCGATCCTCAACGAGAGCTATCGCCGCAAGGAGTACGTCGACACCGTCAGGCTCCTCGCGGCCTGGCCCGGCGTGCGCAAGGACGTGGTCGTCAGGGGCAAGACGGCGCTCCAGATGGCCCGGGACGCCCGACGACAGGACCTGATCGAGATCCTGCAGGCGGAAAGTCGCTAGGACCGCTTTCGGCCCCATGCCGCGCCTCGAGGAGCGCCCCGCGCGCCGCGACCCCCGGTGGCCGTGAATCCCGGATAATTCGGGAATGCGGCGCCCCCGCGCCGAACGCCCCCCTCCGAAGGAAGTCCGGAACACACCATGCCCGCCGTCTCCCTCTCCCGCTCAGCTAGGTGAAGGCGCGCGCCGCCATCGCGTTCGTGGCGTTCCTGGCCGCCGGTCTCGCGGCGGCGCAGGAGAAGCCCGCGACCCTTCCCGTCACCTGGGTGGCCCCGGAGGAGCTGCGGGTCCTCTTCGAGAAGCACCTGCCCGCCCCGCCCGCCGATGCGCGCGAGGACCGCGGCACGATGCGCCGCTGGCAGCGCGACGTGCGGCGCCGCGCCCCCGAGATCGCCGCCGCCGAGGGCTGGTTCTCCGCCACGGTCGAGGTCGCGGACGAGGACGGACGCCTGCGCGTCGTGCTCACGCCGGGCGAGCGCACCACCGTCGAATCGGTGTCGATCGAGTTCCGCGGCGATCTCGCGGGCGAAGGCGCCTTTCGCGAGGCGCGCCGCGAAGCGCTGCGCCAATCGTGGCAGCTCGCCGAGGGAAGGGTGTTCCGCCAGCACGCCTGGGACGAGGCCAAGTCCCGCCTCGTGGAGGCGCTCACCGCCGACGACTACGCCGCGGGGGAGATCGTGGCGAGCGAGGCCCGCATCGACGCCGCCACGGCGCGCGCGCACCTCACGCTCGTGGTCGCGAGCGGCCCGACCTTCACGCTCGGCGAGGTCCAGGTCTCGGGGCTCTCCCGCTACCGGAAGGAGCTCGTGGACCGCATGCTCGACATCGACCCGGGCGAGCCCTTCCGCAGCGACCGCCTCCTCGACCTGCAGCGGAAGCTGCAGAGCACACCCTGGTTCGCGAACGTGACGGTGGAGATCGACCGCGACGCCGCCTCCCCGACGCGCGTGCCGGTGCGCGTGGCCGTGCTGGAGCGCCCCGCGATCGACGTGGGCGTCTCGCTCGGCTACGGCACCGACGTGGGCGCGCGCGGCGAACTGTCGCTGCGGCACCGCAACGTCCTGGACCGCGGCTACGAGATGCTCTCCGCCCTGCAGGCCGACAAGACGAGGCAGCTCGGCTACGCGGATTTCTACCTGCCCCCGGGCACGCTCGGCATCCCGCTCTTCGGGGCGGTGGTGGCCAAGGACAGCGTGGGCTTCCTCGCGGAGAACACGTCGAACCAGGGCCTCGACACGCGCCGCGGCGCGGTGGCGGCCTACCGGCAGTTCTTCTACGAGAGAGTCGAGACGCGCTTCGGTCTTTCGTTCCAGGCGGAGCAGAAGCTGCCGGAAGGCGCCCCCGAAACGCTCAGCCGCGCCCTGGCGCCGATCGCGGAGCTCACCTGGCGCCGCGTGGACGACGTGCTCAACCCGAGGCGCGGCGGCGTCCTCACCCTCAAGCTCGCCGGCGGCGCGAAGGCGGCCCTCTCGGACCAGGACTTCCTGATGACCTACGCGCAGTACCAGCACTGGTTCTCGTTGTCGTCCGTCGATCAGCTCATCCTGCGCGCCGAGGGCGGCTACACCATCGCGCCGAGCCGCGAGGGCATCCCCGAGGACTACCTCTTCCGCGCCGGCGGCTCGCGCTCGGTGCGCGGCTACAAGTACCAGAGCCTGGGAGCGAAGGAAGGCGAGGCCGTCGTGGGCGGGCGCTACCTCGCGACGGGCACGGCGGAGTACGTGCGCTGGTTCTCGCCGTCGTGGGGCGGGGCGCTCTTCGCGGACGTGGGCGACGCGGCGGACGCGCGCGGGGAGCTCTCCGCCAACTGGGGCTACGGCGTGGGGGTGCGCTGGCGCACGCCCGCGGGGCCGCTCGCGATCGACGCGGCCTACGCGGACCGCGACCACAAGGTGCGGCTCGTATTCTCCGTGGCGGTGGCCTTCTGACATGGCGACGAACGGCGCGCGCTCGAAGCCCTCCCTGCTGCGGCGAATCGTCGCCGGCGGCGCGTGGGCGACCGTTGC
>PQAI01000196.1 GCA_003105245.1 Betaproteobacteria bacterium | reverse complement strand
CGCGCCTTGTGCAGGCCGACCTTCTTGCGCTCGACCTCGCGCGCGTCGCGCGTCACGAGCCCGGCCTTGGACAGCGCCGGCTTGAGCGTCGGGTCGTATTCGATGAGGGCGCGCGTGATGCCGTGGCGCACCGCGCCGGCCTGGCCGGACTCGCCGCCACCGAACACGTTGACCTTGATGTCGAACGTCTCGGCGTGGTTGGTGAGCTCGAGGGGCTGGCGGACGATCATGCGCCCGGTCTCGCGCGAGAAGTACTCGTCCAGCGGCTTCTCGTTGACGGTGATCTTGCCCTTGCCCGACTTGATGAAGACGCGGGCCACCGCGTTCTTGCGACGCCCCGTGCCGTAGTTGTACTTGCCGATCATGGTCTCGTCGCTCCTTAGATCTCGAGGGACTTGGGCTGCTGGGAGGAATGGGGATGCGCGGGGCCCGCGTAGATCTTGAGCTTCTTGATCATCGCGTAGCCGAGGCGCCCCTTCGGGAGCATGCCCTTCACCGCGAGCTTGAGGACGCGGTCGGGATGGCGAGCCTGCAGCTTGTCGAAGGTCGTCTCGTAGATGCCGCCCGGGTAGGTCGAGTGCCGGTAGTACTTCTTGTCGCTCGACTTGGCGCCCGTGACGCGCAGCTTCTCCACGTTTACCACGACGATGTAGTCGCCGGTGTCGACGTGCGGGGTGAACTCGGGCTTGTGCTTGCCGCGCAGGCGGCGCGAAACCTCGACGGCGAGACGCCCGAGCACCTTGTCGGTGGCGTCCACGACGTACCAGTCGCGCTTGACTGTCCGCGGATTGGCGGAAATGGTCTTCATGGTGGTCCTTGTCGTAATGGTGCCCCTGGGTGCTCCCGGCGGGCGCCGGAAATACTTTGGGCCCCTTGTTTGGAAAAGCGAACTCGAAATTTTAGGGAAATCAGGCTCTTGTGTCAAACCGGGCTTCCGGGGGACGGAAAGGAAGGACGCGACAGCCCCCCTCGGCTAGAATTTCTCGTCTCCCCGCCTCCTCCCCCATGGATACCACCCGTTTCGAGCAGTACGCCCGGGTCGCCGGGATCGCCTTCCTGGCCATCGCGTGCTTCCTCGTCATCCGCCCCTTCCTGGCGGCCCTGCTCTTCGCCGCCGTCCTCTGCCTGTCGACCTGGCCGGCCTTCCGGTGGGCCCGGGACAGGCTCGGCGGCCGGGGTACGCTCACGGCCCTCCTGTTCGTGCTGGCGATGCTGCTGGCCATCGCGCTGCCCGTGGCCCTGGCCGGCATCAGCCTCGTCACCAACTCCTCCCAGGCGATCGACTTCGTCCGGGGTCTCATCGACCGTGGCCCGTTCGAATTGCCCGCCTGGGTGACCGGCCTGCCGGTCGTGGGTGCCTCCCTCGACGAGTACTGGCACAGCCTGCTGGGGAACCGCGAGGAAATCGTGGCCCTGGCCAAGCGCGCCGCGGAGCCCGCCAAGGGACTGCTCGTGACGGCCGGCTCGGCCGCCGGCGAGGGCCTGCTGCAGATCCTGGCCGCCATCTTCATGGCGTTCTTCTTCTACCGGGACGGGGAGGAAGTGGCCCGCATGGTCCGCGACGGAATGGCCCGCCTGGCCGGCTGGGAGCAGGGCGAGGCCGTGGTCGACACGGCCCAGAGCGCCATCCGGGGCGTCGTCTACGGCCTCATCGGCACGGCGCTCGCCCAGGCGGCCGTGGCCCTCGTGGGCTTCCTCATCGCCGGCGTGCCGGGCGCGATGGCGCTCGCGGCGCTGACCTTCGTGCTTTCGTTCATCCCGATGGGTCCGGCGATCCTCTGGGGCGGGGCGGCGGCGTGGCTCTACTCGAAGGGCGAGACGGCCTGGGCGGTCTTCATGGTCGCCTACGGCACCCTCGTGATCAGCTCCGTCGACAATTTCATCAAGCCCATCCTCATGAGCCGCGCGGGCAACCTTTCGATGCTGCTGGTCGTGCTCGGCGTGTTCGGTGGCGTGGTGGCGTTCGGTTTCATCGGCATCTTCGTGGGTCCCGCGCTGCTCGCGGTGGCGTGGGGCCTTCTCAACGCGTGGCTCAAGGCACAGCAAGTCAGGGAGTCGGTATGAAGGCGCGAGTGAAGCTGGTAGAGGGGATCACCTTCGTGGCCGAAAGCGGCAGCGGACATGCCGTGGTGATGGACGCCTCTCCCGAGGTGGGCGGCAGGAATCTCGGCGCGCGGCCCATGGAGATGGTCCTCATGGGCGCGGGCGGCTGCAGCGCGATCGACGTCGTGCACATCCTGCGCAAGGCGCGGCAGGACTTCGTCGACTGCGTGGTCGAGCTCGAGGCCGAGCGGGCGCCGGAGGACCCGAAGGTCTTTACCCGCATTCACATGCACTACGTGGTGACGGGCCGCGGGCTCAACCCGGCCCAGGTCGAGCGGGCGATCAAGCTCTCGAAGGAGAAGTACTGCTCCGCGACGATCATGCTCGCGAAGACCGCCGAGGTCACTGCCGACTTCGAGATCCGCGAGGCCTGAAGGCAGCCAGCTAGAAGCGGTAGGCCGTCTCCGTCATCACCTTCGCCATCAAGCGCATCGCGCCCTTCACCGGCGCGGGCAGTTCCTCGCCGCCATGCTCGAGTCCGCTTCGCGCGTGCGCGATCTCGTCGACGCGCATCTGCTCGAGGATCGCGCGGCTGCGCGCGTCCTCCGGCGGAAGCTGCTCGATGTGCCCGTCGATGTGCTTCTCGACCTGGCGCTCGGTCTCCACGAGGAAACCCATGCTCCAGCGGTCGCCGGCGGCGCCGGAAACGACGCCCAGCGCGAAGGATCCGGCGTACCAGAAAGGCGAGAGAAGGCTCGGATGCGAGTCCAGCTCGCGCAGGCGCTCCGCACACCACGCGAGGTGGTCGCGCTCCTCGGCGCCGGCCTTCTCCAGCGCGGCGCGCACGCCCGGATCGCGGGCCATGAGCGACTGGCCGGCATAGAGCGCCTGGGCGCACACCTCTCCCGCATGGTCGACGCGCATGAGGCCGGCGACGTGAACCGCCTCGGCAGCCCGCTCGTCGGTCCCGGGCTTCCTGCCCGGAGTGGGACGCGAGGGCGATACGGCGCCGGAGAGGGTCCGCAGCGCGTTGTCGGCGGCGATCAGGAGGCGATCCAATGAAGAGGTGGCCATGTTCCCATGCTAACCCTGCGCGTGGCGGCGAGGGCCCGAAAAGAAAACGGGCGCGGCTTTCGCCGCGCCCGTGGAGCTTGCTGCCTGATCCGCGGGGATCAGAAGATGTGACGCACGCCAACCGCGAAGTTGGACAGGTCGCCACCCGTGCCGCCCGTGCCGGCGGTGCCGTAGTTGCAGTTCATGCCGACGTCGTTGTCGACTTCGGTGTAGCTGGCGATGAAGAACGTGCGCTTGCTGAAGTCGTAGCGGTAGCCGACGGAGTACATGTCGCACTTCGGCGTGCCGACTTCGGCGTTCTGGTAGGAACCCAGCAGGACGTGCTTGCCGGCGAAGTTCCAGTCGAAGCCGACCATGTAGGACTTGTCCTTGGCCGAGTTGGGCTTCTTGTACTCGCCGTAGTGGCCCATGATGCGGACCTTGCCCATGGTGAAGCGGGCGGCGATCGCGTTGCCCTCTTCCTTGCCCGCGCCGCCGGCAGCGCCGGAGGTGGCGATCTGGTCCTTGTGCTCTTCGTACGCGTAGGCGACGTAGATCGGGCCCTTGCTGTAGGCGAGCGAGACGCTGGTCAGGCTCGGATCGCGGCCGGCGGTGGAGCCGGAGGCGTCGACCTTGCCTTCGTTGGGCACGTAGCCCGCGCGCAGCGTGAAGCCGGACCAGTCGGGCGACCAGTACTGGATCATGTTCGACTGGCGGCGGCTGAAGTTGCCCTGGTCGAGGGCGGCGCCGGTGATGTCGCCGGGGGTCAGGTCGCCCCAGGGGTCGACCGCCGTCTGCGTGACCTTCATCGGGGTGTCCCAGCGGCCGAGGATGACGCTACCCCAGCCACCCTGCAGGCCCACGCCGCTGTTGCGGTTGGCGAACGTGCCGGAAGCGTCCTGGGGATCGAAAGCCGTCTCGAGCTGGAAGAACGCCTTGAGGCCGCCACCGAGGTCTTCCGTGCCGCGCACACCGAGGTACGACGCCTGGTCCACCATGCGGATGCGGCTGGACTGGGGAGCCGTCCCGCCGTCGACCTTCGATTGCTCGACGGTCACATAGATGCGACCGTAGAGGGTCACGGGGTTCGCGGTCTGGGCCATGACGGTCGGGGCAAAGCAGGCGCCCGCCACTGCCAGCGCGATCAGTTTCTTGTTCATCAGAATCTCCTTTGTTGAAGTGAGGCCGAATTCACTTAAAGCGCTTGGGAACCTCTTGGGGATCTTCGCCCCGATTCTTGGCACTTCTCCCAGATATTTATTGAGAAGCCGATAGCATGATGCCAAAGGTGGGCCCTTCTCTCAAGGGGGGGGTGGGAAATGTGCAACAACACCCCCCTGTTGTTGCGAGTCTGCAACGCTATTTCCAGCCCTCCGAAAAGAGCCGCGAAAGCTCTTTTCCGGGGTCGTCCGCGGCCATGAAGGCGCTTCCCACCAAGTAAGCGCCTACTTTCATTCTCCGCAAGCGCTCCACGTCCTCCGGAGTCGCGATTCCGCTCTCCGTCACGAGAATCCTGCCCGCCGGAACGCGGCCGACGAGCTCGAGGGTGGTCTCCAGGCGGATCTCGAAGCTCCGCAGGTCCCGGTTGTTGACGCCGATAAGGGGCGTTTCGAGCCGGAGTGCGCGATCGAGCTGCCCCCCATCGTGGGACTCCACGAGGACGTCCATGCCGAGCGATCGCGCCAGCTTCTCGAGCTCCGCCAGGCGGGCGTCGGGCGCGGCATCCATGATGAGCAGGATGCAGTCGGCCCCCCACGCGCGGGCCTCGACGACCTGGTACGGATCGACGATGAAGTCCTTGCGGATGACCGGCAGCGAGCACGCCGCGCGCGCCGCCTGCATGTCCTCGCGCGAACCGCCGAAATACTCGCGGTCGGTGAGCACCGAGAGGCACGTGGCCCCGTTGGCCGCATAGGAAGCCGCGATGCGCGCCGGGTCGAAGTCGGCCCGGATGAGCCCCTTGCTCGGGCTCGCGCGCTTGATCTCGGCGATGACCGCCGGCTTGCCCGCCGCCACGCGCGCGCGGATGGCCGCGGCGAATCCGCGCGGGGGCGATGCATCGCGCGCCGCCTTTTCCAGCGCCGGGAGCGGCACCGCGGCCCGCGCCGCCTCCACTTCGCGCCGCTTCGTGGCGAGGATCTTCCCGAGGATGTCGCTCAAGCGCCCGCCTTGGCGAAGGCCTGCGTGAACGAGACGAGCTGTTCCAGCTTCGCCTTCGCGGCGCCCGAGGCGATCGTGTCACGCGAGAGGGCCACGCCGTCCCAGAGGCTGGGCACGATGCCCGAAACGTAGAGCGCCGCGGCGGCGTTGAGCAGCACCACGTCGTGCGACGGCCCCTGCTCCCCGCCGAGCACCGCCAGGACGCGCGCGCGCGACTCCTCGGGCCCGGCGACCTGGATCGCCTCGATGGGGGCGGTGTCGAGCCCGAACTGCTTGGGCTCGACGACGTACTCCGTGATGAAGTCGTGCTTGAGCTCCGCGACCGCCGTGGGGCCGGAGATGGTGATCTCGTCCAGGCCGTCGTGGCCGTGCACCGTGAGCACGTGCCGGCTGCCCAGCATCTTGAGCACGCGCGCCTGGATGCCCACGAGGTCGGGGTGGAAAACGCCCATCACCTGGTTGGGCGCGCCGGCCGGGTTCGTGAGGGGCCCCAGGATGTTGAGGATCGTGCGCATGCCGAGCTCCTTGCGCACGGGCGCCGCGTGCTTCATGGCCGGGTGGTGGCTGGGCGCGAACATGAAGCCCAGCCCCACCTCGCGAAGGCACACGCCCACCTGGTCCGGCGTGAGCGCGAGGTTCACGCCCAGGCCCTCGAGCACGTCGGCGCTTCCGGACTTCGACGAAACGGAGCGCCCGCCGTGCTTGGCCACGCGCGCGCCCGCCGCGGCCGCGACGAAGGCGGCGGTGGTCGAGATGTTGAAGGTGTGCGAGCGGTCGCCGCCCGTGCCGCAGGTATCCACGAGGTGRTCGAGGTCCGAGGCGTCGACCTTGGTGGAGAACTCGCGCATCACCGAGGCGGCCGCGGCGATCTCCGAGACCGACTCCGTCTTCACGTGCAGCCCCATGAGGATCGCCGCGAGCTGCACCTGCGTGACCTTCCCCTCCATGACCTGGCGCATGAGGTCGACCATCTCGTCGAAGAAGATCTCGCGCTTGTCGCAGAGGCGGTTGATGGCTTCCTGGGCGGTGAACATGGCTACTCCTGCGTGAGGAAGTTGCGGAGCAGCGCGTGGCCGTGCTCCGTGAGGATCGACTCGGGGTGGAACTGCACGCCCTCGACGGCCATCGAGCGGTGGCGCACGCCCATGATCTCGCCGTCGTCGGTCCACGCGGTGATCTCGAGCTCGGCCGGGCAGCTCGCGCGCTCGATGGCGAGCGAGTGGTATCGGGTGGCGTTGAAGGGCGAGGGAAGTCCCCGGAACACGCCCTTGCCCGCGTGGTGGATGGGCGAGACCTTGCCGTGCATGAGGGTCTTCGCGTGCACGATCTTCCCGCCGAAGGCCTGCCCGATGGCCTGGTGTCCCAGGCACACGCCCAGGATGGGGATCTTCCCGGCGAAGCGCGCGATGACGGGCAGGGACACCCCGGCCTCGTTGGGCGTGCACGGGCCCGGCGAGATGACGATGCGCTCCGGCGCGAGAGAGCCGATCTCCTCGACGGTGACCTCGTCGTTGCGAACCACGCGCACGTCCTGACCCAGCTCGCCCAGGTACTGCACCAGGTTGTAGGTGAAGGAATCGTAGTTGTCGATCATGAGCAGCATGGCCGGCTCCTCATGCGGCGGGGGCGTCGAGCCCCGCGTTGGTTGCCTCGGCCGCGGCGAGGAGCGCGCGCGCCTTGTTTCGCGTCTCGAGCCACTCCTGCTCCGGGATCGAGTCGGCGACGATGCCGGCGGCGGCCTGCACGTGCAGCTCGCCCGCCTTCACCACGCCCGTGCGGATGGCGATGGCGAGGTCGAGGTTGCCGTTGAACCCCAGGTAGCCCACGGCGCCGGCGTAGACGCCGCGCCGCTCGGGCTCGAGCTCGTCGATGATCTCCATGGCGCGCACCTTCGGCGCGCCGGCCACGGTGCCCGCGGGGAACGTCGCGCGCAGGAGCTCCATGGGCGTAAGGGCGGGGTCCACGTCGCCCTCCACGTTCGAGACCATGTGCATCACGTGCGAGTAGCGCTCCACGGCCATCTGCTCGGTGACGCGCACGGTGCCGACCCTCGCGATGCGCCCGATGTCGTTCCTGCCCAGGTCGATCAGCATGAGGTGCTCGGCCCTCTCCTTCGGGTCGTTCACGAGCTCGCGCTCCATCGCGAGGTCCTTCTCCGGCGTGGCCCCGCGCTTGCGCGTGCCGGCGATGGGACGCACGGTGACGCGGTCGCCCTCGCGGCGCACGAGGATCTCGGGCGAGGCGCCGACGAGCTGGCTGTCGCCGAAGTCGAAGTAGAACATGTAGGGCGAGGGATTGATGGAGCGCAGCGCCCGGTAGAGGTTGACGGGCGAGCCCGCGAAGGGCTGCGTCAGGCGCTGCGAGATCTGCACCTGCATCACGTCGCCGTCGGTGATGTAGCGCTTGGCCCGCGCCACCGCCGCGTAGAAGGGCTGCTCGCCGATGTTGGAGCGCGGCGGCTGCTGCTGCGCGACCGCGACGTGCCCGGGAAGGCTCGCCGCCCCGCGCAATTTCCCGCGAAGCGCCTCCAGCCGGGCGCGCGCCTTGCCGTAGGCGCCCGCCTCGCGCGCGTCGGCGTAGACGATGAGGTGCACCTTGCCCGCGAGGTTGTCCACGACCGCGAGCTCCTCGGAAAGCAGCAGCCGCACGTCGGGCAGCCCGATCGGATCCGGGCGCGCATCCTTCGCGAGCTTCGGCTCGATGTAGCGCACCGTGTCGTAGCTGAAGTAGCCCGCCAGGCCGCCCGCGAAGCGCAGGCCCGATTGCAGGGGAGCGGCGGCCACGCCCTTCAGGTACTCGTCGACGAACGCCAGGGGATCGCCGGCGTCCCTTTCCTGCACCACCTGGCCGTCGCGCACGACGCGCCCGCGCCCCGCCGCCACCTCGATGCGCTCGCGGGCGGCCAGCCCGATGATCGAGTAGCGCCCGAAGCGCTCGCCGCCGATCACCGACTCCAGCAGGTAGGAGCCCGGCGCGTTGGCGAGCTTCAGGTAGAGCGAAAGCGGGGTGTCGAGATCGGCGAGCGTCTCGAGCGTCAGGGGGATCCGGTTGAAGCCGGCGCGGGAAAGCGCCAGGAAGTCGTTCTCAGTCATGATTCACCACACGGTATTCGGGTCGAAGGGCGGACGGGCCGGGGCGTTTCAGCGCCAGCTTTGCCATCGCCAGTCGAGCAGGAATCCGCGCGGTGCCATGATTCGATCTTCGTTGGGGAGAGTCGGGAACTAGGCAGCCATTGTAATCGATCTGGCGGCCTCTTCCACGCTCGCCACGACCGCGTCGGCGCCGAGATCCTCGAGCGCCAGCCCCTCGCGGTAGCCGTAGGGCACGACCACCACCGCGCACCCGGCCGCCCGCGCCGACTGCACGTCGTTGAGCGAATCGCCCACCACGAGCGTCTCGGAAGGGGCGGCGCCGAGCTTGCCGGCGGCGTAGAGCATCGGGTCCGGGTGCGGCTTCTTGCGCTCGACGGTGTCGCCGGAGACCACGACGCCGAAGAAGTGCCGAAGCCCCGTCTGCTCGAGCAGGGGTTCGGTGAAGCGCCCCGCCTTGTTGGTGACGCAGCCCAGCGCGATGCCGGCCCGCTCGAGGGCGGCCAGGCCGTCGATGACGCCGGGGTAGGGCCGCGAGCGGTCCGCGATGCCGGCGGTGTAGTGGCGCTCGAAGATTGCGTGCGCGCGGCCGCGCTCGCCCTCGGATCCGCCGCCGGTGGCCTCGAAGCACCGGTTCACCAGGTTCACGACGCCCTTGCCGACGTAGTCGCGGATCTGCCCTTCCTCGAGCCCGGGACGGCCGAGGTCGGCGAGCATGCGGTTGGCGGCCGCGGCCAGGTCGGGCGCCGTGTCGACGAGGGTGCCGTCGAGGTCGAAGAGCGCGGCGCGGTAGCGGCGCCGGGGGATGCCGGCCGCCACGCTCATGCGCCGGCGAGGGCTTCGCGCATGCGCCGGATGGCCGCGGCGCGGTCCTTCTCGCCGAAGACGGCGGAACCCGCCACGAAGGTGTCCGCGCCGGCCTTCGCGACCGCGGCGATGTTGTCGGCCTTCACGCCCCCGTCGACCTCGAGCCAGATGTCGCGGCCGCTCTCGTCGATGCGGCGGCGGACCTCGCGGATCTTGGGCAATGCCGAGGCGATGAACGACTGGCCGCCGAAGCCGGGGTTCACGCTCATGATGAGGATGAGGTCGACCTTGTCCATCACGTGGTCGAGCCAGGCGAGCGGCGTCGCCGGGTTGAACACGAGCCCGGCCTTGCAGCCCTGGTCGCGGATGAGCCCGAGGGTGCGGTCGACGTGCTCGCTCGCCTCGGGGTGGAAGCTGATGATCGAGGCGCCGGCCTTGGCGAAGTCGGGGACGATGCGGTCAACAGGCTTGACCATGAGGTGCACGTCGATGGGAACGGAGCAGTGCGGCCGGAGGGCCTCGCACACCAGCGGGCCCACGGTGAGGTTGGGGACGTAATGGTTGTCCATCACGTCGAAATGCATGAGGTCCGCGCCGCCGGCGATGACGTCCTTCACCTCGTCGCCGAGACGCGCGAAATCGGCCGAAAGGAGGCTGGGCGCGATGCGGTACATGGGGGGCTTTCGGGGTCCGTGGAGAGAGGAAATTCTACGCGATTCCCCCCGCGATCCGGGGGGGAATTTTCCTGCTAACATCGAAGCCATGCCCGATTCGAAACGCTACATCGTGGCCGTCACGGCGCACTCGACCTACCTGCCCGACCAGTCGGACGAGGAGGACGAYCGCTACGTGTTCGCCTACACCATCCGCATCACGAACACGGGCACCGTGACCGCGCAGGTCGTGAGCCGCCACTGGATCATCACCGACGCCGACAACCAGGTCCAGGAAGTGCGCGGCATGGGCGTGGTGGGCGAGCAGCCGGTGCTCAAGCCCGGCGACACCTTCGAGTATTCGAGCGGCTCCTCGATCCCGACCTCCGTCGGGACCATGCGCGGCACCTACCAGCTGGTGGCCGAGGACGGGACGCGCTTCGAGGCGCCCATCCCCGAGTTCGCGCTCAGCGTCCCGCGCGTGCTGCACTAGCCGCGCGGCGCGTCGTCCCTGCCTTCGGAATCGCCCGCCTTCGGGCCCGGCCTGGGCTTGCGCGGAAGCGTCCACCAGACGATCCCGATCGCGATCAGCAGCGCCGCCAGCACTTCCAGGAACACCCAGCCCATCCGCGACTCCAAGTGGCCATGAACCCCGGCCATTATAGGGTCGTGGGGCGCATGCCTTCCGCTATACTCGACGCGATGCCGTTCGCCCCGTTGCCCGCCCTCTTCACGCACTGGCGCCGCCTCGCCGCGCTGGGATTCACGCTCCTCGCCGCCGCCTGCGCGACCGCGCCCGAGCCGGTGGCGCGCGCTCCCGAGCCCCTCATCTGCCCGCCCGTCGAGAAGCCCGCCTGCCCGCCCGCGGCGGCCGCGCCGAAGCCCGCGCCGGCGCCCGTGCCCGAAGTGGAATATCGCGGCCGGTTGCAGCTTTCCTCCTGGATGGAGATTCCGGAGTGGGGCCGCGAGTCGCAGCGCGACTCGCTCGTGGCGTTCGTCCGTGGCTGCACCGCGCTCGCCAGGCAGCCGGCGTGGCAGGCCGTCTGCGCCGAGGCCGCCGCGCTGCCCCCAGAAAGCCCCGAGCGCGACATCGCGGCCTTCTTCGAGTCGCGGTTCGACCCGTACCAGGTCGTGAACGCCGACGAGACCACGTCGGGCATGGTCACCGGCTACTACGAGCCGCTCCTGCGCGGCAGCCGGACGCGCACCTCGCGCTACCGATACCCCGTCTACGCGGTGCCGCAGGACCTGCTGGTCATCGACCTTTCGTCGGTATACCCCGACCTCAAGCACAAGCGCCTGCGCGGTCGCATCGAGGGCAACCGCGTCGTGCCCTACCTCGCGCGCGGCGACATCGAGAAGGATCCCGCGCCCCTCAAGGGGCTCGAGATCGTCTGGGTCGACGACGCGGTCGAGCTCTTCTTCCTGCACATCCAGGGATCGGGCCAGGTGCAGCTCGAGAACGGCGAGCGGGTGCGCGTCGGCTACGCGGAGCAGAACGGCTACCCCTTCCGCTCCCTCGGGCGGCTGCTCATCCAGCGCGGGGAGATCCCGCCCGAGCGCGCCTCGATGCAGGGAATCAAGGACTGGGCGCGCCGAAATCCCGCCAAGGTGCAGCGCTTCCTGAACGAGAACCCGAGCTTCGTCTTCTTCCGCGAGCTCCCCGGCGACCTGCCCGGGCCCATCGGCTCGCTGGGCGTGCCGCTCACCGCGGAGCGCTCCATCGCCGTGGATCCGCGAGTCATCCCGCTGGGCGTGCCCGTCTACCTCGCCACCACCTGGCCCAACTCGCCGCAGCCGCTCAACCGCCTCATGGTGGCGCAGGACACGGGGGGCGCCATCAACGGCGGCGTGCGCGCGGACTTCTTCTGGGGGTTCGGCGACGGCGCCGGCAGCCAGGCCGGCAAGATGCGCCAGGCCGGGCGCATGTGGGTGCTGCTGCCGAAGGGCTACACACCCCCGGCCACGGTGCAGGCGTCGAAGTAAGGGCGCGGAGCGCGCCCGCTTACGGCTTGGCCGCCTTCGCGTCCGCGAGGCGCTTCTCGAACGATGCCATGGGCATGGCGCCCGGCACGCGCTCGCCATCCTCGAAGAAGATCGTCGGCGTGCCGCCGATGCGCTTGTCGCGCCCGAAGGCCATGACCTTGTCGATGGGCGTCTCGCAGGCCGCCCCGCCGGAAGGCACGGAATCCTTGAGCATGAGGTCCATCCACGCCTTCGACCGGTCGGGCGCGCACCAGACGGCCTTCGCCTTCTCCGTGGAATCCGGCGAGAGGATCGGGTAGAGGAACGTGTAGACGGTTATGTCGTTGACGTTGACCAGCTCGCGCTCGAAGCGCTTGCAGTAGCCGCAGTTGGGGTCGGCGAAGATGGCGATCTTGCGCGAGCCGTTGCCGCGCACGACCTTGATCGCGGACTCCAGGGGCAGCGAGTCGAACTTGATCGCCGAGAGCTTGCGCTGCCTCGCCTCGGTGACGTTCTCGCGCGTCTTGGTGTCGATGAGCGAGCCCAGCAGGAGGAAGCTCGTCTTCTCGTCGGTGTAGAACACTTCGCCGCCGCCGGTCACTTCCAGGAGCCCGCCGTAGCCGCTCTTGCGCACGGTGTCGACCTGGGCATCGGGGAACTTCTTTCGCAGGTCGGACTTGACGCGGTCGAGGTCCTGCGCGGCGGCGGGGAAGGCCAGCGCGAGGGCGAGGAAGGCGGCGGAAAGGAAGGCGGGGATTCTCATGGAGTGTCTCTCGGGTTCCGGGATTGGGCCGTGGCCGGCCGGGGAAGTTCCCGGAGACTCTGGCCCCGTGATTATCGCATTGCGTGCGCCGCCAGGAAGCGCTTGGCCCACGGCGCGGCGTCCACGGCGCGCAGCCCCGCGTTTCGCACGGCGCCGGCGAGCGGGAGCGCCAGCCCGAAGAGCCACTCCAGGCGGTCGGTGACGAACTGCATGGCGTCCACGTCGGCGCGGCGGGCGCGCTCGTGCCGGCGCAGGAGCGCGAGGTCCCCGGGGCGCTCGAGGGGCGAGCGCGAGGCGAGCGTGCGCGCCAGCGCGCGCGCGTCCTGGAATCCGAGGTTCACTCCCTGGCCGGCCAGCGGGTGCACCCCGTGCGCGGCGTCGCCGACGAGGACCGCGCCGGCGAGCGCGATGCGCGGGACGCGGACCAGCCGCAGGGGAAAGCTCGCGACTTCCGAATCGAGCTCGAGGTCGCCGAGCGCCGCGCCGCCCGCGTCGCGCACGCGCCGGGCCAGGGCCGCGGGCTCGAGCGAGGCGAGCTCGTCGGCCACGCCCTCTCGGGCCGACCAGACGATCGACATGCGGCTGCCGGGAAGCGGCAGCCACGCGAGGATGCCATCGGGGCGGAACCACTGCCGCGCGACTCCTGCCGGCGCCTTCTCGCAGCGGAAGTGCGCGACCACGGCGGTCTCCGGATAGCGCTTGGCGCTCGCGTCGAGGCCGAGGTCGCGGCGCACGCGCGAGTCGGCGCCGTCCGCGCCCACGAGCAGGTCCGCCTCGATGTCCGTGCCGTCCTCCAGGCGCACGCGGGCACCGCCTTCGCCTGCGGCGACCGACGCCAGCCGCACGCCGGTCGAGATCGACGCGCCCTTGTCGCGGGCGGCGCCCTCGATCGCACGCGCGAGGCGGTTGCCCTCCGCGATCCAGGCGAGCGCGCCGCCGGCCGGCGCGGAGAACTCGAGGCGGCTCGCGCCGTCGTCGCCGTGGACCTCCATGCGCGTGACCGCGGCGAGCCGGTGCGCGGGAATGCGCTGCCAGGCGCCGATCTCGCCCAGGAAATCCCGCGTCCCCTGGCTCAGCGCGAAGACGCGGATGTCGACTGCCTCGGGATCGGCGGCCGGGCGCGCGGGCCCCGCCTCCAGGACGCGCACCTCCTCGCCGCAGGCGGCCGCGAAGGCGAGGCCCACGGCGCCGCCCCCCACCACCACGACGCGGCCCGGGCGCTTGCCGGCGCCGTTCATCGCGTGCGCCTCATGGCGCAGGCGCCCCGCCGATCATTCGCCCGGCGAGCCAGCGCCGCGCCGGCGGCACGAGGTCGAGCAGCGTGAGCGCGGCGGCGCGGCCCCAGGTCACGACGCGGCGCCGGTCCATGAAGGCGTCCACGAGGAAGTCGGTGAAGGCCACGCCGCGGCCCGCATCGCGGCGGCGCGAGTCGCGATAGGCCTCGAGCACCGCGGCCGCGCCCGGGTCGCCGGCGGGATCGGCGCGCAGGATCRCGGCGAGCGCGGTCGCGTCGCGAAGCCCGATGTTGAGTCCCTGCCCCGCGATGGGGTGCATGGCCTGCGCGGCGTTGCCGGCGATCACGGTGCGCAGGGCGATGGGCGTGTTGATGGTGCGCAGCTTGAGCGGGAAGGTCGCCCGCGGCCCGGCGGCGACGAAGCGGCCCGCGCGGTCGCCGAAATGGGCCTGCAGCTCGGCGAGGAATTCCGCGTCGTCGAGGGCGAGGATCCTGCGGGCTTCGTCGGGAGCGGCGGTCCAGACGAGGGCGTAGCGCTCGCCCACGGGAAGCAGCGCCACCGGCCCCTTCGGCGTGAAGCGCTCCCAGGCGCGCCCCCGGTGCGGCCGGTCCGCGTGCACGGGGCCGGTGATCGCGACCTGGCCGTAGTCCTTTTCCGAGTAGGCGAGCCCCGGCAGGCGCCGGGCGTTGGCGCCGCCGTCGGCCAGCACGAGGAGCCTCGCCTCGAGCGATTCGCCGCCCGGGAGCCGGATGCGGGCCGCGTCCGGGCCGAGCTCGATCGCCTCGCAGGCCGCGCCCCAGGAGACGTTCGCGCCCAGAGCCGCGAGCCTCGCCTCGAGGACCTCCTCGAGCGCGGCATAGGCCACGGTGTAGCCCAGCGCAGGCAGGTCCTGGTCGGCCGCCGTGATGAGGGTACGTCCCGCCCCGCCCTTCTGCGAGACGTGGATCTCCGTGATGGGGGTCGCGGCGTGCGCGGGCCAGCCGCCGGCCTCCTCGAGCCGCTCGCGGCTCGCGTGCGAGAGCGCCAGCGTGCGCGCGTCGCGCGAGGGCGCCGCGCGCGCCTCGAGCACCCTCACCGACCGGCCATCCCGGACGAGGCTCGCGGCGAGCGCGGCCCCCACGGGGCCGGCGCCCACGATCGCCACGTCGACGCGGTCCACTCGCGGCCCGAGCCCGCCGCCTAGGCGCGCACCGCGGCCTCGACGTCCGCCACCTTCTTGGGGCAGGCCGAGGTGAGGATCTCGCGGCCCTTCGCCGTGACGAGCACGTCGTCCTCGATGCGAACGCCGATGTTCCAGAAGTGCTTCGGCACGTTGTCGGCGGGGCGGATGTAGCAGCCGGGCTCGACGGTGAGCACCATGCCGGGCTGGAGCTTCCTCCACTTGCCCTTGCGCATGTAGTCGCCGGCGTCGTGCACGTCCAGGCCCAGCCAGTGGCCCGTGCGGTGCATGTAGAACTGCTTGTAGGACTCGTCSGCGATCACCTTGTCGACGCTGCCCTTGCAGAGCTTCATGTCGATGAGCCCGCGCACCAGCACSCGCGTGGCGGCGTCRTGGTAGTCGATGAAGGCCGCGCCCGGCTTCACCGCCTTGATGGCGGCCTCCTGGGCGGCGAGCACCAGCTCGTAGACGTCCTTCTGCGCGGCGCCGAACTTCCCGTCCACGGGGAAGGTGCGCGTGATGTCGGCCGCGTAGCTGTCCAGCTCGCAGCCGGCGTCGATGAGCAGGAGGTCGCCCTTTCGCAGCTCGGCCGTGTTCTCGCGGTAGTGGAGCACGCAGGCGTTGGCGCCGGAAGCGACGATCGAGCCGTACGCCGCGCTTCGCGCGCCGTTGCGGCAGAACTCGTGCAGCAGCTCCGCCTCGATCTCGTACTCGCGCCGGCCCGGCGAGGCCGCGGCCATGGCGCGCACGTGCGCCGCGCTCGAGATCTCGGCCGCGCGCCGCATGACGGCGATCTCGTGCGAGTCCTTGAAGAGGCGCATGTCGTTCACGGCCGCGCGCACGTCGCGGATCTCGGTGGGGGCGCTCACCCCCGTCCTCACCTTGGCCCGCACGGCGTTGAGCCACCCGGCCACGCGCGCGTCCCAGGCGGGGTCGGCGCCCACCGGCGTGTGGATGACGGGCTGGTCGGCGATGAGCTCCGGGATGCGCGCGTCGAGCTCGCCCACGGGATGCGCAACGTCGAAGCCGAAGGCCTGGCGMGCGAGATCGGGGCCGAAGCGGAACCCGTCCCAGATCTCGCGCTCGAGGTTCTTCTCGCGGCAGAAGAGGATCTCGCGCGGCTTCCTGCCCAGCACGATCACGAGCACGGCCTCGGGCTCGCGRAATCCCGTCAGGTAGTAGAAGCCGCTGTCCCAGCGATAGTCGTAGTGGGAGTCGGCGTTGCGCGCGCGCTCGGGCGCGGTGGGCAGGATCACCACGCCCTCGCCCAGGGTGCGGGCGAGGCTCGCGCGGCGGCGGCGGAAGGGCTTGGTGCGGTGGGGGTTCTCGAGCTTCATGAGGTCGTCCGGAGGCGGGCGCTCGTGGCGCCGCGAGGCCGCCGATTCTACCGGGATTCCGGAGGGCGGAGCGCCTGCGCCCGCATGAGGGCGGCCAGGGCACCCTGTCCCTCGCGCTCGAGGGCGGCGATGACGCGCTCGACGTCCTCCGGCCGGCGGTTCTGGGAGAGCTTGAACTTGCCCTCGAGCCGCTCCACCACGATCTCGAAGCCCACGATCGCGGCGAGCATCTTCGCGGTGAACTCGGCGGGCAGGTCGGGCATGCGCCAGGGGGCGGGACGGCCCTCCTCGTACTGGCGGGAGAGGCGGTCGAGGAGCGCCGGCAGCCGCTCCGGCGGCAGGAGGGCCGCCTTGCCGCGCGCGTGCACCACGGCGTAGTTCCACGTCGGCACGCTGGGGTGGTTCGCGT
This sequence comes from Betaproteobacteria bacterium, assembly GCA_003105245.1. Lineage (GTDB taxonomy): Bacteria > Pseudomonadota > Gammaproteobacteria > Burkholderiales > Usitatibacteraceae > FEB-7. The sequence continues at coordinate 18,573 of PQAI01000196.1, read as the reverse complement.
ACCACGAAGGCGAGACGTAGGCGTGCGGCCCCTCGAAGATGGCGAGCACCTCGTCCGCGGCCTCGAGCGATTCCCAGTGCGCATTGGCGCGCGCCAGGTGCCCTTCCAGCCGAAGTCGACCGTCGCCCCCGCGGCTCGCGAGGAGCGGCACGTGGCTCACCGAGAGGCCGTCGCCGCCGGCGCTCACCAGCGTGGCGAAGCCGTTCCATGCGACGAACCGCTCGAGCGTGGCCGCGTCGTCGACGCGGAAATGGCGGGGGATGTAGAAGGTCATCTCGAAAGCCTCCGGTCGAGCGCGGCGAGTTGCGCGGGCGTGCCGACGTTTTCCCAGTCTCCCCCGAAGAGCTCGCCCGTCACGCGGCCCTCGTCCACGAAGCGGTAGGCCCAGGGAAAGAGCCTGAGGTGCGTTCCCGGGGCGATGTCCTCGAAGAGCGCGGGGTGGAAGACGGCGATGTTGGCGTAGGTGAGGCGCGCCCCCTCGCGGCGCACGAGCCCGCCCTCGAGCGCCATGTCGCCCCCGGGATGCCAGGAGGGGTTCGCCACGAGCACGAAGTGCGCCGCCCGCCGGCCGGGGTCGCGCGCGATCGCCGCCGCCACCGCCTCGAGGCGCGAGTAGTCGTAGTCGGTGTAGATGTCGCCGCTCACGACGAGGAAGGGCTCGTCCCCCAGGAGCGCCAGGGCCTTCGCGATGCCGCCGGCCGTCTCGAGCGCGGTGCCCTCGCGCGACCAGTCGACGCGGATGCCCCAGCGCGAGCCGTCGCCCACCGCGGCCTCGAGCCGCTCGCCCAGGTGCGCGTGGTTGATCACCACGCGGCGCACGCCCGCGCGCGCGAGGCTCGCGAGCTGCCAGTCGATGAGCGCCCGGCCGCCCGCGGGGAGAAGCGGCTTCGGCGTGGCGTCGGTGAGCGGTCGCATGCGCTCGCCGCGCCCGGCCGCCAGGATGAGGACGGGAGGCATCGCCGCGCCTAGAAGGTGTAGCCGGCGGCGGGCTGTACGCCCTCGAGCCGGTCGAGGAGCCGCGCGAGCGGGCGAAGTTCGCCGTAGCGGGCGCAGGCGTGGCGGACGTAGGCCACGAAGCGCGGCGTGTCGCCGACGTAGCCCGGCTTGCCGTCGCGGTGGTGGATGCGCGCGAAGATCCCCAGCACCTTGAGGTGGCGCTGCAGGCCCATCCACTCCACGTCGCGCCAGAATTCCGCGAAGTCGGCGCGCACCGGCAGCCCGCGCGCGCGGGCCGCCTCCCAGTACCGGATCGTCCCGTCGAGGACGCGCTCCTCCTCCCAGCTCACGAACGCGTCGCGCCACAGCGACGCCACGTCGTAGCTGATGGGGCCGTGCACGGCGTCCTGGAAATCGAGCACGCCGGGGTTGGGCTCCGAGACCATGAGGTTCCTCGGCATGAAGTCGCGGTGCACGAAGACGCGCGGCTCGGAGAGGTTGCGCGCGAGGATGCGGCCGAACACCTCCTCGAGGGCCTCGCGCTCGGAAGGCGCGAGCGTGACGCCGAGGTGGCGCCCGACGTACCACTCGGGGAAGAGCGAGAGCTCGCGCCGCAACAGCGCCTCGTCGTAGGGCGGAAGCTCCCCCTCGCGGCTCGCGGCCTGCCAGTCGACGAGCGCGCGCGTGGCGTCGCGGAAGAGCCGGTCCTCGTTCGTCCCGTCGAAGGCCTGCAGGTAGGTGCGCTTTCCCAGGTCCGAGAGCAGAAGGAAGCCCTGCGCGAGGTCCTGCGCGACGATCTCCGGGACGTGCAGCCCGGCCGCGCGCATGAGGCCCGCCACCCTGACGAACGGGCGGCAGTCCTCGCGCTCCGGCGGGGCGTCCATGACTATCAGGGTGCGGCCCCCGGAGGCCACGCGGAAGTAGCGCCGGAAGCTCGCGTCGGCGCTCGCCGGCTCGCGCGTGAACCCGCGCCCGCCGAGCGTGCGGCCAAGCCAGGCGTCGAGCGCCTCGAGACGGTCCATGGGGAGTGAAGCGGGGCGGCTATCGCGTGTATTCTTGCGGATTCTAGCATCGCGCCACCCCCTTCCCCGATGGCCCGCCGCGTCCTTCCGCTCGTCCTCGCCAGCATGTGCGCCCTGCCGGCGGGAGCGCAGGAGGGCATCCCGCTGCGCCTCGAGCGGCGCCTGGCGCCGCCCCCGCCGCGGATCGAGCGCGACGCCGTCCGCTTCCTGTCCGCCGACCGCATCACCGGGGACGAGACGAAGCAGGTCACCGCCACCGGCAACGTGGCGATCCGGCAGCGCGGCGCCGCGATCTTCGCGGACCGCCTCGAGTACGACGTCCAGGCCGACACCGCGGTGGCCACGGGCAACGTGCGCCTCGAGCGCGCCGGGGACACGGTGACCGGGCCTCGCCTCGTCTACCGCATCGACGAGGGCACGGGCGAGATGGAGCGCCCGCTGTTCGCGATCCCGAAGACCGAGGAGCGGCGCAGCGCCTCGCGCGGCTCCGCCGAGCGCGCGCTCCTCGAGGGCGACGAGAAGAGCCGGCTCTTCCGCGCCGAGTACACGACCTGCCCGGTGCCGCGCGACGACTGGGTGCTGCGAGTCGCCGAGCTCGAGATCGACGGCAAGAACCAGGTGGGCACGGCGTGGAACTCCGCCGTGCACTTCCTCGGCGTTCCCATCCTCTACTCGCCCTGGCTCTCGTTCCCGATCAACAACGCGCGCAAGACCGGCTTCCTCGCCCCGACGCTGGGCTCCTCGGGCCAGAGCGGCTTCGAGTTCGCGCTGCCCTGGTACTGGAACATCGCGGAGAACCAGGACGCGACGATCACGCCCAAGATCTACTCCAAGCGCGGCCTGCAGGTGGGAGGCGAGTACCGCTACCTGCGGCCGACCTTCTCGGGCCAGGCCGACGCGGAGTTCCTGCCCAACGACTCGATCACCGGCACCGACCGCTACCTCGTCGCCCTGCGCCACTCGCAGCGGCTGCCGCTGGGACTGTCGCTCGCGGTCAACGCGCAGAAGGTCTCCGACAACGACTACTTCCGCGACCTGTCCACGCGCGTGGCCTCGACCTCGCAGACGAACCTGCCCCGCGACGTGATCGTTGGCTACCAGGACGACGTGTGGAGCGCGACGGCGCGCGCCATCGCCTACCAGACCCTGCAGGACCCCCTCGCGCCGGTGACCTCGCCCTACCGCCAGCTCCCGCAGATCTTCGTCACGGGCCTCAAGCAGGACCTGTACGGCGCCGACTGGCTGCTCGGCGGGGAGTACGCCAACTACAAGCACGCCACGCTCGTGACCGGCCAGCGGCTCATCGCCTACCCGCAGGTCTCGCTTCCCCTGCGCAAGCCCTGGGGCTATGTGACGCCCAAGGCGGGGTTCCACTACACGAGCTACAACATGGCCGCCAACGAGCAGGGGTACGCCGACGCCACGCGCAGCGTGCCGCTCGCGAGCGTGGACGCGGGGCTCTTCTTCGACCGCCCCTGGTCGTTCGCCGGCCGCGACTACTACCAGACCCTCGAGCCGCGGCTCTTCTACGTCTATGTCCCCTACCGGGACCAGACGAGGCTGCCCAACTTCTCCACGGCCGAGGTCGACTTCGGCACCAACGCGCTCTTCCGCGAGAACCGCTTCATCGGCGGCGACCGCGTCGGCGACGCGAACCAGGTCACGATGGCGGTCACCAGCCGGCTCGTCGAGCCCGCGAGCGGCCTGGAGAGGCTAAAGGCGACGCTGGGGCAGATCTACTATTTCGAGCCGCAGCGGGTGACGCTCGACCCGGCCGCGAAGCCCCGCGAGGGCAGCAAGTCGGACCTGCTCGCGCTGGTCACGGGGCAGGTCACCCCCACCTTCGCGCTCGACGCGAGCCTCGCATACGACGCCGGGGCCAACCGGGCCCGGCAGTTCGACGTCGCGGCGCGCTACAGCCCGCAGCCGGGCCGCGTGCTGAACGCCGCCTACCGCTTCACGCGCGACTTCGTGGAGCAGGTGGACATCTCGGCCCAGTGGCCCGTGACCGCCGGCCTGAACCTCGTCGGGCGCTGGAACTGGAGCGTGCAGGACAGGAAGCTCATCGAGGGCCTCGCGGGCTTCGAATATAATGCGGGCTGCTGGGAGATCCGGGCGGTGGCGCACCGGTTCATCACGGCGACCCAGCAGGTTTCGACCTCCTTCCAGATCCAGCTCGAGCTCTCGGGCCTTTCGAGGATCGGCATCAACCCGCTCGAGACCCTGAGACAGAACATTTCCGGCTACCGCCGGTCCGACGAGATAGCCCGATGAACACGATCCGCCTCCTCCTGCGAACGGCCGCCCTGGCCGCGGCGCTCGCCGCCACGGCCGCCCTCGCCCAGTCCGCGCCCGCCTCGCGCCTCGAAACCCGGCTCGCCGCGCCGCCGAAGAACGTCGTGCTGGTCGACCGCATCGTGGCCGTGGTGAACGACGAGGTCGTCACCTCCCTCGAGCTGGCCGAGCGCACGCGGCTCGTGGCCGCGCAGCTTCGCCGCGGCGGCGGGGCGCTCCCCCCCACCGAGACGCTGCAGCGCCAGGTGCTCGAGCGCATGATCAACGACCTGGTGCAGGTCCAGATGGCCAAGGAGACCGGCATCAAGGTCGACGAGCCGACCATCGAGAAGACCATCCAGCGCATCGCGGACGACAACAACATGTCGATGACGGCCTTCCGCCAGGCCCTCGAGCGCGACGGCGTGCGCTACGCCCGGTTCCGCGAGGACATGAAGAACGAGCTGCTGCTCACCCGGCTTCGCGAGCGCGAGGTCGAGAACTCCGTCGTGGTCACCGACGCCGAGGTGGAGACCGAGCTCGCGCGCGCCGCCAAGGAGCGCGGCGGCGACGTCGAGTACCAGATCCAGCACGTACTCGTGCTGCTGCCGCAGCAGGCCACCCCGGAGCAGATCGACGCCCGCCGCCGCAAGGCGCTGCAGGCGCTCTCGGAGGTCCGCAAGGGCACCTCGTTCGCCGAGGTCGCCGCCACGTTCTCCGACGCACCCGACGCCCTGCAGGGCGGCAACCTCGGCTGGCGCCCGGCGGGCCGGCTTCCGGGGCTCTTCCTCGACGCCATCGAGAAGCTCAACGCCGGCGAGGTGACCGACATCCTGCGCAGCCCCAACGGCTTCCACATCGTGAAGCTGCTCGAAAAGCGCGGCGCGGGCAAGGCCCCCTCGATCGTCCAGACGCGCGCGCGCCACATCCTCCTGCGCACGAAGGAAGGCACGAGCGACTCGGACCTGCGCACTCGCATCGCGCGCATTCGCGAGCGCATCGCCTCCGGCGAGGACTTCGCGGAGCTCGCGCGCGTGAACTCCGAGGACGGCACCGCCGCCCGCGGCGGCGACCTCGGCTGGATCGGCCCCGGCGACACCGTGCCCGAGTTCGAGCGCGCGATGAACTCGCTCAAGGAAGGCGAGCTCAGCCAGCCGATCCAGACGCCCTTCGGCTGGCACATCGTGCAGGTCCAGGAGCGGCGAAACGAGGAGATGAGCGAGGACCGCCGCAAGCTCGCCGCGCGCCAGACCGTGCGGGCCCGCAAGGCCGACGAGGCCTACTCGGACTGGCTTCGCCAGGCTCGCGACCGCGCCTTCGTCGAGAACCGCCTCGACGAGCGCTGAGGGGCGCGCCCGCGCCCCGGCCCGCATGGCCCCCGCCCCCCGCATCGCCATCACCTCGGGTGAGCCCGCCGGCATCGGTCCCGACCTGTGCGCCATCGCGGCCGCGGGGCGCCACCCGGCGAGGCTCGTCTTCCTGGGCGATCGCGGCGTGATCGCCGACCGGGCCCGGCGCCGCGGTCTCGCCTTCGACCTCCCCGACTACGCGCCGGAATCGGCGGCGCCTGCCTCGCTGCTGCACGTCGCCGCGAGCGCGCCGGTGACCCCGGGCCGCCTCGATCCCGCCAACGGCCGTTACGTCCTCTCGCTGCTGGACCGAGCCCTCGACGGCTGCCGCGCCGGGGAATTCGCGGCGATGGTCACGGCTCCCGTGCAGAAGTCGGTGATCGCGGAGGCCGGCGTGCCCTTCACGGGGCACACCGAGTACCTCGCCGCGCGCACCGGCACGCCGCGCGTCGTGATGATGCTCGCCGGAGGCGGGCTGCGCGTGGCGCTCGCCACCACGCACCTGCCGCTTTCGGCGGTGCCCTCGGCCATCACGCGCGCCGGGATCGTCGAGACGCTGCGGATCGTGGACCGCGACCTGCGCATTCGTTTCGGAATTGACAGGCCTCGCATCCTCGTGGCGGGCCTCAACCCCCACGCCGGGGAATCCGGCCACATGGGGCGCGAGGAGATCGAGATCGTCTCGCCCGCGATCCGCGACCTCCAGGGCGAGGGGCTGCGCGTCGAGGGGCCGCTGCCCGCGGACACCCTCTTCACGGCGCGCGTGCTCGAGGGGGCCGACGCGGTGCTCGCGATGTACCACGACCAGGGGCTGCCGGTCCTCAAGTACGCCTCCTTCGGGCACGCGGTGAACGTCACGCTGGGGCTTCCGGTCATCCGCACCTCGGTGGACCACGGCACCGCCCTCGACCGCGCGGGCTCGGGCGAGGTGGACGCCGGCAGCCTCGAGGCGGCGATCGCGCTCGCCGTGGACCTCGCGGCCCGCTCCTCCGCCTGACCGACGCCATGCTGCCGCGCCCGAAGAAGCGGCTGGGGCAGCACTTCCTCACCGACCGCCACTACCTCGACCGCATCGTCGCGGAGATCGACCCGCGTCCCGGCGAGGCCATCGTGGAGATCGGCCCGGGACCCGGCGCGCTCACCGAGCGGCTGGCGCAGGCCGTCCGGCCCCTGCACGTGGTGGAGATCGACCGCGAGCTTGCCGCCGCGCTGCGCGATCGGTTCGCGCCGGAGGCCGTCGTCGTGCACGAGGGCGACGCGCTCGACTTCGACTTCGCCACGCTTCCCGAAGGGCTGCGCGTGGTCGGCAACCTTCCCTACAACGTCTCCACGCCGCTCCTCTTCCACGTGGCGGGCTTCGCGCCGCGCATCCGCGACTGCGTCTTCATGCTGCAGAAGGAGGTGGTGGAGCGCATGGTCGCCGCGCCCGGCACGGCGGACTACGGACGGCTCTCGGTGATGCTGCAGTACCGCTTCGCCATGGCGCTCGCCTTCCGCGTGCCGCCGGGGGCGTTCACGCCGCCGCCGAAGGTCGACTCCGCCATCGTGCGCATGGCGCCGCTGGGCGAGGGACGCCGCGCCGCGCGCGACGAGGCGCTCTTCGCGAGGATCGTGGCGGCGGCCTTCTCGCAGCGGCGCAAGACGCTTCGCAACGCGCTGCGCCAGCTCGTGGACGCGGAGGCCTTCGCGGCCGCCGGAATCGACCCGCAGCGTCGCGGGGAGACGCTTTCGGTCGCGGAGTTCGCCGACCTGGCCGACGCGGCGCTCGCGACGCAGGCCCCCGCTACGCCCGCTGGATGAACTCGATCTTGTAGCCGTCCGGGTCCTCGACGAAGGCGATCACGCTGCCGCCATGCTTCATCGGGCCCGCCGGCCGCGTGACCTTGCCGCCCTTGGCCGTCACTTCCTCGCAAGCCTTGTAGGCATCGGGGACCGCCACCGCGATGTGCCCGAAGCCGTTGCCGAGCTCATAGGACTTCGTCTCCCAGTTGTGGGTGAGCTCGATCACCGCGCCCTCCGATTCGTCGCCGTAGCCCACGAAGGCGAGCGTGAACTTGCCCTCGGGATAGTCCTTGCGGCGGATGACCTTCATGCCGAGGACCTCCGTGTAGAAGCGGATGGAGCGCTCGAGGTCGCCGACCCGGATCATGGTGTGCAGGATTCGCATGGCTTTCCCTTCAGAAGGAACGGTAGAGGTGGTCGGTCGCCTCGAGCTCGTCCCGAAGCGCCCGGTAGTCGGGGCAGAGGCGCGCGACCTCCGCCCAGAACTCGCGCGAGTGGTTCATGTGGCGCAGGTGCGCGAGCTCGTGGCAGACGACGTAGTCGATGAGCGCGGGCCGCGCCTTGACGAGGCGCCAGGCCAGGCGCACCTCGCGGCGGCTGTTGCAGCTCCCCCATCGCGAGTTGGCCGAGGAGAGCATCACGCGCGGCGGGACGAGGCCCGCCAGGCGCGAGTGGAGGAAGGCGCGCTGGGCGAGGTGCGCCAGCGCCGCGCGCCGGTACCACGCCACCACGGCGCGCCGGATCGCCTCCTCGTCCGGCGAGGGCACCGCGACGAGAAGCTCGCTGCCCGATATCTCGGCGACCGCGCGCCGCGCGACCCGCAGCCGCAGCGCGAGCTCGCCTCCCAGGTAGGGAAGCGCCGCGCCATCCTCCCAGCGCTGCACCGGCACCTGCCGCTGCCGCCAGACCTCGAGCTTGCCGAGTACCCACGACTCGCTCTCGAGCACCATCTTTTCGACGCGCGCGACGGGCACCGTGAGCGGCGCGCTCACGGTGAGGCCCGTGGCGTCGACCTTGAGACCGACACCGCGACGGCCGCGCCGGCGCACCAGCGTGTAGTCGACGCGCCCCGCGCGAAGCAGCAGCGTGCGCGCCTCGCGCGCGGGGAGCGTCGTCATTCCTTGGCGGCGACGAGGTGGCGCGCGACTTCCGCCAGGTCCGCGAAGACGAGCGTCTTGCGCGGCAGTGCGCCTTCCTCCTTGGTCTTGCGCCCCTTGCCGGTGAGCACGAGGATGGGCTGCGCGCCCACCGCGTCGGCGGCCTGGAGGTCGCGCATCGCGTCGCCCACGCAGGGCACGCCCTTGAGCTCGACGTGGTAGCGCGCGGCGATCTCCTCGAACATCCCGGTCCGGGGCTTGCGGCAGCCGCAGTTCTCGGCGTCGGTGTGCGGGCAGAAGAAGAGCGCGTCGATGCGCCCGCCCTGCCGGAACACCATCTCCATCATCTTGTCGTTCATGGCGTTGAAGGTCGCCATGTCGAAGAGCCCCCGGCCGATGCCCGACTGGTTGGTGGCCACCACGATCCGGAAGCCGCCCTGGTGCAGCCGGGCGATGGCCTCGATGGATCCCGGGATGGGCTGCCACTCGGCCGGCGACTTGATGTACTTGTCGCTGTCGACGTTGATGACGCCGTCGCGGTCGAGGATGACGAGCTTCATTTCGTTTCCGGGGCTGCGCGGCGCTAGGCCGCCAGGCGCGAGATGTCGGCCACGCGGTTCAGGAGCCGCTCGAGGCCGGTGAGCAGCGCCAGGCGGTTGCCGCGCACCGCGAGGTCCTCGGCGTTCACGAGCACCTTGTCGAAGAAGGCGTCGACCTCGCCGCGCACGCCGGCGAGCGCCACGAGCGCCGGCTCGAACCGCGCGTGCGCCACGTGCCCGTCGACCACGGGCGTCATCCTGTCGATCGCCGCGTGCAGGCTGCGCTCCTCGTCCTGCGAGAAGAGGGCGGGGTCCACCCCCATCGACCGCCCCGACTTGTCGAGGATGTTCTTCACGCGCTTGTTGGCGGCGGCGAGCGCCTCCGATTCCGGCAGCTTCGAGAAGGCGACGACGGCCGCCAGGCGGTCGGGAACCAGGTCGAAACGGCCGTCGCGCTGCGAGACCACCGCCTCCACCTGGTTCGCGGTGTAGCCGAGGTCGCGCAGGTAGCCGCGGAACCGCTCGAACACGAACTCCTCCAGCTCCACGACGGACTGGGCCTTGTAGGGATCGAAGGCGAGCCGGACGAGGTCGTGGAAGTCGAGGTCGAGCCTTCGTTCGACGAGGATTCGGATGACGCCGAGCGCGGCGCGGCGCAGGCCGAAGGGGTCCTTGTCGCCGGTGGGCACCTGCCCGATGGAGAAGAGGCCCGCGAGCGCGTCCAGCCGGTCGGCGAGCGCCACCGCGATGCTCACGTCGCCGTCCGGGAGGTGGTCCCCCGCGAAGCGCGGCCAGTAGTGCTGCTCGATGGCGCGGACCACCGAGGGCTCCTCGTCGTCCGCGGCCGCGTAGTACTTGCCCATGATGCCCTGCAGCTCGGGGAATTCCCCCACCATCAGGGTGACGAGGTCCGCCTTGGCGAGCAGCGCCGCGCGGTCGGCGTAGGGCATGCCCCGGGCGCCGCGCGGGAGCTTCATCTGGATGCGCGTGGCGAGCTTGCGCAGGCGCTCGACGCGCTCGAGCTGGGTGCCGAGCTTGCCGTGGTAGACGATGGTGGCGAGCTGCGGCACGCGCTCGGCGAGCTTGGACTTGCGGTCGGTCTCGAAGAAGAAGCGCGCGTCCGCCAGGCGCGGGCGCACCACGCGCTCGTTGCCTTGCACGATGCGCGAGGGATCCGCGGGGCGCAGGTTCGAGACGAGGAGGAAGCGCTCGGCGAGCTTCCCCTCGGCGTCGAAGAGCGGGAAGTACTTCTGGTTCTGCCGCATCGTGAGGATGAGGCACTCCTGCGGCACCTCGAGGAACTCGCGCTCGAAGCGGCCGACGTACACCGTGGGGTTCTCGACGAGCGCCGTCACCTCGTCCAGCAGCGCCGCGTACTCCGCCTCGGGACCGAGGCTGGCGCCCTCGCGAGTCGCCATCTCCCGCAATGCCCCGAGGATCGCCGCGCGGCGTTCGCCGAAGCCGGCGATCACGCCGCCCTGGCCGCGAAGCCGGTCCGCGTACTCCGATGCGTTCGCGAGCGCGATGTCGCGCTCGCCCTGGAAGCGGTGCCCGTGCGTGACGCGGCCCGCCGCGAGGCCCAGCACGGTGACCGGGACCACGTCGGCGCCGTGCAGCGCCACCAGGCCGTGCGCCGGCCGCACGAACTGGACCGTCGTCGCGCCGTCGGCGAGCTGGTAGCTCATCACCTTCGGGATGGGCAGGCCGGAGAGGGCCTCCTCGAGGGCCGCCTGCAGYCCCTGTACCAGCGGCACGGAGGGCGCGAGCGTGTCGGCGAAGAGCGTCTCGGCCTTGCCGTCCACCCGCCGCTTCAGGCCGGCGGGATCGAAGCCCTCGAGCCCGCTGGCCGCCAGCTTCTTCAGCAGCGCGGGCGTGGGCYTGCCRTCGGGTCCCAGGCCCACCGCCACGGGCATGAGCTTCACCTCCACCGACCTGGGCGCCGTGGCCGCACGCACGCCGGTGAGGCTCGCCGCGAGCCGCCGCGGCGTGGCGTAGACGGTGCAGCCGGAACCCTCCTCGAGGAATCCGCGCTTGCGCAGCCCCGCCTCGATGCCGGCGGCGAAGGCCTCCCCGAGCCTGCCGAGGGCCTTGGGCGGCAGCTCCTCGGTGAAGAGCTCCACGAGCAGCGGGGCCGTCATTTCGCCACCCCCGCGAGCATGGGGAAGCCCAGCCTCTCGCGCGACTCGTAGTAGCTCTGCGCCACGGACTTCGCGAGGTTGCGGATGCGCCCGATGTAGGCGGCGCGCTCCGTGACGGAGATGGCGCCGCGGGCGTCGAGCAGGTTGAAGGTGTGCGCGGCCTTCAGCACCTGCTCGTAGGCGGGAAGCGCCAGCTGCCGCGCCATGAGGTGCTTGGCGCCCTTCTCGTGGTCGCCGAAGTGCCGGAAGAGCGCCTCGGTGTCCGACTCCTCGAAGTTGTAGGTCGACTGCTCCACCTCGTTCTGGTGGTAGACGTCGCGGTAACGCAGCTGGCGCCGGCCGCCGCCGGGCTCGTCCCACTCGGTCCACACGAGGTCGAAGACGTTCTCCACGCCCTGCAGGTACATCGCCAGGCGCTCCAGGCCGTAGGTGATCTCGCCGGTGATGGGCTTGCAGTCGAGTCCGCCCACCTGCTGGAAGTAGGTGAACTGCGTGATCTCCATGCCGTTCATCCACACTTCCCAGCCCAGTCCCCACGCGCCCAGCGTCGGGTTCTCCCAGTCGTCCTCCACGAAGCGCACGTCGTTCGCCTTCAGGTCGAAGCCGAGCGCCTCGAGCGAGCCGAGGTAGAGGTCCAGGATGTCCGGCGGCGAGGGCTTGAGCACCACCTGGAACTGGTAGTAATGCTGCAGGCGGTTGGGGTTGTCGCCGTAGCGGCCATCCTTGGGCCGGCGCGAGGGCTGGACGTAGGCGGCGCGCCAGGGCTCGGGCCCCAGCGAGCGCAGGAAGGTGGCGGTGTGCGAGGTCCCGGCGCCCACCTCCATGTCGTAGGGCTGCAGCACCGCGCAGCCGCGGCTGCCCCAGTAGGCCTGGAGGCGCAGGATGATGTCCTGGAAGGTGATCGTCACGGAGGAGGCTGGCGGCTCGGAAAACCCGTCATTTTACGGGCTTGGCGAGGCCTCCGTCACCCCGACGGCCCAGGCCGGCGGCGGCGAGTCCCGCGAGGACGGCGAGCGCCCCGAGGTTTCCCCAGCGCACGAAGGGCGTGGCGCCCGCGTGCGGCACGACCTGCGCCGCGAGCTCCCCGCGCGTGAACTGCGCGAGCCGGGCCACCACGCGCCCCTTCTCGTCGATGGCGGCGGTGACTCCCGTGTTCGTCGCGCGCACCATCCACCGGCCCGTCTCCAGGGCGCGCATCTGCGAGAACTGCAGGTGCTGGTCGGCGGCGAGCGACTCGCCGAACCAGGCGTCGTTGCTCACGTTGAGGAGCGCGCCCGCCTGCGGCAGCGTGGCGGCGAGCTCCTCGCCGAAGATGTCCTCGTAGCAGATCGCCACCGCCCAGGTCGTCCCTCCCGCCGCGAGCGGCGGCTGGTCCGCCTCGCCGCGCGCGAAGTCGGTGAGCGGGATGTTCAGCACGGCGAGCACCCACCCGAACCCCGGCGGGATGAACTCCCCGAAGGGCACGAGGTGGCGCTTGCGGTAGGAGCGGTCCTCGCCCGCGCCGATGCGCACGACGCTGTTCCAGTACGCGTAGCCCTCGCCCGCGCGGCCGCGTTCGACGGAGCCGATGAGGATCTCCTTGCCCGCCGCGCGGGCGTGTCCGCGCAGGGACTCGAGGTAGCCCGGCGGGAGCTGGTCGAGGAAGGCGGGCAGCGCCGTCTCGGGAAGCACGACGACGCGCGCCGGGCTCCTCACGGCCTGCGCGTGGTAGTCGCGCAGCGTGCGGGCGCGCACCTCGTCGCGCCACTTCAGGTGCTGCGGGACGTTGCCCTGCAGGAGCGCCACCGCGACGGGTTCGCCGGAGGGAGCCGTCCACGCGACGAAGCGCAGCGCCGCGCCGGCCAGCAGGAGGGCGACGAAGCCGATGGCGAGCGCCGCGCGCCGCCGCGACCAGGCGGGACTGGAGGCGAATGCGGCGAGGAATGCGGCCGCCACCGCGACCGCGAGCGACACGCCGTACGCGCCGAGCACGGGCGCGAATCCCGCCAGCGGGCTGGCCGGTGCCTGCGAGTAGCCGACCGCGAGCCACGGGAAGCCGGTGAAGAGCCAGCCGCGCACCCACTCCAGCAGGACGAAGGCCGCCGGCATGGCGGCCAGCAGCCGGCGCGGGCCGCCGCCGGCGAAGCGGTGCGAAATCCACCCCGCGGCCGCCGGGAAGAGCGCGAGATAGGCGCAGAAGAGGAAGGTCGCGATCGCGGCGAGCACGGCCGGCATGTGGCCGAACTGGTGCAGGCTCACGAACACCCACGAGACGCCCGCGAGGTTCAGGCCGAGCCCGAAGGAGAAGCCGCTGACGGCCGCCTGCAGCGCCGAGCCGCTGCGCGACCAGGCGAGGAAGAGGACGGCCAGGGCGGCGATGGGCACCGGCCAGGCGTGGAAGGGCGCGAACCCCAGCACCGCGGCCGCGCCGGCCACCGCCGGCAGGGCGATGCCCCAGGCGAGGAGCGCGGCGTCGGCCCGCGCCGGCCGCGCTCCCGCGACCGTCACCCGCCTTCCCCGGGGGTTTCCGGGGCGGCGCGCCGCTCGACGAGCAGCGAGTGGAGCTTGCGGCTGTCGGCGCGAAGCACCTGGAAGGCGATGCCGTCCATCACCACCGTCTCGCCGCGCTTGGGCAGGCGCCCGAACCGCGCGAGCACGAGCCCGCCCACGGTGTCGTGGTCGTCGTCGCGGAAGGCGGTGCCGAAGTGGGCGTTGAAGTCGGCGATCTCGGTCAGCGCCTTCACGCGGAAGCGGCCGTTCTTGTCGGCGAGGATGTTGTCCTCGGTCTCGTCGAAGTCGAACTCGTCCTCGATGTCGCCGACGATCTGCTCGATCACGTCCTCGATCGTGATGAGGCCCGAGACGCCGCCGTACTCGTCGACCACGATCGCGATGTGGTTGCGGTTGGCGCGGAATTCCTTGAGCAGGACGTTCAGCCGCTTGGACTCGGGGACGAACACCGCCGGGCGCAGCATCTCGCGGACGTTGAACTCCTCCTCGGCGTAGTAGCGCAGCAGGTCCTTGGCGAGCAGGATCCCGATCACGTTGTCGCGGTTCTCCTCCCATACCGGGAAGCGCGAGTGCGCCGTCTCGATCACGTAGGGGATGAACTTCTCGGGGCTCTCCTCGACGTCGATCATGTCCATCTGCGAGCGCGGGATCATGACGTCGGCCACGCGCGTCTCGGAGACCTGCAGCACGCCCTCGATCATGGAGAGCGCGTCGCCGTCGAGGATGTGGCGCTCGAAGGCGGAATGCAGCAGCTCCACGAGCTGGCCGCGGTCCTCCGGCTCGCGCAGCAGCAGCGAGGACAGGCGCTCGAGGAGGCTCGGCTTGGCGGATTCTTCCATTCGGGGCTGTGCGCCTGCGGGCGTATCGTCGCGGATACTTTAGCAGACCGGGGAGCCGGCCATCGGGGCTAGCCCCCCGCGTACGGATCCGGGAATCCCAGCCGGGCGAGGATCTCGCGCTCGAGGCGCTCCATGCGCGCCGCCTCGGCGCGCCGCTCGTGGTCGTGGCCCTGCAGGTGCAGCAGGCCGTGCACCAGCAGGTGCGCGTGGTGCGCGGCGACGTCCTTGCCCTGCTCCCTCGCCTCGCGGGCCACCACCGGCGCGCAGATCACGACGTCCCCGGAGAGGGCGCCCGCGGGGTCGCGGCCGTAGATGAAGGTGAGCACGTTGGTCGCGTAGTCCTTGCCGCGGAACTCGCGGTTGAGCCGCCGGCCCTCGGTGGCCGCGACGTAGCGCAGCGTCACGACCGCGGGCCTCGAGAGCGCCGCCCGGGCCCAGGCGCGAAGCCTCGCGTCGCCCGGGATGTGCGACGCGCGCGAGGCGCGCTGGATGGCGAGCACGGTCCGCGCGGGCTTCACTTCTTCTTGGGCGATCGCCGCTCGTAGGCGTCGACGATGGCCTGCACCAGCGGGTGGCGAACGACGTCCTCGGACTGGAACGCGGTGAAGGCGATGCCGCGCACGTCGGAGAGCACGTTCCTCGCGTCCACCAGCCCGGAGGCCTGGCCGCGCGCGAGGTCGATCTGCGTCACGTCGCCCGTCACCACCGCGCGCGAGCCGAAGCCGATTCGCGTGAGGAACATCTTCATCTGCTCCGGCGTGGTGTTCTGCGCCTCGTCCAGGATGATGAAGGAGTGGTTGAGCGTGCGGCCCCGCATGAACGCGAGGGGCGCCACCTCGATCGCGCCGCGCTCGAAGAGGCGGCCCACCTTGTCGAAGCCCATGAGGTCGTAGAGCGCGTCGTAGAGCGGGCGCAGGTACGGGTCCACCTTCTGCGCCAGGTCGCCGGGGAGGAAGCCCAGCTTCTCGCCGGCCTCCACGGCCGGCCGCGTGAGCACGATTCGCTTCACGGCATCGCGCTCGAAGGCGTCGACGGCGGCGGCCACGGCGAGGAAGGTCTTGCCCGTGCCGGCCGGCCCCACGCCGAAGGTGATGTCGTGGGTCTGCATCTGCTTCAGGTACTGGGCCTGCCTGGGGGTGCGCGCGGTGAGCTCGGACTTCCTCGGCAGCCTCAGCGCCGGCGACTCCGGCGCGCCCTGCGCCGAGGTGCGCGAGACCTCGATGAGGCCGAGCTGGATGTCCTCCAGGGAGAGGTCGCGCGCCGCGAGGTCGTAGAACTTGCGYAGCGCGCGCGTGGCGAKCGCCACCTGGCCGGGCTCGCCGGAAACGCTGAAGCGCTCCGCGCGGCGCGCGATGGAGACGTCGAGCGCCGTCTCGATCTGGCGCAGGTTCTCGTCGAGCGCGCCGCAGAGGATCGCGAGCCKCGGGTTGTCCACCGGCTCGAACGCGACTTCCTGGGTCTGGCTCTTCAAGGGCTGGAATGRAAAAGGCCTGCCGGGACGACCGGCAGGCCTATTGTAGCGGGGGGCGCGGCTAGACGCCGGCGCGCTGCAGCGGCGCCTTGAGCGCCTCCTCGAGCGTGTTGAGGCTCTCGGCGTAGTGCGCGCGCGTCTCCTTCGAAAGTCCCGGCTTCGCCTGCGCGGCGCGAAGCGTGGCCGCGAGCGAGCGGGCGTTGTCGCGCATGAGGCTCGCGGCGTCCGCCGGCAGCGTCGCCGAGGGCTTGAGGAGCGAGCCGGCCATGCGCCTGAGGTGCTCGCGCTGGAGGTTGCGGCGCATCAGCGTCGACTCCTGGCCGGCGCGCGCCTCGCTCCAGATCGCGCCCTGCAGCGTGTCGTAGAGCTCGGAGAGGCGGAAGGCCTTGGCGCTTTCGGCGGACTTCTCCGGCGCCTCGACGAGCCGCTGCGCGACCTGGTCGGAGAGCATCCGGTCGAGGATCGCCTTCTGGAGGCTCAGGACGGTGTTGGCGATCGAGATGTTCGGGTTCGAGGGCCGGTCGAACTGGTCGATGGCCAGCCGCCCGACGAAGTCCGCGCGCAGGCGGAAGCTCTGCTCGCGGAAGAAGTCGTTGGTGATGAGGGCGAGCGCCTCGCGCTGGCGCGCGGCGGACACCGGCTCGAAGAGCGCGCGCCCGGAACCCGCGCGGTCGCGCCGCGTGGTGACGCCGCCCACGTACTTCGCGGCGAGCGGCGCCGTCCGCCCGAGGGTGCGGTAGCTGTTGGCCATGCTGCGCGTGAACCGCTCGTAGCTCTCGCCGTCGGCGAGCTTCATGTCCTGCAGCCGGTCCCACATCTCGCGCGCGACCTTCATCTGGCGCTTGTAGAACGCGATCGGGTCGCTGCCCAGGTCGAACTGGTTCACCTCGGGGTCGATGCCGATGTAGAGGTTGCCGTAGCCGGCGTCCTCGTCGGTCGCGAAGGCGAGCTGCGGCTCGGTGGAGCGGGCCGCGATCCTGGCGAGCTCCTCCTTCTCCTTCGCCGCGTCGATCTCCCGGTAGCCGTAATCGATTGCCCAGACGTCGTAGGGCCCGACCACGCTCATCACGTACTCGCCCTGCGCCTCGCCCTTCGGGGAGATGTTGTAGGGGTTGTAGTCCATGACCGAGGTCGTGAGGCCGTTCACCTTGGTGAACGCCGGGTCCTTGATCTGCTCGAGCGAGTACACGGTGGAGGCGCGGAAGTTGTGCCGCAGCCCCAGGGTGTGGCCCACCTCGTGCGCGATCACGTCCTTCACGTAGGCCTGGGCCAGCGCGTCGGCCTCGGGGCTGTCCATCGCGATCCCGCGGGCTTCGAGGACGTCCATCGCGAAGTGCAGCTGGTCCGCCGCGGCGTTGCCGTAGTTGCAGGCGAGGAAGCCCTTGTGGGCGCGCAGCGGGTCGGCGACGTACGCCTCGTTCGCGTCGAAGCCGGCGGCGCGGCCCAGGTCCTCGGCGACCACGCGCCGGGCGCCGCGCGCGAAGACGTCGGACATGCGGATGTCGGCGTCGAGGATCTCGCCGGAGCGCGGATCGACGTGCGAGGGCCCCTGCGCGAAGCCGACGTCGGCGCCGGTGAACCAGCGGATCGAGGCATGGCGCGCGTCCATCGTGTCGAACGTGTCGTTGGCGGCCTGCTGCTTCACCACCACGGCGTTGCGGAAGCCGGCCTTCTCGAAGGCCGCGTTCCACATCAGGATGCCGTCGGCCACMGACTTGCGGTACTTCTCGGGGATGTTCTTGTCGAGCCAGAAGGTGATGGGCTCCCTGGGCTCCGAGACGGCGGCGGCGGGGTCCTTCTTCTCGAGCCGCCAGCGCTCGACGATCTGCTTGCGGGGCTTCGGRTCGACGTCGTCCGTGTAGTCCACGCGCGCGGTCGTGAAGTAGCCCACCCGCTCGTCGGCCACGCGGGCGCGCATCGGCTGCTCCGGCAGGGGGACGAAGTTGTACTGGTAGCCGATGAAGAGGCTGCGCGGATCCGGCGTCGTCTTGGGCGGCGGCGGCATGGGGGCCGGCGGCGGCGTGAGGGGCGGGGCCGAGAGCTTGGGCACGGCGTAGTGCGCGTTCACCTGGAGCGTGGTGCCGCGCTCGGCGCTGCTCGCCGCCGAGAAGCTCGTGTTGGCCTTGTCGAGGGCGAAGGGCATCCGGAAGGCGGCCTCGAGGCGCATCAGGTAGCCGGGGATGTCGGCGAAGAGGAGCGCGCCCGCGTCGACGACGATCGCCTTGGTGTCGGGATTGGGCGCGGAGGCCACGGCGGCGCTCGCGATCAGGCTGTCCGAGAACGACTCGGAGACGAACTGCGCCTGCGGCGTGCCCTCGGCCGCGAAGAACTCGGTGTTCTTCGCGATGAGCTGGACCTGGTTGCCGATCTTGCGGAACACCGCCATCTGCGAGCCGCCCATGGCGCTGCCGTAGAGGCCCCGCTCGCCCACGGAGCGCGGGATGTTGTAGGAGAAGAAGAACGGCTTGTCGAGCTGCTCGGGCCGGATCTCGATCCAGACCTTCTCGTCCTTCTGGTGCAGGGTGAAGAAGCCCGGCATGGCCTTCGCGTCCTTGAGCACCTCCTTGTAGGGCTTGGGCTGGCCGGCGGCGGGCGCGGCGGGGGCCGCGGCGGGCGCCCCGGCGGGTGCGGGCGCG
>PQAI01000195.1 GCA_003105245.1 Betaproteobacteria bacterium | reverse complement strand
TGCGAGCCCCTGCGGCACCGCGGCCGCTACGACTTCCCCGGCTCCGACCTTCCCGCGCGGGTGCGCGACCTGGGATACGACCTCGCCTTCCGCCAGGGTCTCGTGCGCGCGCCGCCGCCCGAGACGATCTTCCTGCACAGGAAGCTCGTGGGCAATTTCCTGCTGCTCGCCCGCATCGGCGCTCGGGTGGATGCGCGCTCCCTCGTGCTCGAGTGCCTCGACTGAGCGCGCGCCCTAGCGGAACTCCCGCCGAAGCTGCGCCCGCCAGCTCGTGAGCGAATCCCGCTCCGAGGTGAAATCGGGCGGACGGCGCACCTCCAGCGGCACGTGCAGGATCTCGAAGGCCACGCTCCAGTCCGCGTCGATCGCGCGCCGCACGCCGAGCGTGAACCAGGGAAGGGACCCGTCCGAGGTGAGCTTCGTGCGGTCGCGGACGGATTCGAGCGGGGCGTCGACCTGCACGGCCAGCCGGGTGCGCGCGACACCTGCGCCCGCGTGCCACTTCCAGTCGCCCGCGTCCCAGGCGATCGTCGCATCGATGCCGTAGTGGTTCGTGGAGAAGGCGTCGCGCGAGGGCGCCTGGCAGCCGACGGGATTGACCACGGGGTCGGCCACGCCCGCGATGCGCGCGGGGCAGGTGATGTCGCCCTGCACCTTGCCCACCTGGCCCAGGGCCCGCATCGAGAGCGAGAGCGCGCCTTCCTGCACCAGGCGCTTGCCGAGGGCGATCGCGACGAGGTCACGGGCCTTCGTGCCGTCGATCTCCACCTGCGGCGTGTAGCCCAGCTCCGCCACCCAGCCGCCGGGAAGCCCGAGCGTGCCGCGCAGCCGCCCGAACACCGGCGACTTGTCGAGGTCCTCCTGCTTGAAGCCCCCGAAGCCCACGCGCTGCTGCTCCTCGGAAAGGCGGGGGATGCCGCCGAGTTCCCCTGCGATGGCGCCCCGCCAGGGTGCCAAGGGGGAGGTCGCACCGAAGGAGGTCATGAGCGTCGTGCCCGCGAAGTAGCGCATGGCCCAGCCTTCGGGAGAATTCTTCGCGACGGACTCGGTCGTCTCGATCGCAAGCTGGGCCGCCGCCGGCAGCGAGACGAGGAAAGGCAACAGGAGCCAGGCACGCAGGGCGKGGCGCATCGACGGGGTCCTTCCCGGGCAGACCCCTCCGTAAACAGCGCCGGGCCACCGATATTCCCTAGCGCTTCGCGTTCCCGCAGCGGGCCTTGCCCAGGTAGGCGATCAGGTCCGCCCGCTCCCGCGCTTCCTTGATCCCCGCGTAGCCCATGGACGTGCCGGGCACGGTCCCGACGGGATCGGCGAGGAAGCGGTCCAGGCTCTTCGCGTCCCACACGATCCCCGAGGCGCGCATCGCCGGCGAATAGTCGAAGCCGGGAACGCTCCCCGCCCGCCGCCCGAGGAGGCCGCAGTGGCGCGGCCCCGTCCGGTCGGCGTCGAGGGAGTGGCAGGCGAAGCAGCGCGCGTAGACCGCCTCGCCGCGCGCCGGGTCGCCGGCGGGCAGTGCCAGCGCCGGGGCCGAGGCCAGGCAGGCGGCGAGCGCGGCGCGAAGCGCGCCCGCCACGTGCCTCACGACACGAACGCCGCGGGAACGGGCATCTCGCCTACCGCGTTGCGAAGCACCGCCCAGTGCATCGCCTCGTCGCCGAGGATGCTCGCGGCCGCCTTCGCGAGCTCGCGGTTGCCGAACACGGGGACCGCGCCCAGGTACGCGCTAACCGCGCCCTTCTCCAGGGAGGCCGCGAAGCGCAGCACGTCGGCCTGCGTCTTGAGCTTTTCGGTCGGGAAGGAGTACTTCGCCTTCGCCGCCACGGGCTTGCCGCCCAGCTTCTCGATCGTCTTCGCGAGCACGTCGGCGTGCTCCTTGTGGTGGCCCTGGAAGGCGAGGGCGAGGTCGAGCGCGGGCTTGGCGAGCAGGCCGCTTTCGGCGCCCACCTGGTAGGCGGCCACCGCCTCCAGCTCCGCGCCGAGCGCGGTATTGAGGATGCGCGCGTCGGCCTCGGTGGCCGTGCCGCCCGTGGCGGCCAGCGCGTCGCGGCCCGCGAGCAGCGCCACCGCCGCGCCCGACAGCACGAGGCCGGAGTTCGAGAGGAAATTGCGCCGGGAAGCGCGCAGCAGGGGATCGTTCGCCAACGCGAAGAAGGACATGGTGCTCTCCAGTGAGGGTGAGGGAAGGCGGTCAGGTGCCGCCGGGGGGTGCTTCGGCGAGGCGGGCGAGCACGCGCGCCACGATGCGGTCGCAGCGCTCGCCGAGGAACAGGAAGGCGTCCTCGTGCGCGAGGTCGATCTCGCGCGAGAGGGATTCGCGAAGCAGGGCGCGGGCCCGGAAGAAGCGCGTGCGCACCGTGGCTTCCGCGATGCCCAGCGCCGCGGCGGTATCGTCCACGTCGAGCTCCTGGACGGCGCGCAGCACGAACACCGTGCGGAAGGCCTCGGGAAGCTGGTCGATCTTGCGCTCCAGCAGGCGCCGCGCCTCGGCGCGAAGGGTCTCGGTCTCCGGTCCGTCCTCGGGCGTGGCCACGGTTTCCTCCAGGGCTTCCTCGCGCTCCACGGGAGACTCGCCTTCGAGCGAGATCACGGTGGCGCGGCGCTGCCGGCGGCGCAGGCGGCCCAGCGACTCGTTGGCGACGATGCTCAGGAGCCAGGTCGAGAGCTTGGCGTCGCCGCGGAAGCCGCCCATCGTCCGGTAGGCCTGCAGGTAGGCTTCCTGCACCGCGTCCTCGGCCTCCGCGTCGTCGCGCAGGATGCTGCGGGCCGTGCGGAACATCGCCTGGTTGTGGCGCTTCATCAGCAGCCGGAACGCGCCCTGGTCGCCCGCCGCCACGCGCGAGGCCATCTGGGCATCGGTGAGGGCGGGGTCCGGCTGGCGTTGGGCGGCTGGGTTCACGGTCGTCTTTCCGGCGGGTCTTTCCCCATTGGATGAATCTCGCGGCCGTCGCGTTCCCGCCGATTTCGCGGTCGGGTTTCCGGACCGGGGCGCGAAGTGCGCGAGAATGCGCCCATGACCGGGCCCATGGTACCTCCGCGATGATCCCGCCCAGGCGCCTCGTCCTGCTGGTGGCCCTGGCGATGGTCGCCTTCGCGGCCAATTCCCTCCTTTGCCGCGTGGCCCTGCGGGACACCGGCATCGACGCGGCCAGCTTCACCACGATCCGCATCGGCTCCGGCGCCCTCGTCCTCTGGATCATCGCCCGGATGAAGGACGCCACCATGACCGGCGCCGGAAGCTGGGGCTCGGCCGCGGCGCTCTTCGGCTACGCCGCCGCCTTCTCCTTCGCCTACATCGAGCTCTCCGCGGGCATCGGCGCGCTTCTCCTCTTCTGCGCCGTGCAGATCACGATGATCGGCTGGGGCCTGTGGAGCGGCGAGCGCATCGCGGCGACGCAGGCGGCGGGGCTCGCGCTCGCCATCGGCGGTCTCGTGGGCCTGCTCTGGCCGGGGCTCTCGGCGCCGCCGGCCGGAAGCGCGGCCCTCATGATCGCGGCCGGCATCGCGTGGGGCATCTATTCCCTGCGGGGGAAGCGCGGCGGCGACCCCACCGTCGCCACCGCCGGCAACTTCGTCCGCGCCGTGCCCTTTGCCGTGATCCTGAGCCTTCTCACGCTCGCCGGCGCGAAGGTCGACCCCGCGGGCGTGTTCTACGCCATCGCTTCCGGCGCGCTCGCCTCCGGGCTGGGCTACGCCATCTGGTACACGGCGCTCCCCGGCCTCACCGCCACCAAGGCCGCCACGATCCAGTTGAGCGTTCCCGTGATCGCCGCCATCGCCGCCGTGTTGCTGCTCGACGAGTCGGTCACGCTGCGGCTCGTGGCGAGCTCGGCGGCGATCCTGGGCGGCATCGCGCTCGTGGTGCTGGCGAAGCGCAAGGCCTGAGCCCTTCTAGTTCGCCGGCTGCGTGCAGACGGACACCGGRCTCGCGTAGACCACCCGCGTGATCGCCTTCACCTGCGAAATCCCGTTCACGGTGTAGGAGAACGATCCATTGTTGCCGTCSGTGAAGGTGAGCGTTCCGGAGCCGACGTCGGTGCGCGTCACCTGCTGCGGGTTGAAGGGCACCGCGTTGAAGGCCGGCCCCGTCGTCCGGTAGAGCGTGCCCGAATAGGTGTTGGCCGCGGTGCGCCGCGCATCGGACATGTGCAGCCACATGTCCCGGCCGTCGGTGCCGTAGGTGAACCACGTGACGAAGAGGACCGTGCCCTGCTGGACGAGGTTCAGGCCCCATCCCGATTCGCTCTCGGCCGGCGAGGCGTACCAGAGCCCCTGCACGTTGACGTCGGGGGCCGCGGAGGCGACGTTCACGGAGCCGGTGGCGTTGGCGAAGTTGCGCGGGCTGTTGACGGCGGTCGTGCCGTCGCGAAGCAGCGACAGCGTCCCATTGGTGGGGAGAGCCGGGTAGTCCCAGTCGTCCGCGCCGCCGGCGAAGACCAGGGTTCCGCCCGCCACGTTGAGGAAGTTGTCCGGCACCACGTAGTCGGGCTGCACCACGCCCAGCGCCGCGAAGCTCGTCGTCCCGACCAGGAACCGGCGCCCGGAAGTGTCCCCCGGCAGGTTCGAGGTGAAGTTGTAGGTCTTGCCCGACGACACGAGGTTGTGGCCACTGAGAAACTGCTGCCCGCCGTCGAGGGCGACGAACTCGATGAACTGCACCTTGCCGTCGGCGCTGGAGAAGATCTCGGCGATGGACCACAGGTGGAAGGTGGCGCGGGCGGGCAGGGCGGCGAGCATGGCCAGCAGCAGGAGCGCGGCGCGGAGTGCGGCAGGTTTCATGGCGGCCTCCAGGGCGAAGGGGGGACGAAGTCCCGGCAGGCAGTGAACAGCCGGACTCGCGTTCCTATTCCCGCCGGCACGCGCCCCGGGGACGGACGCCGGGGTTGCGTAGAATTGCGGGTGTGCCGGTTCCCGGCGTAACCCCGAATCCCGAAAATGAACATGACGATTCCCAGGACCATGCGGGCCATCGAAATCACCACCCCCGGCGAGCCCGACGTGCTCAAGCCCGCCGAAAGGCCCACCCCCGCCGCCGCCAGGGGCGAAGTCCTCGTCCAGGTGCTGGCCGCGGGCGTGAACCGCCCCGACTGCCTGCAGCGCCGCGGCCGCTACCCGGTGCCGCCGGGCGCCTCCGACATCCCGGGCCTCGAGGTGGCCGGGAAGATCGTGGCCCTGGGCGAGGGAGTCACGAAGTGGAAGGTGGGCGACGAGGTGTGCGCGCTTCTCGCGGGAGGCGGCTACGCCACYTACTGCAACGTGCCCGCCGRGCAGTGCGTGCGCATCCCGAAGGGCCTCACGATGACCGAGGCCGCGTCGCTCCCGGAGACCTTCTTCACCGTGTGGAGCATGGTGTGGGGGAGGGGGCGCCTGGCGGAGGGCGAGACTCTCCTCGTACATGGAGGATCGAGCGGCATCGGCGTCACCGCGATCCAGATGGCGAAGGCGCTCGGCCACACCGTGTTCGTCACCGCGGGCACGGACGAGAAGTGCAAGGCCTGCCTCGAYCTCGGCGCGGACCACGCCATCAACTACAAGACGCAGGACTACGCSGCCGAGRTSARGAARCTCACCGGCGGCAAGGGCGTGGACGTGATCCTCGACATGGTGGCCGGCGACTACGTGAAGCGCGACATCGACGCGCTGGCCGACGACGGGCGCATCGTGATCCTGGCGCTCCTCGGGGGGTTCAAGGGCGAGGTGCCTTTCGACCCGATCCTGCGCCGGCGCCTCACCATCACGGGAGGCACCCTGAGGCCGCGTCCCGTGGCTTTCAAGGGGCAGATCGCCAAGGATCTCGAGGAGAAGATCTGGCCGCTGCTCGAGTCCGGGAAGATCAAGCCCGTCATCCACGCCACCTTCCCGCTGGACGACGCGGCCAAGGCGCACGCGCTGATGGAATCCGGCGCGCACATCGGGAAGATCGTCCTCGTCGTCGGGAGCACCTGATCTGCGTCAACCCGCGCCGCCGCACCCTGCCAAGTCTGAAATGACGAAGGGCAATGCGGAGGACGGGGACCATGAAGAGACTGGCGTGGATCGCGCTCTCGCTCCTGTGGGCCGTCACGGCGAGCGCGGAGTCGCAGTTCGGCGTCACGGTGGATCCGGGCGCCAAAGCCGATGCGGCGGTGACCCGCGACCTGAAGGAGATGGCGGTCGACAAGGAATCGGCGGCCTTCATGAGCGGGCCCGTCATGGTGACCATCCAGAACCCGTGGATGGACATGGCGACCGGCAGGATGATGAAGGACACGCTCATCTCCATCGTGAGGAACTGAGGCGCTTCAGCGCTGCGGCGCCGCGGCCTCGCGGATGCCGAGCGCCACCCGCCGCAGGCATTCCGCGAGCTGCTCCGCGCTTGGCGTCCTTCGCGCGGCGCGCAGGCGGATGATTCCCACCGGGGGCATCGGCTGCCGGAACGCGATCGGCAGCACCGCGACGAGCTTCTCGCGCGCGAAGGCGCGCGCCACCGACTGCGCCATGAAGGCCACGGCCGGACGCTCGCGCACGAGGGACACGATGGCGAGGAACGACACCGCCTCCACCAGGTCGTGCGGCTGCTCCAGCCGGTTCCTCACGAAGGTCTGCTCCAGCTTCTTGCGCATCGACGCCCACGGCGGCGGCACCACCCATGGCTGGGAGGAGAGATCCTCCCAGGTCACTGCGCGCCGCCTGGCGAGCGCATGCCCGGGACGCGCCACCACGACCATCGGCTCGTTGTAGAGGGCCTCGGTCTCCAGGTCCGGCGAGGCCCACGCGGGCTCCAGGCGCCCGACGACGAGATCGATCTCGCCGGCGCGCAGGTGCGGCATGAGGGCCGCGAGGTCGCCTTCCTCGACCAGCACCGTGGTCTGCGGCGAGCGCTCCTTCAGCAGGGCGATGGACCTTGCAAGCAGCACGGGCGTGGCCACCACCATCGCGCCAACGGCCGTGCGTCCCTTGACGCCGCTCGCGAGCGCCGAGAGCTCGTCCGAGGTGCGGTCGAAATCCGCGAGCACCGAGCGCGCGAGCCGCACCACCACCTCCCCATAGGCCGTGGGCGTGGTGCCCCTCGGCGAGCGGTCGAAGAGCCGCAGGCCCAGGGCGGACTCGATCTCCGCGAGCGAACGGGAGACGGCCGGCTGCGTGACGCTCAGGGAATCGGCCACCCGCCCGATGTGGCGGAAGCGGTCGAGGGCCACGAGGAGCTGCAGGTGGCGAAGCTTCAGGGTGGAGCGCAGCGCGCGGTCGAGGGGGTTCATGGGCACCTCCGCGAATACATTACCAAACTGCTATGGCGTGCGGCAAAAATATCATTGGATTGTAATGAGGCCGCGCTGC
Source organism: Betaproteobacteria bacterium (assembly GCA_003105245.1). Classification (GTDB taxonomy): domain Bacteria; phylum Pseudomonadota; class Gammaproteobacteria; order Burkholderiales; family Usitatibacteraceae; genus FEB-7. The sequence continues at coordinate 16,661 of PQAI01000195.1, read as the reverse complement.
ACCATGCCGAGTGGTGCAATGTCCCTTCCGGAGGAGAACAAGACCATGTCCCGCGACTTCGATTCCAACCGGCGCCGCCTCGTGCTGGCGGGCCTGGGCGCCTCGGCGCTCGCCACGCTTCCGGGCCGCGCGCTCGCCCAGTCCGACTATCCCAGCCGCCCCATTTCCTTCATCTGCCCGTGGCCGGCCGGAGGCACGGCGGACGCTACCATGCGCGCCCTCACCGCCGAGGCCGCCAAGGTGCTGGGCCAGCCCATCGTCTTCGAGAACCGCGCCGGGGCCTCGGGCATGATCGGAACTGCCGCCATGCTGGGCGCCAAGCCCGACGGCTACACCATCGGCCAGGTGCCGTTCTCCGTCACGCGCTTCTCGCAGCTGGGCAAGCTCAAGTACGACCCGCTGAAGGACATCACCTTCATCGCCCGCGCCAACGGCCAGACCTTCGGCATCGCCACGCGCGCCGAGTCGCCGTACAAGTCGCTGCAGGACCTGGTGGCCGCGGCCAAGGCGAACCCCGGCAAGATCACCTATGCGCACTCGGGCATCGGCGGCGCGACGCACGTCGGCATGGAGGAGTTCGCCCTGAAGGCGGGCATCTCCTTCAACAACGTTCCGTACAAGGGCGGAGCCGAGGCGATGCAGGCGCTGCTGGGCGGCCACGTGGACCTGATCGCCGACTCCAGCTCGTGGGCGCCGCACGTGGAATCCGGCAAGCTCCGGCTGCTGGCGGTGTGGGGAGAGCAGCGCCTGCCGCGCTTCCCCAACGCGCCCACGCTGCGCGACGCGGGATTCGACGTCGTGGTCAACGCGCCCAACGGCGTGGGGGCGCCCAAGGGGCTGGATCCCGCCATCCACGCGAAGCTGCGCGAGGCCTTCCGCGTCGCCGCCAACAGCGAGTCCTTCAGGAAGGCCTGCGACCGCATCGACAGCCCCGTGCTCTATCTCGACGCCGACGACTACCGCAAGACGATCGAGGCGGGCTACCGCAACGAGACGAAGCTCATCGAGGCTCTCAAGCTTCGTGAGCTGATCGGCTGATGGCCGCGGGCGATGCGACGCGTGCCCTGATCCGCCTCGGGGCGGGGGACAACGTCCTCGTCGCCCGGGTGCCGCTGTTGCTCGGGCAGCGGCTCGAGTCGGAAGGCCTGACCGTTCGCGCGCAGGTTCCTGCGGGGCACAAGATCGCCGCGACGGCGATCGCGCAGGGCTCGCCCATCGTGAAGTACGGCACGGTCATCGGCGTGGCCGCGCGCGACATCGCGGCCGGCGAGCACGTCCACGCCCACAATGTCGCGCTGCCGGAAATCGGCGCGGATCCCGGCTTCGGCCGGGACGTGCGCCCGGTGGACTTCGTGCCCCCGGAGAAGCGCGCCACCTTCATGGGCATCGTGCGGCCAGGCGGGCGCGTGGCCACGCGCAACTTCATCGGCCTCATCGCCTCGGTGAACTGCTCCGCGACGGTGATCCACAAGGTGGCGGAGTGGTTCACGCCCGAGCGCCTGGCCGAATACCCCAACGTGGACGGCGTGGTCGCCTTCGCGCACACGAGCGGCTGTGGCATGTCGTCGCCCAGCCTGCACTTCGACGTGCTGCGCCGGACTCTCGCGGGATACGCGCGGCACCCGAACCTCGCCGGAACCGTCATCGTGGGCCTGGGGTGCGAGCGCAACCAGGTGCCGGAATTGCTCGAGTCCCAGGGGCTCGCGGAGGGCCCGCGGCTTCGCAGCTTCGTGATGCAGGAGGCGGGCGGCACGCGCGCCACCATCGCGGCGGGCATCGCGGCGGTGCAGGCGATGCTTCCGGCCGCCAACGCCGTGACGCGCGTGCCCGTGTCCGCGAGCCACCTGAAGATCGGACTGGAGTGCGGCGGCTCGGACGGCTTCTCCGGAATCAGCGCCAACCCCGCGCTGGGCGCCGCGATGGACATCCTCGTGCGCCACGGAGGCACCGCGATCCTGTCCGAGACGCCGGAGATCCACGGCGTCGAGCACCTCCTCACGCGCCGCGCCGTGAGCCCCGAGGTGGGGCGGAAGCTCCTCGAGCGCCTGGATTGGTGGAACGGCTACGCGAAGGGCCAGCACGGGCAGTACAACGGCGTGGTCGGCCCCGGCAACCAGGCCGGGGGACTCGCCAACATCGTCGAGAAGTCCCTCGGCTCCGCGATGAAGGCGGGGACGACGCCGCTGCGCGCGGTCTACGAGTACGCGGAGCCGGTCGAGGAGAGCGGCTTCGTGTTCATGGATTCCCCCGGATTCGACCCGGTCGCCACGACGGGGCAGATCGCGGGCGGCGCGAACCTGATCTGCTTCACCACCGGCCGCGGCTCGATGTTCGGCTCGAAGCCCGCGCCCACGATCAAGCTCGCCACCAACACGCCCATGTTCCGGCGCCTCTCGGAGGACATGGACGTGAACTGCGGCGAGGTGATCGACGGGACGCTCACGGTGCCCGAGATGGGCGAGAGGATCTTCGCGCACATCCTGCGGGTAGCCTCCGGCGAGCGCACCCGCAGCGAGGAGCTGGGCCTCGGGGACCACGAGTTCGTGCCGTGGCACCTCGGGATCGTGAGCTGAAGGGCCCTCGCCGCTATTCGGCCTTGGCGCCCGATTCCTTCGCGAGCTTCACCCAGAACTTCGCATCCTCGGCGAGGAACGCGGCGAAGTCCTCGGGCGAGCGCGAGATCGACACCTCGGTGCCTTCGCGCGCCAGCGCTTCCTTGAACTCCGGCCGCCTGGCCGCCGCGACCGTCGCGTCGAAGAGCTTCTTCACGATCTCCGGCGGCGTGCCCGCGGGAACGAAGATCCCGTACCAGAACGAGATGGCGTAGTCGGGCAGGCCCGCTTCCGCCATCCCGGGAATGTCGGGCATCAGCGGCGAGCGCTCGCGGTTGGTCACGGCCAGCGCGCGCAGTCGCCCGGCCTTCACCATGGGCAGCACCGAGGGCGGGGTCGCGAAGGTGAGCTGCGTGTCGCCCGCGACCACCGAGACCACGGCGGGCGAGCCGCCCTTGAACGGCACGTGCACCATGTTCACGCCGGTGACCTGGCTGAAGTAGGCGGCGCCGAAGTGCGGCGCGGAGCCCATGCCCGAGGTGGCGTAGTTGAGCGTGCCGGGCGCCCTGGTCGCCGCGGCGATGAGCTCCTTCACCGACTTGATGCCGGTCGCGGGGTTCACCACGATCAGCAGCGGCGAGGAGGACACCTTGGCGATGGGCGCGAGGTCGCCCGGCTTGTACGGGAGCTTGGGATTGAGCGCGGGATTCACCGAGATGGCGGCGGGGCTCGCGATCAGGATGCTGTAGCCGTCCGGCGGCGACTTGGCGACGTTGTCGGCCGCGATCGAGGAGCCCGCGCCGGCGCGGTTCTCGATGACGATGGGCTGCCCGAGCTCGCGGCTGAGTCCCCCGGCGAGCGCGCGTCCCACGGTGTCCGCGGCGCCGCCGGGCGCGAAGCCAACGACGAGGCGGACGGACTTCGTCGGGTAGCCCTGGGCCAGCGCGTCGGCGCCGAGGGTGGCTGCGGCCAGCGCGGTGGCCAGCGCGAGGGTGCGGATCATCGTTCCTCCCGGTCCTGTCGTTGTCATTCGGGCATCGCCAGCACGATCTTGCCGACGTGGCGGTTGGCTTCCATGTGCGCGCGGGCCTGTTCGAGCTCGCCGAACGGGAAGACGCGGTCGATGAGCGGCTTGATGCGGYGCGCGGCGATCGCCGGCATCAGGTCGGCCACGAAAGCGGGAAGCCCCGCGGCGCGCTGCTCGGCCGTGCGCAGCTTGTTCGAYACGCCGAAGAGGGTCAGGCGCCTGGCGTGCAGGGCCTGGATGTCGATCTCGGCCTTCAGCACCCCGTCCACGTAGCCCACGGTGGCGAGCCGCCCCTGGAAGGCCATGGAGCGCACGCATTCGGCGAAGACGGAGCCTCCGACGGTGTTCACCACGAGGTCGACGCCCTTGCCGCCCGTGGCCTGCATCACCGCGTCGTGGAAGTCGGCCTTGCGGGTGCAGATCGCGAGGTCCAGCCCCAGGGGCGCGAGCCTGTCGAGCTTCGCCTGCGAGCCGGAAGTGCCGATGACCTTGGCGCCGCGCTCCTTGGCCGCCTGCAGGGCGGCGACACCCACGCCGGAGGAGACGCCGGTCACGAGCACCCACTCGCCGGGCGCGAGCCGCCCCTGGGTGAAGAGCATGTCGTGMACCACGAGGAAGGCGAGGGGGATSGMCGCGGCYTCCTCCCACGAGACGCCYTCGGGAACCGCGATGGCCTCGCGCTCGTCCATGAGCGCGTACTCGGAGAAGGCGCCGGCGCAGCGCCCCATCACGCGCTGGCCCACGCGGAAGCGGGTGACCCCGGCGCCGAGCTTCGCCACCTCGCCCGCGCCCTCCATGCCGATCGGCTTCACCGATCCCGCCTTGGCGAGGCCGTGCCCGACGATGAACTCGCCGCGGTTGAGTCCCGCGGCGCGCATGCGCACGAGCATCTGCTGCGCGCCCGGCTCCGGGACGTCCGCTTCGCGAAGGGAGATCGTGGCCTCCTCGGCCGTGGCCTGCATCGAGTACGACTTCATCAGCGCCCTTGTGCCTTGCCTGTCATGGGCACGAAGCGTACAGGAAGCACGGCGCGCTTTACCACCTGCCCCGCGTGCTTTTCCAGCACGTAGAGGTCCTGCCCGGTGCGCGCCTCGCCCACGGGGATCACCATGCGCCCGCCGTCGCGCAGCTGGTCCACCAGCGGCTTGGGCACGTGCTCCGGCGAGCAGGTGACGATGATGGCGTCGAAGGGCGCGGCCTCCGGCCAGCCCTCGTAGCCGTCGCCGACGCGCACCTGGACGTTTCCGTAGCCGAGGCGGCCGAGGTCCTCGCGCGCGTGCTCGCCCAGCGGCTTCACGATCTCGATCGTGTAGACCTGGGCCACGAGCTCGGCCAGCACCGCGGCCTGGTAGCCGGAGCCGGTGCCGACCTCGAGCACGCGGTCGGTCGGCGCGGGCTTGAGGGCCTCGGTCATGAACGCGACGATGAAGGGCTGCGAGATGGTCTGGCCGTGGCCGATGGGCAGCGGGTGGTCGCCGTAGGCGGCGGTGCGCGCGACGGGAGGAACGAATTCGTGGCGGGGCACGCGCTCCATCGCCGCGAGCACCCGCGGATCGCGCACTCCGCGCGCCCGGATCTGGGTGGCGACCATCTCGCGCCGGGCATTGGCGTAGGGGTCGGCGGAGGTCGCGTGGTCCCCGAGCGCCACGGTGATCTCGTCCGGGCATCCGCCCAGGCACAGCGCGGCGGCGAGCAGCAGGGGCCAGGACGCTCTCATGGCTTCTTCATGGTACGCCGCTCGAGGATCGCGAGTACGGCGAGTCCGGAGAGCAGCACCGCGACGCCAAGGATCGTTCCGATGCGCACGTAGGCCACGGCCGCGTAGACCATGCAGGCGCTCGTCGCCATGAACGCGAGCGGAAGCCACGGGTAGCCCGGGACGCGGAACGGCCTGGGCGCGCCGGGATGGCGGCGCCGCAGCACGATGACCGCCGCGCCGCTCAGCGTGAGGAAGAGCCAGTACACGGGCGCCAGGAAATCGACCATGGTCGAGAAGCCGCTCCTCGTCCAGGTGCCCAGCCCCACGAGCAGCAGCGCCACGGCCGCGATGGCGACGATGGCCCGCCCCGGCGTTCCGCGGGCGACCTGCCACTCGCCCAGCGCGCCCAGCCCGCCGTTGTCGCGTGCGGCGGCGTAGGTCGTGCGCGCGCCGGCGATGAGGATGGCGTTCATCGAGGTGATCGTGGTGATGGCGACCACGACGACGATGGCCGTCTCGCCGGCCGGGCCGAAGGCGACGCGCAGCAGGTCGGCCGCCGGCGCCTGGCTCGCCGCCACGCCCGCGAGCCCCAGCCCGCGCACGTAGGCCCAGTTGGCGAAGAGGTAGAGCGCGGTCACGATGGCCATGCCGGCGAGGAGCGCGCGCGTGATGCCGCGGCGGGGGTCGCGCATCTCGGCCGAGAGCGTGGCCGCGTCGCTCCATCCGCCGTAGGCGAGGAACACGAAGACGAGCGCCGTGCCGAGGTGCCCGGCCGAAGGGCCGGCAGCCGCCACCGCCGGGGCGGCGCCCTGAAAGGCGAGCGCGACGCCCGCGAATCCCACCGCGATCAGTCCGGCGAACACGAGCGCCATCAATCCCACCTGCGTGCCGATGCCCGCGCGCAGCCCCGAGAGGTTGAGGCCGGCCAGCACGACGATCGCGAGCGCCGCCATCGCGGGGCTGCCCAGGGGGCCCAGGCGCACGAGCTCCGCCAGGTAGTCGCCCAGCACGAAGGCGAGCATCGCCATCGAGCCCGTGTGGATCACGGCGAAGCGCGACCAGGCGAAGAGGAATCCCGCGCGCCGGCCGAAGGCGCGGGTGAGGAAGTGATAGTCGCCGCCGGGGTCGGGGAAGGCCGCGGCCATCTCCGCGAAGCAGAGCGCGCCCACGAGCGACATCGCGCCGCCGAACGCCCACGCAAGCAGCATCTCGGTGTCGGAGCCCACGTTGGCGGCGACGATCGAGGGCGAGCGGAAGATGCCCGCGCCGATCACCATGCCGACGCAGACGGAGATCGCTTCCCACACGCCGACCTGGCGTCGCGGGTGCTCCTGCGGGCTGCCGGGCGCGGATTCACTCATGGGGGGAAGTCCATGGGTGCAGTATGGCGTAAGCTGGGCTGGACGAAACCAGGGAGGCAGGAACGTGAGCGAAGTCGAAGCGCTGCGCAACCAACTGAGGGAATTCGCCGAAGAGCGCGACTGGGACCAGTTCCACTCGCCCAAGAACCTCGCGATGGCGCTCGCGGGCGAGGCGGGCGAGCTGCTCGAGAATTTCCAGTGGCTCACCGAGGAGCAGAGCCGCCGCCCGTCGCCGGAGGTCCTCGCCGCCGCCGGCGAGGAGATCGCCGACGTCCTGCTCTACCTCATCCGGCTCGCCGACAAGCTGGGCATCGATCCGATCGACGCCGCCCGCCGCAAGATGGTCGCCAACGCCGGGAAGTACCCGGTGCACAAGGCGCGCGGCACCGCCCGCAAGTACACCGAGCTCTAGCATGGGCGAGCACTCGGTCGTCGACTGGGCCGAGGGCGACGGGGAGAGGTCGGCCCGCTGGCGCTCGGAAAGCGGCGCGCCGCCGCCGAAGCAGATGGCCATCGTCGACGACCGCATGACGGCCGACCAGGCCTACGGGCTCGCCTGCCAGGGCACGGCGCTGCTGTGGCGCGGTGATTTCCAGAACGCGCGCCAGATGCTCACGGCGATGGCCAAGCGCGCCGACCGCCATCCGCGCAAGGCGAAGAAGCCCTCCTCGCCCGCGGAGGCCTTCCACCTGCATCGCCAGGCCCAGGCGCAGCGCGCCCGCACGCTGGGCATGCTGCTCGTCGAACTCGACGCGGAATACGGCATCGCCCTTCGGCGGGCGCCGGACATTCGCCAGGCGTGCGTGGAGGCGTGGGGACCCGGCGAGGGCGCCACGATCGTGTCGCTGCGGGAGCTGCTGGGCCTCGTCGGCGCGCACGAGTGGCGGACGAAGGGCATCCCCATCCCCGCCCTCGACGGGCGCATCCATCCGCACTACGGCGTCTTCACGCCCATCCGGCGCGAGTACGTGGACCTGGTCGCCGGGGCACCGCTGCCGCAGGCGCTGGCCTCGCAGAACCTCGCGTTCGACGTCGGCACGGGGACGGGCGTGCTCGCCGCGGTGCTCGCCCGGCGCGGCATCGCGCGCGTCGTGGCCACCGACCAGGATCCCCGGGCGCTCGCGTGCGCGCGGGAGAACGTCGATCGCCTGGGCCTCGCGAAGCAGGTCGAGGTGGTGGAGGCGGACCTCTTCCCCGAGGGACGCGCCGCGCTCGTGGTCTGCAACCCGCCGTGGGTGCCGGCGCGGCCCGCGACGCCGATCGAGCGCGGGATCTACGATCCGGAAAGCCGGATGCTGCGCGGCTTTCTCGCGGGACTGGCCGCGCACCTGGTGCCGGGCGGGGAGGGGTGGCTGGTGCTCTCCGATCTGGCGGAGCACATGGGGCTGCGGAGCCGGGAGGGATTCCTCGCGATGATCGCCGCGGCGGGGCTCGAGGTCGCCGGGCGCCTCGACGCGAAGCCGAAGCATCCCAAGGCGTCGGACGTTTCCGATCCGCTGCACGGCGCGCGCGCCGCCGAGGTGACTTCCCTCTGGCGACTTACGGCGCCGCCGCCGAATCCCCCATGAGCTTGCCCACGGCGAACTTCGTGATCTCGTTGTCGTTGACCGGGCCGGCGGCGCCCAGGGCCCCCGCGACGAAGATGCCGCGATCCGGGCCGATGCTCACGTGCCGAGGCGCGAGGCGCTGTCCGAAAGAGAGGAGCGGCGTGTAGCCTGACCCGAGCGGCCCGAAGGAGAGATCCGCGCCGCCGCCGGGAAGAAGCCTGCCGATTCGCGGTTGCGCGGCATCGAATCCCGGCACGGGCATCCCCGTTGCGGGCTGGTCCCAACCCGACGCCGGAAAGCCCGCGACGAGGTATTTGCCGTCCGCCTGCAGCGCGACCGCTTCCAGCTTCGCGACGTGCAGGTCCGTGGGTCCCGTGATGCCGCGGTCGAAGCGGCTGGCGTCCAGCGCGCCATCGGCGGTCATCGTCGCGATCATGTAGTGGTAGTGGATCTTCCCCTCCAGCTGGCGTCGCTTCTGGAGGAAGAGCGCCACGCCGCCGTTGGGCAACGCGAAGATCGCCACCGGCCTCATGTCGTCGTACTGGAACTCCCGCGGCAGTTGCGAGCGGCCGCCGGCGCCGAAGGTGGCGTCGACCGTGCCGTCGGGCAACAGTCGCGTGATGCAGGTCGTGTATTCGATCGCCGGCGGGTTCGCGGTGTACGACCCGGTGAAGTACGACTGCGCGACCAGGAGCTTTCCGTCCGGGCGCCGCGCCATGATGGCCCCGGGGAATCCGATGGGATTGTAGCCCGGGCAATCGAGGTTCACGGCGGCGTTGGCGTCGAACGCCTGGTCGGGAAGTCCCTGGGGTGTCAGCCGCCGGAGCGCGTTTCGCCGAATGCCCCCGATGCCCGCGCCAACCCGGCCGAGGACGACGATGGCGCCCGACGGCTCGGCAATTGCCTGGATGGGCTCGATGTTGAGCGTCGCCTCGCCGGTGCCGGGGGCGCCATGGGCCGGAAGCGCGGTCCCCGTCGCGTCCACCAGGCGCGTGGCGGTGTAGGTCGATCCGCCGCCGCTGATCGCGCATGTGGGGCCCGTCATGCAAGGCAGGAACACGGATTCGACGAGCAGCTCCGCGCCATCCGGCCTCGCGAACACCGCYAGCCCGGATCGCTCCGTGSYGAAGGGCAGGCTGGCGACCTCGGCGGGATGCAGGACGTAGCCCGTGCCGGCGAAGGCCGCATCCGGTCGGCCGTCGGGAAGGAGGCGGGCGCGAACCGAGCTCGACTTGAGGTTCCCCGTCGCGCGGATCACGCCCGAGGCGCCGTCGGCCGCTGCGAACTGCGCGGAGGCCGTCGTGCCCGTGAAGGGACCGCCGTCCAGCGCCGCGATGCCGTTCGTTCCGAACGAGGGGACGAACTCACCCGTCTTGGGAGCCACCTCGGGGGCATCCGACCCACCSCCGCCGCAGCCCGAAAGMGCCGTTGCCGAAGCGAACGCGGCGATCACGAGTGCATTGCGAAGCGATGCCATTCCACTGCTCCTCACGAGTCGGAGGCAGATCCCGCGGGTGGCACCGCCGGCTTCGCGTACCACTTCGCCTTCGGCACCACCTTCGCATCCGCCGGATCGCCGAGGTAGTGCGGCGACATGATCTGCACGCCGTGCTCGTTGAACACGTCCTGGATGTTGGCGTGCAGGTTCGACAGCACCACCGCGCGTGGCCTCGGTTCCGTCGGCACGGCCTGGCACACGAGGCGGTACTCGGGATAGAAGTCCGAGAGCCCCGTCTGGAACACGCGCGGCTCGGGGTCGGGGAGCACGCCCTCCGTGCGCTTCGCGGCCTCCTTGAGCATCGCCTCCACCTGCCGCCACGGCGTGTCGTAGCCGATGGTGACGGTGGTGTCGACGACGTAGCCGCGCCCCTTCACCACGCGCGAGTAATTCTTGGTGACCGTGTTCAGGACCACCGTGTTGGGCACGGTGACCTCCTCGCCCAGCCCCGTGCGGATCTTGGTGGTGAAGGTCCCGAGCTCCGTGACCGTGCCTTCCTGGTCGTTGATGCGCACGTACTCGCCCACGCGCACCGTGCGCGAGTACATGAGGATCAGGCCGCTGGCCGCCTGCCCGAAGAGGCTCGAGCCGCCCATGGTCACCATCAGGCCCACCAGCACCGACATGCCCTTGAAGGCCTCGCTGTTGGAGCCCGGCAGGTAGGGGTAGGCCATGACGATCGCGAAGAGCCACACCGCCACGGAGAACAGCCGCCGCGTGGGGCGCGCCGTGTCCATGTCCAGCCACGTCGAGCCCGCGACTCCCGCCTCGATGCGGTCGAACGTGGGCCGGAACAACCCGATGAACCCGCGGGCGAGGAGGAAGATGACGACCGCGATGAGGAGGTCCGGGATCGCGCGCAGGATGTTGCCTCCCACGAGGACCACGATGCCCCACACGAACTGGTCGGCCTGCTCCCCCCACGGCCGCGTGAACGGGAATTGCAGCAGCACGTAGGTGACCCACCGGTCGGCCATCACCAGGAGCAGCACGACGGCGGTGGCCTGGACCGACCAGCGCGCCAGGGAGAGAAGGCGCCCGCCGCTCAGGAAGTGCTCGCCCGCGAGCCGCACGCGCGCCGTCGTGCGGTGCAGCGCGTCGGCCAGCTTGGTGGAGAGCCAGCTGCGCGTGCGCAGCGTGACCCAGGCGAGGACGGCGTAGACCAGCGTCGCGATGCCGGCGCGGACGAGGGCCTTGATGATCAGGGACTGGTCCCGCGCCTCGCGAGTTTCCGCGATCGCGTTCGCCAGCGCGGCGGTCGTCGTGGCCGTCGCAGCTTCCAGCGTCTCGGCGCGCAGCCGGTCGGCATCGGCCGCCACCAGGACGAAGGCGAGCTCGCCGTCGATGAAGACGCCGACTCTCTGCCCCTCCTTGCCCGTCGTGACCTTGCCCGGCCCGCCCTTTTCGAGGATCTCGCCAATGGCCCGCTCGGCGCGCCGCGCCCGGTCCGCCGGCGAGACGCCGAGGAAATGGGCGCGGAAGACCGCCACGCTCCTGTTGAAGACGACGACCGTTGCCTCTCCGGTGGCCTCCACGGCGGCGGGGGAGGCGGCTGCGGGCGCGGGTGCGGCGGCTGGAGCCGCAGGCGCCGCGGTCTCGGCCCTGGCCGGCGGGTCGGCGGCCTGGACGGGTGCCTGGATGAGGGCCGCGGCGAGGATCGCCGCGGCGGCCAGCAATTTGCGGATCATGCGAAGCGCTCCTGGGTGTCTTCTTCTTCGGGTCCTGCCAAGACACTGCCGGGCAATTATCGCACCGCCGATCCGCGGCCGCTTCCTAGGCGGCGGCCTTGTCGACTTCGGCCTTGATCGCCTTGTCGAGGATGGTGAGTCTCGCTTCCAGCGACTGCCGGATCTTGTCCAGGGCGGTCGACTTGCGCCAGCGGCGGGCGCGGTCGACTTCGATGGAGAGGGCGATGCGTTGCGTCTTGAGGTCGTTCAGCATGGTGTGCTCCTGGTTGGGTGGGTGCCGCGATGGCCCGCCATGCAAGGGCCCTACTCCTGCATCCGCAAGATCCGCGCGGCTTCCTCCCGCCGCGCGTCGTCGATCTCGCGCATGACGCCTTCCAGGTCGGCCGAGGACTCGTCGTCCTCGAACCGCCCCGTGAGTGCCGCTTCCGGGCGCAGGGAGCCGGATTCGTAGAGCGCCCAGATCTCCTTGCCGTAGTCGGTGCCGAGGAGCGCCGGCTCGAAGCGCCCGAAGAAGCGCCGCAGGTTGTCCACGTCGCGCACCAGCATGCGGGGCGCGTGGTTGTTGCCGGCGGCGTCGACCGCCTGCGGAAGGTCGATGATCACCGGCCCCTCGGCGCCCAGGAGGATGTTGAACTCGCTCAGGTCGCCGTGGATCACGCCGGCGGCCAGCATGCGCACGACCTCGCGGATGAGGCGCCCGTGGAGATCGACGGCGACCTCCGGMGTGAACTGCACGTCGTTCAGGCGCGGGGCGGCGTTGCCCTCGCCGTCGGCGACGAGCTCCATCAGGAGCACGCCCTCGTGGAAGTTGTAGGGCCGCGGAACGCGCACGCCGGCCGACGCCAGCCGGTAGAGCGCGTCCACCTCGGAGCTCCTCCAGGCCTGCTCCCGGGCCTGGCGGCCGAAGCGCGTGCCCTTGGCCATGGCGCGCGCCTGGCGGCTGTTCCGGGTCTTGCGGTTCTCGGTGTAGTCGACCGCCTGGCGGAAGCTGCGCTGGTGGGCTTCCTTGTAGACCTTCGCGCAGCGCGTCTGCTCGCCGCAGCGCACCACGTAAACGGTCGCTTCCTTGCCGCTCATGAGCTGGCGGACCACCGAGTCGATCACGCCGTCTTCGACGAGCGGCTGCAACCGCTGGGGAACCTTCATGTCGACACTATACGCGGTCGACGCGGCTTTCCCCGGGACGGGCGCTAGCGGGGCTTCCTGCGCGGCGCCGGCTTGCGAGCGCGCCTCGCGGGCTTCCCGGCGTCCGGAAGCACCTGCCGGAGGATCGCCTCGCACTGTTCGGGCGACATGTACCTGGGCACCGGATAGTTCGTGTCCGCCTCCCAGCAGGCGGCCTTGGCGAGCGCGGGGATGTCCTTCGCCTTCAGGGCGTCCAGGGTGCGCGGAATGCCGAGGTCGTGGTTGAGCTTCTCCACGGAGTCGAGGAACTTGCGCGCCAGCACCGCGGGACGGTCCTTGGCGCTTCCGACCCTGGCCGCGGCCGCGAGCAGCGCCAGGCGCTTCGTCACTGCGGGCGCGAGGAAACGCAGCACGTGCGGCAGCAGGATGGCGTTGGCGAGCCCGTGCGGCGTGTGGTACTTGCCGCCCAGCTGGTGCGCGATCGCGTGCACGTAGCCCACGTTGGCGCGCGTGAAGGCGAGCCCGGCATAGGTTGCCGCGAGCGACATGCGCTCGCGCGCCTCGAGGTTCCTGCCCTCGCGGTGAGCCACGCGCAGGTTCTCGTAGACGAGCCCCACGGCCGCGAGCGCCATGCGGTCGGTCGTCTCCGTGGCCCATTGCCCGAGGAAGGCCTCGATCGCGTGCGTGAGCGCGTCCATGCCGGTGGCCGCGGTCACGGCCGGCGGCAGCCCCGTCATGAGCTGCGGGTCGAGTGCCGCCATCGCGGGCACCAGCCGCGTATCGGCGATGACGAGCTTCTGCCCGGCCTCCGGGTCGGAGATCACCGCGGCCACCGTCACTTCCGATCCCGTCCCGGCCGTGGTGGGCACCGCGTAGATCGGCACCGGCGCCGAGAGGCCCTTGAAGTAGCCCACGAGCTTGCGCGGGGGCTTGCCGTTGGCGACCGAATAGGCAATGGCCTTGGCCGCGTCCATGGGCGAGCCGCCGCCGAAGGCGACGATCGCGTCGCAGCCGCGCCGCCGGTAGAAGGCGATGGCCTTCTCGATCACCGGGATGGGCGCGTCCGCCGTGATCGCGTCGAAGACCACGAATTCGCCCCCGGCTTTCGTGAGCGCCTGCGTGAAGCCCTTGAGGAGCCCCATGCGCACGATCGTGGCGTCGGTCACCACCAGGATGCGCCTGTGCCCGAAACCGGCCAGCGCCTGCCCGAGCCGCCGGCTCGCGCCCGGGCCCACCAGCAGCATCGGCTGCGGGATGGGCAGCAGCCCCGTCACCACGCCGGCCGCCTTCATCGCCGTGGAAAGCCCCACGGAGCGCACCACGTTCCCCACGAATCCCGGCATCTCGATCATCTTGTGCCCCGCAGCAATCCCGACTCACGGCCAGAATGCCGCAAAAGGCCGCGCCGGGCCACGCCCAAGAGGGGATTTGTTCATTTGGATCAAGTACCGGCGGGGGTTTTGGGGCAATTTGTTGCAATGCACACGAAAGGCCGGCCATGAAGCGCGTGGTGGGGATCAGCCTGGGGACGGACGCCCAGGATTTCGCGTTCAAGGCGCGCTTCCTGGGCAAGCAGCTCGACGTCCGCCGAATCGGCACCAACCACAGCGTGGAGAGGGCCGAGAAGCTCCTGCGGCACTGGGAGTACCACGCCGACGCGATCGGCGTGGGCGTGGCCCGCGAGGCCTACACCGTGGGCTCGCAGCGCTTCGTGGACGAGGAGGGCGCCCGGCTTACCGCGGCCGTCACGCGCGTGCCCGTCACCACGGGCGCCCGCCTGGGCGACATCCTCCAGGAGTGGGCCCTCCGCCACGTGCAGGCGAAGCTGGGCAACTACTTCAACAACGCCCGCGTCCTGTTCTTCTCCGGCGTGGCCAACTACAAGCTGGCGCAGTCGTTCGCCGAGTACACGCCCAACCTCGAGTTCGCCGACGCGCTGCTGCAGCTGGGCATTCCCAAGATGCTCACCTCGCTGGAGGCCCTGGAGCTCTACGCGAGCGGCGCCCACTACGTGACCGACCGCGTGCCCGACCTCGTCACCGACAACGCGGTGGCGCGCGAATGGCAGCGCTTCGTCCTGCGCCGCGCGATGCGCGACGCGACCGTGATCGTGGCCCCCATCCACGAGCTGGACGCCTTCGGGCTGGAGGAGCTCGCGGGCAAGACGATCCTCACCTCCACGGTGAGCGAGGCGCGCATCGCCCAGCTCAAGGCGAAGGGCGTGAACCTGGTGATCGACGGCGCCCCCTCGCTCTTCGGCCACGTGCTCGGGCCCAGCGTGCTCGACGCGATGATCATCGCCGCGCTCGGCAAGGAGCCCGACGACATCCTGGAGGACGACTACCTCGGGATCATCACCGGCCAGGGGATCGAGCCGCGCATGATCTGGCCGCGCGGCTTCCGGCGCGTGAACCGCTGGGCGTTCGTGATCCACCCGCTGTCGCAGGAGTACTTCAAGAACGTGAAGCCCATCGAGCTGCTCTCCCACGTCTCGCCGCCGGCGTTCCTGGACGTGGTGGAGAAGGCGATGGCCTACGCGCCGCCCTTCGTGTACTCGCACGTGACGGGCATCAAGTCGCCCACGGGCGTGGAATCCGAGGGCTGGCTCATCTCCGTGGGGGGCACGCCCAGGGAGATCATGAGCCACGGCCCGGAGTTCACCTACAAGCGCCTGCTGGAGGCCGCGCGCGTGGCGAGGAGCCTGGGCGCGCAGATCATGGGCCTGGGCGCGTTCACGAAGGTGGTGGGCGATGCGGGACTCACCGTGGCCCGGCGCGCCTCGCTGCCGATCACCACCGGCAACAGCTACAGCGCCTCCGGGGCGCTGTGGGCGGCGCACGACGCCATGCGGCGCCTGGGCCTGGTGTCGCCGGCGGCGACGAAGGGCCAGCGCCTGAAGTTCAAGGCCATGGTGGTGGGTGCGACGGGCTCCATCGGCTCGGTGTGCGCGCGGCTGCTGGCGATGGTGGCCGAGGAGGTCTACATGGTCTCGCCGGAGACGGCGAAGCTCCTCTCGCTCAAGGGCTCCATCCTCAAGGAGACGCCGGACGCGAAGCTCTTCCTTTCCTCGAGCACGGACCGCGACATCGCCGGCATGGACATGATCGTCACCGCCACCTCGGGCGCCGGCAAGAAGATCCTCGACATCATGAAGGTGAAGCCCGGCTGCGTGATCACCGACGTCGCGCGCCCGCTGGACCTGCCGGCCGAGGAGGTGGCCAAGCGCCCCGACGTGCTGGTGATCGAGTCCGGCGAGATCCAGCTGCCGGGAAAGGTCTCGATGAAGAACATCGGCCTGCCCAAGGGCGTCGCCTACGCGTGCCTCGCCGAGACGATCGTGCTGGCCCTCGAGGGCCGCTTCGAGAACTTCACCGTCGGGCGCAACATCGAGTGGGAGAAGGTGCGCGAGATCTACCGCCTGGGCCTCAAGCACGGCATGAAGCTCGCCGCGATCTCCGGGGTGAACGGGCCCTTCACGGACGCCGACATCCGGCGGGTGAGGAAGCTCGCGCTGGCGGCGCGGGCGCGGTCGGTGGCCGAGCCGAGGAAACGCCCGGACAAGTCTCCATCGAGATCACGAAGCCGCTCCACCCGGGTCAGGAAGAAGGTTCCCGCTCGTCGGTGACGAAGCCGATCGGCCGCCGCGCGGGCTGGTCCGAGCGCATGAGGCGGCGAATCGCTTCCAGTATCCGCTCGATCACTTCATCGTGACCATCAAGTCTTTTTTCCAGACGGTTTTCGAGCGCCGCGAACTGGCTGGCGAGCTTTCCCCGCGTCCGGTGTTTGACATCACAGTTTGTGATCTCAAAGCTCGGCTTTCCCCCTCTGTGAGGCGAAAGCAGAAGTCGTCGGGAAACCGCGCGGCATTCCGATTGACAGCCTGGACCAGGGCGCGCGTCTCGATCCCGTAGAGTTTTGCCAGAGTCGAGTCGAGCAGTACGCGCTGCCCGCGGATCGCAAGAATTGCCTCGCTGACGCGATCGAGCTGCTGGGAAGCGGAATTTCCGGGCATTCAACTCAAACGTGACCACCCGGTGTCGCGTTGACTTGAAGGAGCCAGGGCGTCTCCTCGCGCATCCGCGCCTCGTAAGCGGCGATCTCGCGCTCGTAGCGCAGCGTGAGGTCGATCTCGTCGATGCCCGCGAGGAGGCATTCCTTGCGGAA
>PQAI01000194.1 GCA_003105245.1 Betaproteobacteria bacterium | reverse complement strand
GAGACGGTCTCCTCCGCGCTGTCCGCGTGGGTGGAGGCGAGGCGCAGCAGCCCCGCGATCCTCTCCTGGTTGGCGAAGTCCTCGCCCACGCCTTCCTTGAGCACGCGGCCGAAGGCCTTCCAGAAGGCGGCGTACTTCTCCTTGTCGTTCTCCGCCAGGCCCTCGAGGAGCCCCAGCACCTTCTTCGTGCAGCCGGCGCGGATGGCCTCGATGTCCTTCGACTCCTGCAGGATCTCGCGCGAGACGTTGAGCGGCAGGTCGTTGGAATCCACCACCCCGCGCACGAAGCGCAGGTAGGCGGGCAGGAGCTGCTCGGCGTCGTCCATGATGAAGACGCGGCGCACGTAGAGCTTCACGCCGTGGCGGGCGTTGCGGTCCCACAGGTCGAAGGGCGCGCGCGAGGGGACGTAGAGGAGCTGCGTGTATTCCTGGCGGCCCTCGACCCTGGCGTGCACCCAGGCCAGGGGGTCCTCGAAGTCGTGGCCGACGTGCTTGTAGAACTCGCGGTACTCCTCGTCCTTGATGTCGGACTTGGGCCGCGCCCACAGCGCGGAGGCCTGGTTGACCGTCTCGGGCTCGGCGCCCTTCTCCGGCTTGCCGTCCTTCCACGCCTCCTTGGGCATGCGGATGGGCTGCACGATGTGGTCGGAGTAGCGGCGGATGATGGCGCGAAGCCGCGTGCCCTCCAGCAGGTCCTCCTGCCCCTCGCGCAGGTGCAGGGTGATCTCGGTGCCGCGGCCGGGCTTCTCGACGGCCTCCACGGTGAATTCGCCGCTGCCGTCGGACTCCCAGCGCACGCCCTCGGCGGCCGGCCGGCCCGCGCGGCGCGTGAGCACCGTCACCCGGTCGGCCACGATGAAGGACGAGTAGAAGCCCACCCCGAACTGGCCGATGAGGTGGGCGTCCTTCTGCTGGTCCCCCGTGAGGCTCGCGAAGAACTCGCGCGTGCCGCTCTTGGCGATGGTGCCCAGGTTCGCGATCGCCTCCTCGCGGCTCATGCCCACGCCGTTGTCGGCCACGGTGAGGGTGCGGGCCTCGCGGTCGTAGTCGACGCGGATGGCGAGGTCGGCGTCGTTCTCCAGGAGGGAAGCGTCCGAGAGCGCCTCGAAGCGCAGCTTGTCGCAGGCGTCGGAAGCGTTGGAGACGAGCTCGCGAAGGAAGATCTCGCGGTTGGAATAGAGGGAGTGGATCATGAGGTGAAGGAGCTGCTTCACCTCGGCCTGGAAGCCGCGGGTCTCGCGCGCGGCGCGCTCGGCGGTCTGGTCGGTCATGGAAATCCCCTTCGGTTTCGGCGTCCGAAAGCGCCTCAACTGGAGGCGGCGGGCCCCGATTTCAAGGGGGCCCGGCTGGTGTAGAATGCGCTTTCCAGCGCCGATTTGATCCCACAGCTTGCGGGCGCTCAAAAAATCCAGCTAAAGCGACCGGCCCCGAAAACCCGTCGCCCCGCTGACGGGTTTTTTCGTTTCCGCGACATGGACGAGACAATGGACCAGGCCACGCCCACCCGCCCCGCCCGCCTCAAGGCGCTCCTCGACGCCCTCGAGACGCGCATCCTCGTGCTCGACGGGGCCATGGGCACCATGGTGCAGGGCTACARGCTGKCCGAGGCCGAGTAYCGCGGCGAGCGCTTCCGCGACCACCCGCACGACCTGCGCGGCAACAACGACCTSCTCACCCTCACCCGCCCGCAGGTGATCCGCGAGATCCACGCCCAGTACCTGGARGCCGGCGCSGACATCCTSGAGACCAACACCTTCAACTCGACCTCCGTCTCGCAGGCCGACTACCACCTCGAGCCCATCGTGGCGGAGCTGAACCGCGAGGCCGCGCGCCTGGCGAGGTCGGTCGCCGACGAGTTCACGGCGAGGACCCCGGGCAAGCCCCGCTTCGTGGCCGGGGTGCTGGGCCCCATGAACCGCACGCTCTCGCTCTCGCCGGACGTGAACGACCCCGGCTTCCGGGCGGTGAGCTTCGACCAGGTGAAGGACGCCTACCTCGAGGCGGTGGCCGCACTCGTCGAGGGCGGCGTCGACATCCTGCTGGTCGAGACGATCTTCGACACGCTCAACGCCAAGGCGGCCCTCTTCGCGATCGACGAGTTCTTCGAGAGATCCGGCGAGCGCCTGCCGATCATGATCTCCGGCACGATCACCGACGCCTCGGGGCGCACGCTCTCGGGCCAGACCCCGGAGGCGTTCTGGAACTCGGTGCGCCACGCGCGGCCCCTTTCCATCGGCTTCAACTGCGCCCTCGGCGCGAAGCAGCTGCGCCCGCACGTGGAGGAGCTCGCGCGCATCGCCGACACGCGCGTCTCCGCCCACCCCAACGCGGGCCTGCCCAACGCCATGGCGGAGTACGACGAGCTGCCGGAGGAGACGGCCGCCTACATCCGCGAGTGGGCCGAGGCGGGCTGGCTCAACATCACCGGCGGCTGCTGCGGCACGACGCCGGCGCACATCAAGGCCATCGCCGGGATCGTCGCGCCCTGCAAGCCGCGGGCGACGCCGCGCATCGAGCCGAAGCTGCGGCTCGCCGGCCTGGAGCCCTGCAACATCGGCGCCGGATCCCTCTTCGTGAACGTGGGAGAGCGCACCAACGTCACGGGCTCGAAGGCCTTCGCGCGCCTCATCCTCGCGGGCGACTACGCCGAGGCGCTGTCGGTCGCGCGCCAGCAGGTGGAGAACGGCGCCCAGGTGATCGACGTGAACATGGACGAGGCCATGCTCGACTCGGTCGCGGCCATGGCGAAGTTCCTGAACCTGGTGGCCGCCGAGCCCGACATCGCGCGCGTGCCGGTCATGATCGACAGCTCGAAGTGGAGCGTGATCGAGGCGGGGCTGAAGTGCGTGCAGGGCAAGGCCATCGTGAACTCGATCTCGCTCAAGGAGGGCGAGGCGGAGTTCGTCCGGCACGCGAAGCTGGCGAGGCGCTACGGGGCGGCGGTGATCGTCATGGCCTTCGACGAGAAGGGCCAGGCCGACACCCTCGAGCGCAAGACCTCCATCTGCGAGCGCTGCTACCGCATCCTCGTGGACCAGGTGGGCTTCCCGCCCGAGGACATCATCTTCGACCCCAACRTCTTCGCGATCGCCACCGGCATCGAGGAGCACAACCGCTACGGCCTGGACTACCTCGAGGCGGTGGCGTGGATCCACCGCAGCCTTCCGCACGCCAAGACCTCGGGCGGCGTTTCCAACCTCTCGTTCTCCTTCCGCGGCAACGAGCCGGTGCGCGAGGCCATGCACACCGCGTTCCTCTACCACGCGGCCAGGGCCGGCATGACGATGGGGATCGTGAACGCCGGGCAGCTGGGCGTGTACGCCGAGATCCCGCCCGAGCTCCTCGAGCGCGTCGAGGACGTGATCTTCGACCGCCGTCCCGACGCGACCGAGCGCCTGGTCGGCTTCGCCGAGAGCTTCAAGGGCCAGAAGAAGGACGCGGCCGAGGACCTCGCGTGGCGCGCCGCCCCCGTCGAGCAGCGCCTCTCGCACGCCCTCGTGAAGGGCATCACGCAGTGGATCGTCGAGGACACCGAGGAGGCCCGGAAGAAGTTCCCGCGCCCCATCCAGGTGATCGAGGGCCCGCTCATGGACGGCATGAACGTCGTGGGCGACCTCTTCGGCGCCGGCAAGATGTTCCTGCCGCAGGTGGTGAAGAGCGCGCGCGTGATGAAGCAGGCGGTCGCGCACCTCATCCCCTTCATCGAGGAGGAGAAGCGGCTCCTGGGCAGCGCGGACGCCAGGGCCAAGGGCAAGGTCGTCATGGCCACCGTGAAGGGCGACGTGCACGACATCGGCAAGAACATCGTGGGCGTGGTCCTGCAGTGCAACAACTTCGAGGTCGTGGACCTCGGGGTGATGGTCCCGGCCGAGAGGATCCTCGACACCGCGGAGAAGGAGAAGGCCGACATGGTGGGCCTGTCGGGCCTCATCACGCCCTCCCTCGAGGAGATGGCGCACGTGGCCGCCGAGATGGAGCGCCGCGGCATGCGCATCCCGCTCCTCATCGGGGGGGCGACGACCTCGCGCACGCACACGGCGGTGAAGATCGAGCCGCGCTACTCGGGGCCCACCGTGTGGGTGCCGGACGCCTCGCGGGCCGTGGGCGTGGCCACGAGCCTCGCGAGCGACGAGGGCCGCGACCACTACGTCGCGCAGGTGCGCCACGACTACCTCAAGGTGCGCGACGCGCACGCGCGCAAGACCGGCCAGAAGTCGGTACCGCTGGAGGCGGCGCGCGCCAACGCCGCCCGGCTCGACTGGGCCGGCTACGCGCCCCCGAAGCCCGCGCAACGGGGGCTCCTCGCGCTGCGCAACTATCCGCTGGAAAAGCTCGTGCCCTGCCTCGACTGGGCGCCCTTCTTCCAGGCCTGGGACCTCGTGGGCAAGTACCCCGCCATCCTGGAGGATGCGGTGGTCGGCGAGGCGGCGAGGAACGTCTTCCGCGAGGGCCAGGCGATGCTGGACCGCATCGTGAAGGGGCGCTGGCTCACCGCCAACGCCGTCTTCGGGATCTGGCCGGCCAACTCGGTCGGCGACGACATCGAGATCTACTCGGACGAGAGCCGCAGCCACGTGCTCATGACCTGGCACAACCTGCGCCAGCAGAACGAGAAGCCGGAGGGCAACCCCAACCAGTGCCTGGCCGACTTCGTGGCGCCCAGGGACTCCGGGGTGGTGGATTACCTCGGCGCCTTCGCGGTGGCGGCGGGCGAAGGCATCGAAGCGAAGCTCGCGGAGTTCGCCTCGAAGCACGACGACTTCTCGGCGATCATGCTCAAGGCGCTGGCCGACCGCCTCGCGGAGGCCTTCGCCGAGCACCTGCACCAGCGCGTGCGCACCGAGTTCTGGGGCTACGCCGCGGGCGAGTCGCTCTCCAACGAGGAACTCATCGGCGAGAAGTACGCCGGGATCCGGCCCGCCGTGGGCTATCCCTCCTGCCCGGACCACACCGGGAAGGGCGATCTCTTCCGCCTGCTCGACGCGGAGAGGAACGCCGGCATCACGCTCACCGAGTCCTTCGCGATGGTGCCCACGGCCGCGGTGAGCGGGTTCTACTTCTCGCACCCGCAGTCGCGCTACTTCGCCGTGGGCAAGGTCGAGCGCGACCAGGTCGCCGACTACGCGCACCGCAAGGGCATGGACCTCGCGGCGATGGAGCGCTGGCTGGCACCCATCCTCAACTACTGAGATGGCGCGGCGCGCGTTCCTCGCGGCGCTTCTCGCGCTGGCCCTTCCCGCGGCCGCCGACTGGGCGCCGTCGAAGCCCGTCCGCCTCGTCGTGCCCTTCGCGCCCGGCGGGCAGCCCGACGTCGTGGCGCGCTCGCTCGCCGAGCCGCTCTCGCGGGCCCTCGGCCAGCCGGTCGTGATCGAGAACCGCCCGGGCGCCGGCGGCAACATCGCCGCCGAGGCCGTGGCGAGGAGCGCTCCCGACGGGCACACGCTGCTCATGGGCACCAACGGCCCGCTCGCCGTGAGCCCGGCGCTCGCGAAGTCGCTTCCCTACGACGTGACGCGCGACTTCGCCTTCGTGACCCTCGTGGGCACCTCGCCCAGCCTCGTCGCCGTGCACCCGTCGCTGGGCGCCACGACCCTCGCGGAGGTCGTCGCGAAGGCGAAGGCACAGCCGGGCCGGCTCAACTACGCCTCCGTGGGCAAGGGCAGCATCTCGCAGCTCTCCATGGAGAGCCTCAACGCGGCGGCCGGCATCCGCACCGAGCACATTCCCTACAACGGCGGCGCCCCCGCGGTGGCCGCACTCCTCGCGGGCGACGTGCAGCTCCTCTCGCTCAACCCCACGGCTCTCATCCCGCACGTGCAGGCGGGCAGGATCCGCGTGGTGGCGCAGACGGGCGCGCGCCGCTCGCCGCTCATCCCGGACCTGCCCACCGTGGCCGAGTCGGGATACCCGGGATTCGAGGCGCCGGTGTGGATGGCGGTCGTGGCGCCCGCGAGGACGCCGCCGGAGGCGATCGCGAGGCTGCACGCGGAGCTCGCGCGCATCGTGCGCGACCCGGAGATGAAGGCGAAGCTCTGGGACCGGCAGTGGATCGACCCCGTGGGCTCCACGCCCGGGGAGGCCGCGCGCGTGGTGCGCGAGGAGACCGCCAAGTGGTCGCGCATCGGGCAGGCCCTGGGGCTCGTGCTCGAGTGACGGTTGGCGCGCTCGCCTGCCGGCTCGACGATCGCCTGCGCGAGGTCCCGGTGGACGCCGCCGCCTTCGCCGCCGAAGTCGAGCGGCTGACCGACGCCGTCGCGGCCTCGCACTCGCAGCCGCGCGAGCTGCTTGGCCGGCTGGGGGCGGCCGCGCCGGCCCTCCGCATCGCGGGCCGGCTCGACGAGGCGCAGCACGCGGCCTCGGCCGCCGTATCCCTCGCCGGCCTGCTGGACGATCCCGGCGCGGCGTACGACAACCAGTTGAGGCTCGCCACCGTGCTGCACTGGCAGGGCCAGTTCGCGCTCTCCACGCCGCTCTTCGACCTCCTGGTGAGCCAGGCGCGCGCCGTCGCGGAGCTGGGCGACCGGCTCGACGAGGCCCTGCACCGCGCGGCGCTCAACCTGCTGGACGAAGGCAAGCCCGGTCAGGCGGCGCATTTCCTGCGCGAAGCGCTCGCCTTGCGCGAGGCGAAGGGCGAGGCCGCGCCGATCGAGGCCACGCGGCGGGCCCTAGCCCTCGCCGCCCCCGGCGATCCCGCGCATTCCACCGAGCGCCGCGCYTGAGGAGATGGTGTCAGGTTACTTTKCGGTGYCWGRCACCGAAAAGTAACCTGACACCATCTCAGAGCGGAAGGATGCGSGASGGRTCSGGCCGCGCGGCGAAGTCGAGGAACTCGTCGCCCAGGCGCGYGCTTTCCGMGATCGMCTTGCGCCAATAGGCCACGCGSCCCTCGTAGTCGGACTCGAAATGCTTGAAGTCGTTGCGGTCCGGGAGCTTGCCGAAGGGAAGCGCCGCGAGGTACTCGCGCGTCGGCGACACCAGCACCACGTTGTCGAGCCAGGCGCCGCGCGCCCGCCGCCACGGCAGCGCCTTGTCGAGCCAGCCCGGCACGATGCGGTCGGTGAAGTGGGGATAGAGGACGAGGCCCTCGCTGCGCGAGTAGGGCAGGTGCAGGTGGTAGTCGATGAGGCCGCCGTCCCAGTAGACGCCGGCCGGCGCGCTCGGGATGTCGGGCACGGCCTCGATCACCATCGGGATCGCGGCGGAGGCCACGAGCGCCTCGCGCAAGTTCCCCGCGTCGAGCGCCACCGCGTGGGTGTGGAAGGCGTCGAAGCGGATCGGGGCCTCGCCGCTCGCGGGAACGAGGTCGCTCGCCGCGAGGAAGGGCGGCCAGTCGCGCGCGTCGTGGAATACGGTTCGCTCGAGGAAGTGGCGCAGGTGGCGGCGGCCGGCGAGGTTGGCGAAGGCCGCGGCCCCGAAGCCCAGCGTGCGGCGCACGGCCGCGTCGCGAGTGAGGATGCCGCGGCCGCGCACCGCGAGCACGTGCAGGCGGTAGCCGGGCGAGGCGAGGATCTCCTCGTCGTGGCCATCGAAGAGCGCGCGCAGCATCTCGCGCACCGTGCGGGTGACGAGCGCCGCGGCGGGGCGCGGCGGATAGCGCTGCTCGGCGTACAGGCGCGCGAGCTCGCGCAGGCCCTCGACGGGATCGCGCCGGCAGGCGGCGGCGAAGCGCCAGGCGCCGATCGAGGCGCCGATCAGGTGGCGCACGCGCGGGGCCTTCGGGAACCATTCGCCGAAGAGCGCCACGTCCAGGCCGTGCAGGCCCAGCGCCTTGGGGCCGCCGGCCGCGCCAGGGACGATGGTCACCGCGCGCGCGTCGAGCCCGTCCCGGCGGATGGCCTCGAGCGCCACGGGGCCGGCGCGTATCGCGAGCGAGCGCATCAGCGGAAGATCATGACCTCGGGGCGCGCCGCGCCCTTCACGAAGCCGCGATACATCGCTTCGGTCGTGAACGAGAAGACGGGCTCGCCGCGGCGGTCCATCACCACCAGCCCGCCACGGCCGCCGAGGGCCTTCACGCGATCGAGTGCCTCGTCGGCCGCCCTCTGGGGCGCAAGGCCCTTGTGGCGAACGAGCGCGGCCACCTCGTGGGCGGCGGCGCTGCGGATGAACATCTCGCCGGTGCCGGTGGCCGAGACCGCGACGGTCTCGTTCTCCGCCCAGGTCCCCGCGCCCACGAGCGGCGAGTCGCCGATGCGGCCGGCGCGCTTGTTGGTGATTCCCCCGGTGGAGGTGGCTGCGGCGAGGTTCCCGGCGCGGTCCAGCGCCACGGCGCCCACCGTGCCGAGCTTGTCATGGTCCAGCGGCGCCCGGTCGCGCTGCCTCGCGCGCTCGAGCTGCTCCCAGCGCTCCTCGGTGCGGAACCAGGCGGGATCGACGATCGCGAGCCCCTGCTCCTTCGCGAAGCGCTCGGCGCCCCGGCCGGCGAGGAGCACGTGGGGCGACTTCTCCATCACCGCGCGCGCCGCCTCGACGGGATTGCGGATCGTGGAAACGCCGGCCACGGCGCCCGCGCGGCGTTCCCGGCCCTCCATGATCGAGGCGTCGAGCTCGTGGGTCCCCTCGCTCGTGAAGACGGCACCCTTGCCGGCGTTGAAGAGCGGCGAGTCCTCCATCACCTTCACGGCCGCCGTCACGGCGTCCACGGCGCTGCCGTCGCCGGCCAGCACGCGGCGCCCCGCCTCGAGCGCCTCGGCGAGCGCGGCGCGGTACTCGCG
>PQAI01000193.1 GCA_003105245.1 Betaproteobacteria bacterium | reverse complement strand
GGAGCTCGACATCGCGGCCACCATCGGCTTCTCCGCGCTCTCGCTCGGGCCGCGCGTGCTTCGCGCCGAGACGGCGCCGCTCGCCGCCCTGGCCGCGATGCAGGCGCTCTGGGGCGACTTCCGCCGGTAGAATCCGCTTCGCGAGCGCCCGATCCGACGATGCCCAAGACCCCCGCCCTCAAGACCGAAGCCTTCGTGAAGTGGTTCCGGTCGGCCACGCCCTACATCCACCAGTGGGGCGGGGCGACCTTCGTGATCGCCTTCGGCGGCGAGGTGCTCGCCGACGGCGAGTTCCAGCAGCTCACGCACGACATCAACGTGCTGGTGAGCCTGGAGGTGCGCGTGGTGCTCGTGCACGGCACCCGCCCGCAGGTCGAGGAGCAGATGCGCCAGCACGGCGTCGCCTCGCGCTACGTGGGCAACCGGCGCGTGACCGACGACCGCGGGCTTTCCTGCGTGAAGGAGGCCAACGGCATCGTGCGCGTGGAGATGGAGGCGCTCCTGTCGATGGAGCTCGCCAACAGCCCGATGTGGGGCGCGGACATCCGCGTGTCCTCCGGCAACTTCGTGACCGCCAAGCCCGTGGGCGTG
This sequence comes from Betaproteobacteria bacterium, assembly GCA_003105245.1. Classification (GTDB taxonomy): domain Bacteria; phylum Pseudomonadota; class Gammaproteobacteria; order Burkholderiales; family Usitatibacteraceae; genus FEB-7. Next base: position 7,353 of record PQAI01000193.1, on the reverse strand, counting down.
GTCGACGGCGTGGACTTCGGCCACACGGGCGAGGTGAGGAAGATCGACGCCGAGGGCATCCGCAAGCGCCTGGACGACGACGAGGTGGTGCTCATCTCGCCCATCGGGTTCTCGCCCACCGGGGACGTCTTCAACTGCACCCTCGAGGACGTGGCCACCTCCACCGCCATCGCCCTGGGGGCGGACAAGCTCATCTTCCTCACCGAGACGGCCGGCGCCCTGGACGCCAAGGGCCGCCTGCACTCGGAGCTCACGGTCAAGCAGGCCGCGGACCTGGTGGCCGCCAACGGCACCCTGGCCGAGGACGTGCAGATCTACCTGCCCTGCGCCATCAAGGCGTGCTCCAACGGCGTGAAGCGCGCGCACCTCATCAGCCGGCACGTCGACGGGGCGCTGCTCATCGAGCTCTTCACCCACCACGGCATCGGCACCATGATCGTGCCGGAATCCCCGGAGGTGATCCGCGACGCCACCGCCGCCGACATCCCGGGGATCGTGCAGATCATCGAGCCCCTCGAGCAGCAGGGCATCCTCGTGCGCCGCGAGCGCGACCGCCTCGAGGGCGAGATCGACCGCTTCTTCGTGATCGAGAGCGAGGGCAACATCCTGGGCTGCGCGGCGCTCTACCCGTTCCCGGAGGAGTCCACCGCGGAGCTCGCCTGCCTCGCCGTGAACCCGTTCTACCGCGACGGCGGGCGCGGCGAGCGCCTGCTCGCCTTCGCGGAGGCGCGGGCGCGGAAGAGCGGGCACAAGTCGCTCTTCGTGCTCTCGACGCGCACGACGCACTGGTTCATCGAGCGCGGCTTCGCGGAAGCGGACATCGCGCGGCTGCCCCAGCGCAAGCAGTCGCTCTACAATTACGAACGGCGCTCCAAGATCTTCATGAAGGGACTCTAGCGATGGCTCGGATGGTCAACTGCATCAAGCTCAAGCGCGAGGCCGAGGGCCTCGATTTCCCCCCGTACCCCGGCAGCCTCGGCAAGAAGCTCTGGGAGAGCGTCTCCAAGGAGGCTTGGAAGATGTGGCTCGAGCAGCAGAAGATGCTCGTGAACGAGAACCGCCTCAACCTCGCCGACCCGCGGGCGCGCAAGTACCTCGAGGAGCAGATGACGCGGCACTTCTTCGGCGAGGGCGCCGACACCGCGCAGGGCTACGTGCCCAAGTCCTGAGCGGCGGGGAGTGATGCGGGCAAGAGGCTTTGGAAACGCCGATGACCGCCGATGCCCCGCCGATTGCCGCCGATCAATCCGGTGTGGTCCTGCCAGGCGGCAACTACCGAGCCCCGAACACCAACTGACCGAAAGCCCCAACTATTCTGAATTATCGGCGGCAATCGGCGGGGCATCGGCGATCATCGGCGTTTCCGCATGAAGAAAGCCGCCCGAGGGCGGCTTTTTCGCTCCCGGAGGAGGCGGTCAGTCGGAAGAGGAGGCCGCGCGCTCGAACTCCTCGGCCGTGACGTGCCGCACGTCCTTGCCCTTCACCAGGTAGACCACGTACTCCGACATGTTCTTGGAGTGGTCGCCGATCCGCTCGAGGGCCTTGGCCACGAAGAGGATCTCGATGGAGGTGGAGATCGTGCGCGGGTCCTCCATCATGAAGGTGATGAGCTGGCGCATGATGCCGCGGAACTGCTCGTCGAGCAGCCGGTCCTGGCGCACGACGGCGGCCGCCTCGGTGAGGTCCACGCGCGCGAAGGAGTCCAGGGCCTTCTTGAGCATCTCGAGCGCGATGCCCGCGGCCGTCTTGATCTCCGCGAAGCGCGGCAGCAGCAGGCGCTCGGCCGAGTAGATGAGCTTGGTCATGCGCGCGATCTTCTCGGCCTCGTCGCCGATGCGCTCGAGGTCGGTGATCATCTTGATGACCGTCACGATCATGCGCAGGTCCTGCGCGGCCGGCTGGCGGCGGGCGATGATGTGCGCGCAGTCCTCGTCGATCTGGACCTCGAGGGCGTTCACGCGGTGGTCGTTGGCGATCGTCTGCTCGGCGAGCTGGAGGTTGCCGGTGGACAGGGCCTCGATCGCGGCCGTGATCTGCGTCTCGACGAGGCCGCCCATCTGCAGCACGCGCGAGCGCACGGCCTCCAGCTCCGCGTCGTAGCGCTTCGAGGTGTGTTCCTGCGGGTTGAGGGGCATGGCGGCGGTCCTTAACGCGGGGCCCCGCGCCCGGGAGGGCGGCGCGGCGCCGGATGGCTGATGCTAGTCGTTCATTGTGACGGTCGCGTGACGGCCCGGTCCATGCGCCGCACGCCCTGGGGCGTGCCCAGCAGCAGGACGTCGGCGGGGCGGCGGGCGAAGAGGCCGTTGGTCACCACGCCCGGGAGCTGGTTCAGCTCGCCTTCGAGGGCGACCGGGTCGGTGATGGCGAGCCCGTGCACGTCCAGGATCACGTTGCCGTTGTCGGTCGTCACGCCCTCGCGCAGGACGGGGCGCCCGCCCAGCCTCACGATCTCGCGGGCCACGAGGCTCCTCGCCATGGGGATCACCTCCACCGGCAGGGGGAACTTCCCGAGCACGGCCACGAGCTTGGAGGCGTCCGCGATGCAGACGAACTTCCGGCTCGCCTGCGCCACGATCTTCTCGCGCGTGAGCGCGCCGCCGCCGCCCTTGATCATCGCGAGGTGCTCCGTCACCTCGTCGGCGCCGTCGACGTAGACGTCGCAGCCGCCGGTGGCGTTGAGGTCCATCACCGCGATGCCGGCCTCGCGCAGGCGCTTCGCGCTCGCTTCCGAGCTCGACACCGTCCCGGCGATGCGCGCCTTGCGGGCCGCGAGGGCCGCGATGAAGTGGTTCACGGTCGAGCCGGTGCCCACCCCCACCATCATGTCGTCTTCCACGAAGGCGAGGGCGGCTTCGGCGCAGAGCTTCTTGAGGGCGTCCTGGTCCATGGGGTGAATCATATATTGGTATTCTTGGGGCCGGGACAAGGACATGAAGACCGACTACCTCCGCAGGATCCTCTCGGCCCGCGTCTACGACGTGGCCATCGAAAGCCCCCTGGAGCCCGCGCCCGCGATCTCGCGGCGCACCGGCAACCACATCCTCCTCAAGCGCGAGGACAAGCAGCCGGTGTTCTCGTTCAAGCTGCGGGGCGCGTACAACAAGATGGCGCACCTCACGCCCGCGCAGCTCGCGCGCGGGGTGATCTGCGCGAGCGCCGGCAACCACGCCCAGGGGGTCGCGCTCGGCGCCCAGAAGCTGGGGACCTCGGCCACCATCGTGATGCCGGTGACCACGCCCCGCATCAAGGTCTCCGCGGTGGCCGCTCGCGGGGCCAAGGTGGTCCTGCACGGCGACTCCTACCACGAGGCGGCGCAGCACGCGAAGGCGCTCGCCCGCAAGGCGGGGCTCGCCTTCGTGCACCCCTACGACGACCCGCTGGTCATCGCGGGGCAGGGCACGATCGGCATGGAGATCCTGCGCCAGCACCAGCGCCCCATCGACGCGATCTTCGTGCCCGTGGGCGGCGGCGGCCTCATCGCCGGCATCGCCGCGTACGTGAAGCGCCTGTCGCCGGCCACGCGCATCATCGGCGTGGAGCCGGTCGACTCCAACGCCATGGCGGCTTCCCTCAAGGCGGGACGGCGCGTGACGCTCCCGCACGTGAACATCTTCGCCGACGGCGTGGCGGTGCGGCAGGTCGGGCGCGAGACCTTCCGCATCTGCCGCGAGCTGGTCGACGAGATGGTGCTCGTGGACACCGACGAGATCTGCGCGGCCATCAAGGACATCTACGAGGACACCCGCACGGTCGTGGAGCCCTCCGGGGCGCTCGCGCTCGCGGGGGCCAAGCGCTGGCTGGCGCGCCGCCGCCTCAAGGGCCGCACGGTCGTGGCGATCGCCTGCGGGGCCAACATGAACTTCGACCGCCTGCGCTTCGTGGCCGAGCGCGCCGAGCTGGGCGAGCACCGCGAGGCGGTCCTCGCCGTCACGATTCCCGAGAAGCCGGGCAGCTTCCGCGCCCTGTGCGAGCTGCTGGGGCGGCGCAACGTCACCGAGTTCAACTACCGCATCGCGGACGCCGCCGAGGCCCACGTCTTCATCGGCGTCACCGTCTCCGGCCGCGAGGAGACCGACCGGCTCATCGCCCAGCTGCAGCGCGCGGGGCTGAAGGCCGTGGACCTCTCGGACAACGAGATGGCCAAGCTGCACGTGCGCCACCTGGTGGGCGGGCACGCGCCGGACCGGGCCGGGGAGATGGTCTACCGCTTCGAGTTCCCGGAACGGCCGGGCGCGCTCATGAACTTCCTCAAGCGCATGGGCTCCGGGTGGAACATCTCGCTCTTCCACTACCGCAACCACGGCGCCGACGTCGGGCGCGTGCTGGTGGGCCTGCAGGTCCCGGACAGGGACCGTGTCGCGTTCCGGCGCTTCCTCAAGGAGCTGGGCTACGACTACGCGGACGAGACCCGCAACCCCGCCTACCGCCTCTTCCTGAAGTGAGGGCGGCCGGCCGCTAGGACTTCGGCCAGTTCTTGATGTACTGCTTCAGGAGCTTGTTCTCGAAGGCGACGTCCTTGACCGCGCTGCGCGCGATGTCGTGGAACGAGACGATTCCCACGAGGCGGCCGTCCTTCACCACCGGGGCGTGGCTCACGTGCCGCTCGGTCATCATGGCGCGCAGGCCGTCGGCGGAATCCTCGGGGTGGACCGCGGCCGGGGAGGGGTTCATCACCTCGCGCACCGGCGCGTCCAGCAGCTTCGGGCCCAGGGTGTCGAGYCCCCGGAGGATCTCGCGCAGCGTGAGGATGCCCAGGAGGGCCTCGCCTTCCTGCACCACCACCGAGCCGATGTCCTGGCGGACCATCGTGGCCACCGCCTCGCGCACCGGCGCTTCCGGGGAGACGCCGTGGGTGCGGCCACCCTGGACGGCCTTGTCGTCGAGGATTTCCTGGACCGTCAGGGGCATCGGGGGGCTCGCGGGGGTGGGGGGAGGCCTGCCGTTCGTCCGGAGGCCCCGGGTGGGCGCCTGCGGGCGGGGAAGACTGGTGCTGTTGAGTGGATTCGAACCACCGACCTACTGATTACGAATCAGTTGCTCTACCAGCTGAGCTACAACAGCACGCGAGTCGGGCATTATAGCGCGAGAGAGCGCCATCCGCGACTCCCCGGCCACCCGGCCCGGCGGGGATCGCCCCCCGGCGGCGCCTTCCGTTCGTCGGCCGCCGGACGCCTCGCGTCGGGCCGAATGGCGGGCCGCGGCGGGGGTACCTAACATGCAATCGTCCCGGAGGATCCCATGAAAAGACAGAACGGCTTCACCCTGATCGAGCTGCTCATCGTCGTGGCCATCGTCGGCATCCTGGCCGCCATTGCCGTGCCCATGTACACGGACTACATCCTGCGCAGCCAGCTGGTCGAGGCGCACACGGGACTTTCCGACATGCGCGTGCGCATGGAGCAGTACTTCCAGGACAACCGCACCTACAAGGGCGCGGGCCTGGGAAGCTGCGGCGCCACCGCGCCTGCCAGCGCCAAGAACTTCAAGTACGAATGCCAGGCGGAAAACAACACCTACACGGTCACCGCCACCGGCGCCGACGGCCGCGTGAAGGATTTCGCCTTCACGATCGACCAGCAGAACACGCGCTCCACCACCGCGGCCAAGTCGGGCTGGGAATCGGCGGACATGAAGACCTGCTGGATCCAGAGGAAAGGCTCCTGCTGATGAGCCGCACGGCCCAGTCGGGCATCACCCTCATCGAGGTCCTGGTCGCGGTCGCGATCATCGGGATCGTGATGGCGATGGGGATGCCGGCCTACAGCACGTGGATCCAGAACACGCAGATCCGCACGGCCTCGGAGACCATCATGTCCGGGCTGCAGACGGCGAGGAACGAGGCCATCCGGCGCAACGTGGCCGTGCAGTTCAGGCTTCCCGTCGCCGGCACCACCGAGTGGCGCGTGAACTTCAAGAGCGACCCCGACACCAACCCGCTCCAGGTGCGCAACGCCACCGAGGGCTCTCCCAACGCCACGATCACGACGGCGCCCGGCGGGGCCGACACCGTCACCTTCAGCGCGCTCGGCCGCGTCGTCGACAATGCCGACGCCTCGCCCGCGCTGACGCAGATCGACATCGACAACCCGAAGATCGCCGTCGTGGCCGACCGCCGCAACCTCCGGGTCATCATCCCGACCGGCGGCGCGATCCGCCTGTGCGACCCCAAGGTCGCGGCCGGCGATCCGCGCGCCTGCTAGGAGACGACACCATGGCGCAGAAACCCTCCAGCCAGCAGGGCGTGATCCTCCTCGAAGCCCTCATCGGCATCCTCATCTTCTCGCTGGGCGTGCTGGCCCTCGTGGCGATGCAGGCCGTGTCGGTGAGCAACGTYTCCAACGCGCGTTACCGCACCGAGGCGGCCTTCCTCGCCAACGAGATCATCAGCGAGATCTGGGTCGACCGCGGGGCCAACTACTCGAACGTCGCCAAGTACGCCGTCTCCGGCGGCACCACCGGCGGCGCCCCGGGCGCGGACCGCTGGGTGCAGAAGGTGCAGACCCTCCTGCCGGGCTCCGACACCTATCCGCCCGAGGTGGCGATCGTCACGCCCGCCGCCGGCGGCCGCCAGGTGACGGTCACCCTGCGCTGGAAGGCCCCCGAGGCGGTTGCGCCGAGCAACCACGTCGCGGTCGCCTTCGTGAGCGACCCCTGATTCCCCGGAGCTCCAGACCATGAGAAGCGAGAGATTTCCCCGGCTGGCGAGAGGCTTCACCCTCGTCGAGATCATGGTGGGCGTGCTGATCGGGCTCATCGGCACGGTCGTCATCTTCCAGGTGTTCGCCGTCTCCGAGGGGCAGAAGCGCACCACCACGGGGGCCAGCGACGCGCAGCAGAACGGCGTCTTCGGCCTCTTCCAGATCGAGCGCGACGTGCGCATGGCCGGCTACGGCCTGAACCACATGGCGCTGCTGGGCTGCACCATCAACGGCTGGTACGAGCCGGGGGGCGCGGGCATCCAGTTCAAGATGGTGCCGGTGGAGATCATCAACGGCGCGGGTGGCGCGCCGGACCAGGTCCGCATCGCCTTCGGCAACTCCGACCTCTTCATGGCGCCGGCCCAGTTCGACCAGTCGATGCCGTCAACCTCCTCGGATTTCAAGGTCAACAACAAGTTCGGCTTCAACGAGGGCGACCTGGTCGTGGCGGCGGAGGCGGGCAAGCCCTGCACCCTGGCGCAGGTGAGCACGATGCCCAAGGACGACCGCAACATCATCCACAACAGCGGCAACTACACCAACTCCGACGGCGCGCAGGTTCCCACGGATTACAACCGGCCGGGCGGGCTGCCCGCGCCCTACAACATCAAGTACTCGATATGGGACCCGACCACCAACACGGGCGGGCGCCTCT
>PQAI01000192.1 GCA_003105245.1 Betaproteobacteria bacterium | reverse complement strand
CCACCTCGCGCGCTTCGCCCTCGGCGCCGGCGAAGGCGTCGAGCAGTCGCCGCTGGTATTCGCGCTGCGCGAGCCACTGGTGCTCGTGCTGGCCGTGGATGTCGACCAGGAGCTCGCCCAGCTCGCGCAGCTGCGAGGCGGTGGCCGGCCGGCCGTTCACGAACCCGCGCGAGCGTCCCGCGCGGTCGATCGTGCGGCGCACGAGGCAGGCCTCGGCGCCGGGCTCCTCCAGGTCGTTGGCCGCGAGCCAGGCGCGCGCGGCGGGGCTCGCGCCCACGTCGAATTCCGCCGCGATGTCGGCGCGGGAGGCGCCCGCGCGGATCACGGCCGGGTCGGCGCGGCTGCCCAGGACGAGGCCAAGGGCGTCGACCAGGATGGACTTGCCCGCGCCCGTCTCGCCGGTGAGCGCCGTGAACCCCGCGGCGAGCTCGAGCTCGAGCGATTCAACGATCACGAAGTCGCGAAGCGCGAGGGCCCTGAGCATGGGATGGGCCGGCGCCTCAGGAATTGCGCTCGTTCCAGCGCAGCTTGTCGCGCAGCATCGAGAAGTAGCGGTAGCCGCGCGGGTGCAGCAGGATCGCGGGCTTGGCCGCCGCCGCGATTCCCACGACGTCGTTCGCCTCGAGGTCCACGTGCGACTGCACGTCGAAGTTGGCGCGCGCCCCCGGGCCCCGCACCAGGACGATGTCGATGCGCGAGGTGCTCTGGATGGCCACCGGGCGGTTGGAGAGCGTGTGCGGCGAGATGGGCACCAGCGCCACCGCCGAAAGCCCCGGGTGCAGGATGGGCCCGCCCGCGGAGAGCGCGTAGGCGGTGGACCCCGTGGGCGTGGCCGCGATGATGCCGTCGGCGCGCAGGCTGTAGATGAACTCGCCGTCCACGTGCACGGCGAACTCGATCATGCTCCCGGTGCCCGCCCTGCTCACCACCACGTCGTTCATCGCGTGCGTGGCGAAGACCTCGCGACCGGCGCGCAGCACGCGGGCGGCGAGCATGAGCCGCTCCTCGGCGACGAAGTCGCCCTCGAGCACGGCCGACAAGGTCTCGGTGACGCGGTCGGCGGGGATGTCGGTGAGGAAGCCCAGTCGCCCCAGGTTCACGCCGATGAGCGGCACGCCGTGGGCGGCCATCAGGCGGGCGCAGGAGAGGAGCGTGCCGTCGCCGCCCACCACGACCGCGAGGTCGGCGCGACCCGGCAGCTCGGAGAGCGGCAGCGCCTCGTCGGGCGGGACGCGGGAGGCCTCCGCCGTGCGGGTGTCCATGAGCACCGCGGCGCGGTGGGCGCGCAGCACCGCGACGACCTGGTCGAGCTTCTCGGGAAGGACCGGGGCGTCGCTCTTTCCGACGATCGCCACGGTCTTGAAGGGGGGGAGCATGGGCCCCAATTAGATCACAGCGCCGGCGCGGGACAAAGGAGAACCCCGGGCTACGCGGAGGAGGATTTTTCGTACAATGGCACGCATGCTGAACGACCGGGCGCAGGCCCTGCTCAAGATCCTCGTCGAGCGCTACATCGCCGACGGCCAGCCCGTCGGCTCGCGGGCCCTGGCGCGCGCCTCCAGCCTGGAGCTCTCGCCGGCCACGATCCGCAACGTGATGGCCGACCTCGAGGAGATGGGCTTCGTCGCGAGCCCCCACACCTCGGCCGGCCGCGTGCCCACGCCCAAGGGCTACCGCTTCTTCGTCGACACGCTCCTCACGGTCCGCCCCCTGGAGGAGGTCGAGCGCGCCCAGATCGAGGGCAGCCTCCTCCCGGACGACCCGCACCGGGTGGTCGCGGCCGCCTCGCAGCTGCTCTCCGACCTCACGCACTTCGCCGGCGTGGTGGTCTCGCCGCGCCGCCGCGCCGCGCTTCGCCACGTGGAGTTCTTCCACCTGTCGGAAAAGCGCGTGCTGCTCATCATCGTGGCCTCGGACGGCGAGGTGCAGAACCGCGTCCTCGTCACCGACCGGCCCTACACCCCGGCGCAGCTCGTGGAGGCCGCCAACGCCATCAACCAGAACTACGCCGGGATGGACTTCGCCACCATCGCGGGCCGCCTGCGCGGGGAGCTCCTCGACCTGCACCGCGACATCTCCCAGCTCATGCGCGCGGCCATCGAGACGGGCGGCGAGGCCCTGCGCCAGCCCGCCGACGGCGTGGTGATCTCCGGCGAGAGGAACCTCCTCGAAGTGGACGACCTCTCCTCGGACCGCGCGCGGCTGCGCAAGCTCTTCGACCTCTTCGAGAGGAAGGCCCAGCTCCTGGGCCTGCTCGACGAAAGCGAGCGCGCCGAGGGCGTGAAGATCTTCATCGGCGGCGACTCGCAGCTCGTCCCCCTCGACGAGTGCTCCGTCGTGACCGCGCCCTACGAGGTGGACGGCCGCGTCGTGGGAACCGTCGGGGTGATCGGCCCCACCCGAATGGCCTACGAGCGCGTCATCCCCATCGTGGACGTGACGGCGAAGCTCATCTCCTCCGCCCTGTCCCAGCACTGAATGGCCTACCTCCCCGAACCGCCGTACGCGCACGGCTCGCCGTCCCGCACGGGCATCCTGCTGGTCAACCTCGGCACGCCCGACGAGGCCACCCCCGCGGCGGTGCGCCGCTACCTCGCCGAGTTCCTCTGGGACCCCCGCGTGGTGGAGATCCCTCGCCTGGCCTGGTGGCCGATCCTGCGCCTGATCCTCCTCACCCGCCCCGCGAAGAGCGCGGCCAAGTACGCCTCCATCTGGACGAAGGACGGCTCGCCGCTTCGCGTCCACCTCGAGCGCCAGGTCCAGCTCCTGCGCGGCTACCTCGGCGAGCGCGTGAAGTCCCCGCTCGCGGTCGAGGGCGCGTGCCGCTACGGCAATCCCTCCATCGCCGACGGCCTCGCGCGCCTGAAGGCCAAGGGGTGCGTCCGCATCCTGGTGCTGCCGCTCTACCCGCAGTACGCCGCGAGCACCACGGGATCGGCCATCGACGCCGTGGGCGCCGCCCTCTCCCGGATCCGGAACGTCCCGGCCGTGCGCACCGTCCGGAACTTCCACGACCACCCGGCCTACGTGAAGGCGATAGCGCGCGCGGTGAACGACTACTGGACGAAGCACGGCCGCCCCGACCGCCTGGTGATGAGCTTCCACGGCCTGCCGCGCTTCTCGCTCGACCGCGGCGACCCCTATCACTGCGAATGCCACAAGAGCGCGCGCCTCGTCGCCACCGAGCTGGGATGGAACGACGAGCGCACCGTGGTCACCTTCCAGTCGCGGTTCGGCCGCGCCGAGTGGCTCAAGCCCTACACGGCCGATACGCTGGCCGAGCTGGGGGGCAAGGGCACCGGTCGCGTGGACGTGATCTGCCCCGGCTTCGCCGCCGACTGCCTCGAGACGCTCGAGGAGATCGCGATCGAGGGCCGGCAGTCCTTCCTCGCGGCGGGCGGCAAGGAGTTCCACTACGTCCCGACGACCAACGACTCGCCCGCGTTCATGGCGGCCCTCACGCACATCGCCCTCGAGAACCTGCACGGCTGGGCGAGCGGCGAGTGGGACGCGCAGGCCGCCGAGGCCGAGGGCCGCGCCAGCGCCGCTCGCGCCCGCGCCCTCGGTGCCCGCGGCTAGGGAGGCGACAGGACCATGACATCGCTCCTCCTGAGGTGGATCCTCAACGCGCTGGCGCTGCTGGCGGTGGCCTACCTCTACCCCGGCGTGCGCGTGGAGAGCTTCCTCGCAGCCGCCGTCGCGGCCCTCGCGCTGGGACTGGCGAACGCGCTCATCCGCCCGATCCTCGTGGTGCTCACGCTGCCGGTGACGATCATCACGCTGGGCCTCTTCCTCTTCGTCATCAACGCCGCGCTCTTCTGGTTCGTGGCGCAGGTCGTCAAGGGCTTCTCTGTCGACGGCTTCCTCGCGGCGCTGGTGGGCTCGCTGCTCTACAGCCTCGTCACCCTGGTGGTGAGCTGGGTCCTGCCCGGGCGCCGCAAGTAGCGGTCCCGAAGTTTTCCTTCCGGATCAAAGACTTTCCTGTCGCCGGCCGACGTCCGGCGCGGCCGGCCGCGGGCGCGCCTTGAAATCCCGCCCCAAGCCCCCATGTGCCCGCTAAAGGTTTGTTTTTCAGGGAGATTCGCGTGACCGATCCGATTGCCCCCGCGCCCGAAGCGGCGCCGGAAACCGCCATCGCGCCGGAAACCCGGCTGCCGGAGCTCGAGGCGCGGCTGGCCGAGGCCGAGGCCCGGGCGGCCCGGCTCAACGAGGACTTCCTGCGCGCGAAGGCGGAGACGGAGAACACGCGCCGGCGCGCAGCCGAGGACGTTGCCCGGGCGCACAGGTACGGCATCGAGTCCTTCGCCTCGTCGCTGCTCGCCGTGCGCGACAGCCTGGAGGCCGCCCTCGCCGTGCCGGCGCCCACGGTCGAGTCCCTGCGCCAGGGGGTGGAGATCACCTGCAAGCAGCTCGCCACCGCCTTCGAGAAGGCGGCGCTCTCCCCGGTCGACCCGCTGGGCGCGAAGTTCGATCCCCATCGCCACCAGGCCCTGAGCCAGGTCGAATCCGACCAGGAGCCCAACACCGTGGTGGCCGTGGTGCAGAAGGGCTACCTCCTGAACGACCGCGTCATCCGGCCCGCGCTGGTGATGGTGGCGCGCGAGAAGGCCGCGCCCGCGGCCGAAGCCCCGCCAAGCGCTTGAAAGATCGCCGAATAACCCCACCTTCCCGGCAGGTTAAGGACAAGCACCGAGGACAACGAACATGGCAAAGATCATCGGCATCGACCTGGGCACCACGAACTCCTGCGTGGCGATCATGGAGGGCGGCAAGCCCAAGGTCATCGAGAACAGCGAGGGGGCGCGCACCACGCCCTCGATCGTCGCCTACGCCGACAACGACGAGATCCTGGTCGGCGCGCCGGCCAAGCGCCAGGCGGTCACCAACGCGAAGAACACCCTCTTCGCGGTGAAGCGCCTCATCGGCCGCCGCTTCGAGGAAAGGGAGGTCCAGAAGGACATCGCGCTCATGCCCTTCAAGATCTCGCGCGCCGACAACGGCGACGCCTGGGTCGAGGTGCGCGGGCGCGGCATCGCGCCCCCGCAAGTCTCCGCCGAGGTCCTGCGCAAGATGAAGAAGACCGCCGAGGACTACCTGGGCGAGCCCGTGACGGAGGCCGTGATCACGGTCCCGGCCTACTTCAACGACTCCCAGCGCCAGGCCACGAAGGACGCCGGCCGCATCGCCGGCCTCGAGGTCAAGCGCATCATCAACGAGCCCACGGCGGCCGCGCTCGCCTTCGGGCTCGACAAGAGGGAGGGCGACCGCAAGATCGCCGTCTACGACCTCGGCGGCGGCACCTTCGACATCTCCATCATCGAGATCGCGGTGGTCGAGGGCGAGCACCAGTTCGAGGTGCTCTCGACCAACGGCGACACGTTCCTCGGCGGCGAGGACTTCGACCAGCGCCTCATCGACTACATCGTCGAGGAGTTCCGCAAGCAGTCCGGGGTCGACCTCTCCAAGGACCCGATCGCGCTGCAGCGCGTGAAGATGGCGGCCGAGCGCGCCAAGATCGAGCTCTCCAGCTCGCAGCAGACCGAGATCAACGAGCCCTACATCGCCATGGCGAACGGCGCGCCCTCGCACCTCACGATGAAGATCACCCGCGCCAAGTTCGAGGCGCTGGTCGAGGACCTCATCGAGAGGACCATCGAGCCCTGCCGCATCGCCATCAAGGACGCGGGCGTGAAGGTCTCCGACATCGGCGACGTGATCCTCGTGGGCGGCATGACGCGCATGCCCAAGGTCCAGGACAAGGTGCGCGAGTTCTTCGGCAAGGAGCCGCGCAAGGACGTGAACCCCGACGAGGCGGTGGCCATCGGCGCCGCGATCCAGGGCGGCGTGCTCAAGGGGGACGTGAAGGACGTGCTGCTCCTGGACGTCACGCCCCTGTCGCTCGGCATCGAGACGCTGGGCGGGGTCATGACCAAGCTCATCCAGAAGAACACCACCATCCCCACGAAGGCGCAGCAGGTGTTCTCGACCGCGGAGGACAACCAGTCCGCGGTGACGATCCACGTGCTCCAGGGCGAGCGCGACGTGGCCTCGGGCAACAAGAGCCTGGGCCAGTTCAACCTCGAGGGCATCCCGCCGTCCCCCCGCGGCATGCCGCAGATCGAGGTCACCTTCGACATCGACGCCAACGGCATCCTGCACGTGAACGCCAGGGACAAGGCCACCGGCAAGGAGTCGAAGATCACGATCAAGGCGAGCTCGGGGCTCTCCGAGGACGAGATCCAGAAGATGGTGAAGGACGCCGAGTCGCACGCCGACGAGGACAAGCGCCAGCTCGAGCTCGTCGCCGCCCGCAACCACGCCGACCAGCTGCTGCACGGCGTGCGCAAGTCGCTCGCCGAGTACGGCGACAAGATCGACGCCGCGGAGAAGTCCGGGATCGAGGAGGCCGCGAAGGCGCTGGAGGCGGTCCTCAAGGACGGCGACAAGGCCGCGATCGAGGCGAAGAGCCAGGCCCTCGCAACCGCCTCGCAGAAGCTGGGCGAGCGCATCTACGCCGACGCCCAGGCCAAGGCCCAGCCCGGCGCGGGGCCCGGGGCCGGTGGCGGCAAGGACGAGGGCCGCGGCCAGGGCACGGGCCGCGAGGAGAACGTGGTCGACGCGGAGTACACCGAGGTCAAGGACAAGAAGTCGGCCTGAGGGCCGCGAGGCCCCGAGAGGCAACGGGGGTGAAGGAGGCGCGTCTCCTTCACCCCTTCACGCATTGAGGGACCGGATCGAAACATGGCGACGAAGCGCGACTACTACGAAGTGCTGGGCGTGAACCGCGATGCCTCCGAGGAGGAGGTCAAGAAGGCCTATCGCAAGCTCGCCATGAAGTTCCACCCCGACCGCAGCCCCAACGACAAGGAGGCGGAGGAGAAATTCAAGGAGGCCAAGGAGGCCTACGAGATCCTCTCGGAGCCCGACAAGCGCCGCGCCTACGACGCCTACGGCCACGCGGGCGTCAATCCGCAGATGGGCATGGGCGGGATGGGCGGCGACGCCGGAATGGGCGGCTTCGCGGAAGCCTTCGGCGACATCTTCGGCGACATCTTCGGGGGAGGGCGCGGCCGCTCCGGCGTCTACCGCGGGGCCGACCTGCGCTACAACCTCGAGATCACGCTCGAGCAGGCGGCGCGAGGCACGGAGACCAAGATCCGCATCCCGGCGATGGAGGAGTGCGACACCTGCCACGGCTCGGGCGCGAAGCCGGGCACGCAGGCGAAGACGTGCTCGACGTGCGGCGGGTCGGGGGCCGTGCGCATGTCGCAGGGCTTCTTCTCCATCCAGCAGACCTGCCCCACCTGCCACGGAAGCGGCAAGCAGATCACGGACCCCTGCCGCGCCTGCGGCGGCGCGGGGCGGGTCAAGCGCCACAAGACGCTCGCCGTGAAGATCCCCGCCGGGATCGACGAGGGCGACCGCATCCGCCTCGGCGGCGAGGGCGAGGCCGGCGTGAACGGCGGCCCGCCGGGCGACCTCTACGTGGTCATCCACCTGAAGGAGCACGCCGTCTTCCAGCGCGACGGCAACGACCTGCACTGCCAGATGCCCGTGAGCTTCACCACCGCCGCGCTGGGCGGCGAGATCGAGATCCCCACCCTGGAGGGCCAGGCCAAGGTGAAGGTCGCCGCGGAAACCCAGACCGGCCAGGTGCTGCGCCTGCGGGGCAAGGGCATCAAGGGGGTTCGCTCCTCCCACCCCGGCGACCTGCTCTGCGAGATCGTCGTGGAAACGCCGGTGAAGCTCACCGAGCGCCAGAAGGAGCTGCTGCGCGAGCTGGAGTCGATCTCGGCGGCCAACGGCGATCGCCACAACCCGCGCGCCAAGTCCTTCATGGACAAGGTGCGGGAGTTCTTCGCCGGCTGACCCCCCTTGTCGCGCCATGGGCCGTCCGCGCTATGATGGCGGCGACAACTATTAATCCTCGGGGGACAGAATCATGCTTCGCGCAATGACCACGCTGGCGGCCCTGGCGCTCGGGCTCGCCGCGCACGCCCAGGGCGTCACGGAATCGCAGATCCTGCTGGGCCAGTCCGTGGCCCTGTCGGGGCCCGCGCAGGAGCTCGGCAAGGACATGCAGCTCGGGGCCAGCCTCTACTTCAACGAGGTGAACGCGCGCGGTGGCGTGAACGGCCGCAAGATCGTCCTCAAGACCCTGGACGACGGCTACGAGCCCCCGCGGGCGGTCGAGAACACCAAGAAGTTCATCAACGAGGACCGCGTCTTCGCGCTCTTCGGCTACGTCGGCACGCCCACCTCGGCGGCGGTGCTCCCGCTCTTCACCGAGGCGAAGGTCCCCTACGTGGGCGCCTTCACCGGCGCGGAGCTGCTGCGGAACCCCTTCAACCGCTACATCTTCAACGTCCGCGCGAGCTACTTCGACGAGACCGAGGCGATCGTGCAGCACCTCACGGCCATGAGCGTGAACAAGATCGCGGTCTTCTACCAGAACGACGCCTACGGCCAGGCCGGCCTCGCGGGCGTCGAGCGCGCCCTCAAGAAGCGCAACCTCGAGGTCGCCGCCAAGGCGACGGTCGAGCGCAACACCGTGGACGTCGCCAAGGCGGTGGAGGCGATGCGGAAGGCCGATCCTCAGGCGGTGGTGATGATCAGCGCCTACAAGTCCTGCGCCGCCTTCATCAAGGAGATGCTGAAGGCGGGCTCGAGGCCCACCTTCTGGAACGTGTCGTTCGTCGGCAGCAAGGCGCTCGCCAAGGAGATGGGGACCGACGGCCGAGGCGTGCAGATCTCGCAGGTCGTGCCCTTCCCCTGGGACACGTCCATCCCCGTGGTGAAGGAGTACCGGGCGCTCCTCGACAAGGCCAAGGGCGAGCCGGGGTTCGGCACGCTCGAGGGCTACATCGCCGCCAAGGTGATGGTCGAGGGCATCCGCCGCGCCGGCAAGAACCTCACGCGCGACAGCTTCATCAAGGCGATGGAGTCGCTGGATCCCTACGACGCGGGCGGCTTCAAGGTGAGCTACGGACCCGACAGCCACAACGGCTCGCGCTTCGTCGACCTCACCATCATCTCGAGGGGCGAGAAGTTCGTCCGCTGACCGCGCCGCGCCTTCCGGGGCCCGCTCTCGCGGGCCCTTTTCATTTCTTGCGCCACTCCGTGGCGCCGCCCGGCTTGTCCTCCAGGACGATGCCCGAGGCGTCGAGCTGCGCCCGGATCGCGTCGGCGCGGGCGTAGTCCTTCGCCTTCTTCGCCGCCGAGCGCTCGGCCACCAGGGCGTCCACGTCGAGCGTGACGCCGCCCTTGAGGAAGGCCTCCGGGTCGCGCTGCAGGAAACCGATCGTCCCGCCCAGCGCCCGAAGGAGGCCCGACAGGGCCCCCGAGCGCGTGCGGTTCACCTCGGCGCGCAGCTCGTGCAGCGCCGCGAAGGCGACGGGCGTGTCGAAGTCGTCGTTCATGGCGTCGCGGAAGCGCGCGGCGATCGGGTGCGACCAGTCGACGGGCGAGCGCGCCGCCGGGACCTCGCGCAGCGCGGTGTACAGACCGCGCAGCGCGTTGCCGGCGTCCTCGAGGAGCTCGGGCGTGAAGGCGAGCTCGCTGCGGTAGTGCCCCCGCAAGAGGAAGAAGCGCAGCTGCTCGCCGCCCTGCACGGGGTCGAGCCGGTCGAGCACCTCGCGCGCGGTGAAGAAGTTCCCCAGCGACTTCGACATCTTCTCGTCGCCCATGTTGAGGAACGCGGCGTGCATCCAGTAGTTCACGAAGGGCTCGGCGTTCGCCCCCTCGCTCTGCGCGATCTCGTTCTCGTGGTGCGGGAACTGCAGGTCCCAACCGCCGCCGTGGATGTCGAACGTGGCCCCGAGCTCGCGCCCGGACATGGCGGAGCACTCGATGTGCCAGCCGGGCCGGCCGGCGCCGAAGGCCGAGGGCCACGACGGCTCGCCCGGCTTGGCCGCCTTCCACAGCACGAAGTCGAGCGGGTCGCGCTTGGCGGCCTCGACGGCCACGCGCTCGCCCGCCCGCAGGTCGGCGAGGTTCTTGCGCGAGAGCTTGCCGTAGCCGGGGAAGTCGTGCACGGAGAAGAAGACGTCCCCGTTGGCGCCGCGGTAGGCGAGCCCCTTCGACTCGAGCCGTTCGATGAGCTCGAGCATCGGCCCGATGTAGCGCGTGGCCCGCGGCTCGCGGTCGGGCGCGAGGAGGTTCAGCCGCTCGCAGTCCTCGACGAAGGCGGCCACGGTGCGCTCGGTGAACGCCCCGATGGGCTCGCCGCGCTCGCGGGCGCGGTCGAGGATCTTGTCGTCCACGTCCGTGATGTTGCGCACGTAGGTGACCTCGTAGCCGCTCGCGCGCAGCCACCGCACCACGAGGTCGAACACGGCGAAGGTGCGCGCGTTGCCGACGTGGATGAAGTCGTAGACCGTGGGACCGCAGACGTAGATGCCGGCGCGGCCGGGCACGAGGGGGACGAACGTCTCCTTGCGGCGGGTGAGCGTGTTGTAGATGACGAGCGGGGACATGGATCGGGGTCCGGGGACGTTCAGACGGAAGCGGGATTCGGGGCGCGGGCGGCCCGGCCCGCGGGGAAATTCAGCCTCGGTCCGCGGAACGACAGGAGATCCGCGTTGCCGAAGGGCGAGGTGCGGGCAGGACCGGCGCCTGCCGCCCACGGGCACGAAGCGCCACCGGCGGCCGGCCGATTGTGAAGCAACCCCAAGGTTGGTAGAATGCGTTTCCCATTAAATTCAACAAATTATAACACGATGCTCCTCCGACCCCTGCGCTTGAACTTGGCGATCGCCGCAGTCGTGCTGGCCTTCGCGGGCGCCGCATTCGCCGCCCCCGCCGACGACCTTCGCGAAGCGCAGAAGCTCTACGCCCAGGGCCGGCTGCAGCCGGCGATGGAAAAGGTCGACGCCTACCTCAAGGCGCAGCCGCGCGAGCCGCAGGGCCGCTTCCTCAAGGGACTCATCCTCACCGAGCAGAAGAAGGTGAACGAGGCCATCCAGGTCTTCACCGGGCTCACCGAGGACTTCCCCGAGCTTCCCGAGCCCTACAACAACCTCGCGGTGCTCTACGCTTCCCTCGGCAACTACGACAAGGCCAAGTCGGCGCTGGAGCTCGCGATCCACACGCACCCGAGCTACGCCACCGCCCACGAGAACCTGGGCGACATCTACGCGCAGCTCGCGAGCCGCGCCTACGACCGCGCGCTGCAGCTCGACAAGAACAACACCACGGCGCAGGTCAAGCTCGCGATGGTGAAGGACATCTTCGTTTCTCCGAAGACGGCGGCGAAGGCGGAGGCGACCAAGGTGGCCAAGGCCGAGCCGGCGAAAGTGGAAGCCAAGGCCCCCGCGACCAAGGCGGAGCCCGCGAAGGTGGAACCCGCGAAGCCGGAAGCCAAGGCCCCTGCGCCCAAGGCCGAGCCCGCGAAGGCCGAGCCCGCGAAGCCGGAAGCCAAGGCCCCCGCGACCAAGGCCGAGCCCGCCAAGCCGGCCGCCGCGGGCGCGGGCGAGAAAGGCGCCGTCACCGCGGCGATCGAGGCCTGGGCGCGCGCGTGGAGCGCCAAGGACGTGAAGGGCTACCTCGCGGCCTATGCCCCGGACTTCGAGACCCCGGGCGGCGAACCGCGGGCCGCCTGGGAAAAGCAACGCGCCGAGCGCATCGAGAGGCCGAAGTCGATCGAGGTGGCGGTGAAGATCCAGTCGATCGCCGTCGATGGCGACTCCGCCGTCGCCGTGCTGCGCCAGTCGTACCGGTCGGACACGCTGAAGACCAACAGCACCAAGACGCTCAAGCTGGCGAAGGTCGGCGGCCAGTGGCTCATCAAGCAGGAGCGAGTGGGCGGGTGATCGAGCGAGCTCGCCAACCCCGCCCGCACCGCGCCGCGCGCGCGGCCGTCGCGGCCCTTCTCGCCGCCGCCCTGCCCTTCCCGTCCCTCGCCGACGACGCCGCGCCCGATACCGCGGTTCCCGCGTTCGCCAACGAGGTCGAGGCATCCCTGGTGCGCGCGATCGTCGGGCTGCGCGAAAGCGGCCTGAAGCACGCGCTGGGCGAGATCGACGTCGCCCTCTCGAAGACTCCCAACTTCCGCCTCGGCCACCTCATCCGGGGCGACCTGCTCATGGCGCGCGCCGGCAATCCGGTGGCCTTCGGGCCGAAGGCGAGCGTGAACGCGGGCCTCGCGCCCCTGCAGGACGAGGCCCGCATGCGCCTGCAGCGCTACCTCGACGCCCCGCCGCGCGACTCCCTGCCGCTGCCGATGCTCAGGCTCGCGCCCACGCAGGCGCACGCCGTGCTGGTGGACACCTCGCGCTCGCGCCTCTTCGTCTTCGCCAACCGCGACGGCGAGCCGCGCTACGTGACCGACTTCTACGTCAGCCTGGGCAAGAACGGGGTGGAGAAGCGCCGCGAGGGCGACCAGAAGACGCCGATCGGCGTCTACACGATCGTCGCCGCCAGGCAGAAGCTGCCCGAGTTCTACGGCCCGGGCGCCTTCCCCATCAGCTACCCCAACGAGTGGGACCGGCTGCACGGCCGCAAGGGCCACGGCATCTGGCTGCACGGCACGCCGCCCGAGACCTACAGCCGCCCGCCACGCGCCACCGATGGCTGCGTGGCCCTCACCAACGACGACCTGCAGCGCCTGGCGCGCTACGTGGACGTGGGCCGCACCCCCGTGGTGATCAGCGAGGGCATAGAGTGGGCGGCTCCGGAGCGCTGGCAGGAAAGCCGCCGCGAGTTCCTCGCCACCTTCGAGCAGTGGCGGGCCGACTGGGAGAGCCGCGACGTCGAGCGCTACCTCGCGCACTATTCGCCGGGCTTCCGCGCCGAGGGCAAGGACCTCGCCGCGTGGAAGGCCCGCAAGCGCAAGGTGGGCGCCGGCAAGTCCTGGATCAAGGTCGGCATCTCCGACCTGAGCGTCTTCGGCCAGCCCGAGGGCGAGGGCATGTTCGTCGCGACCTTCACCCAGGACTACCGCTCGTCGAACCTCTCCAACCGCACCGTCAAGCGCCAGTACTGGGCCCGCGAGGGCGGACGCTGGCGCGTCGTCTTCGAAACCGTGATCTCCTGAGACCCGACCCATGCCCTCCCAGAACCCCGTTCGCCGCCTCCTCGCCGCCGCCCTCCTCCTCGCCATCGCGGGAGCGCCCTTCGGGGCCTTCGCGCAGCAGCCCAAGGGCAAGTCCGAGGCGGCCGCGGGCGCCAGCTGTTCCGCCAACCTGAAAGGATCCGCACCGATGAAAGTGAAGCTCACCACCTCGATGGGCGCCATCACCGTCGAGCTCGACAAGGCGAAGGCCCCCGTCTCCACCGAGAACTTCGTGAAGTACGTCGACTCCGGCCACTACAACGGCACCATCTTCCACCGCGTGATCGACGGCTTCATGATCCAGGGGGGCGGCTTCACCAAGGACATGCAGCAGAAGCCCACGCAGGCGGCGATCAAGAACGAGGCCGCCAACGGCCTGAAGAACGACATGTACACGCTCGCCATGGCGCGCACCGGCGTGCGCGACTCGGCCACGGCCCAGTTCTTCATCAACGTGAAGCAGAACGACTTCCTCAACTACCGCGACGAGTCCCCGCAGGGCTGGGGCTACGCCGTCTTCGGCAAGGTCGTGGAGGGCCAGGACGTCGTGGACAAGATCCGCAAGGTCGCCACCGGCAACGCCGGCATGCACCAGAACGTGCCCCTCGAGCCCGTCGTGATCGAGAAGGCCGAGTGCCTCTGAGGCCCCGCACCCTCTTCATTTCCGACCTGCACCTCGCCGAGGAAAGGCCGGCGACCACCGAGCGCCTCGCCCGCTTCCTGGCGCAGGAGGTCCCGGGCGCGGACGCGCTCTACATCCTGGGCGACCTCTTCGAGTACTGGGTGGGCGACGACGGGCTCGCGCTCGACTATCCCGCGCGCGTCGCCCGCATGCTGGCCGGCGCGGCGCGTGCCGCGCCGACCTTCTTCATGCACGGCAACCGCGACTTCATGGTGGCGTCGCGGTTCTGCGCCGAGACCGGCATCCGCCTCATCCCCGACCCGACGGTGATCGACCTGTACGGCGAGCGTGTGCTGCTCATGCACGGCGACACACTCTGCACCGGCGACCGCGCCTACCTCGCCTTCCGCGCGCAGGTGCGCAACCCGGCCTGGCAGGCCGCGGCGCTCGCCAGGCCGATCGAGGAGCGCATCGCCATCGCGCGCGGCATGCGCAAGGACAGCGAGGGCGCCAAGGAGGGCAAGGGCGAGGACATCATGGACGTGGCCCCGGAGGCGGTCGAGCAGGCCTTCGCCTCCTCGGGCTGCCGCGTGCTCGTTCACGGCCACACGCATCGTCCCGCGCGCCACGAGCTCGGGGCCGCGGGGCGCGCCTGCGTGCGCTGGGTGCTGCCCGACTGGTACGAGGGCGGCGGCTACCTCGAGGCCACCCCTTCGGCGATGCGCGCCGTGGCCGTGGACTGAATCAGGCCTCGTCCAGCCTCAGCGTCAGGCACTTGGCCGAGCCGCCGGCCTTCATGAACTCCGACAGCGGCGTCTGCACCACCTCGAACCCGCGCCGGCCCAGGGCGTCCACGAAGGCCGTGGTCGCCCGGTTCACCACGATCGTCCGGCCCGCCGCCACGGCATTGCAGGCGAAGGCGAGCGCGTCCTCCTCGCCCACCGCGATGCGCCGGTCCGCGGCGACGAGCTTCTCGATCGTGGCGCGCGAGGCCGCGTCGAAGGCGGCCGGGTAGTAGAGGACGTGGCCGCCGTCCAGCGGGCAGAAGCAGGTGTCGAGGTGGTAGAAGCGCTGGTCGGTGAGCTTCAGCGGGACGACGCGTGCCCCGAGCCGGGACTCGATCGCCTCGCGCGCCGCGAGCACCGAACGGTGACCGTAGGCGAACCACAGGCGCTTCTCCGCGCGGTCGAACAGCGCGTCGCCGGCGCCCTCGAAGGGCACGTCGCGCGGCATGAGCATGACCTCGTAGCCGCGGTCGAGGAACCAGTCGGCGAAGTACGGCTCCTCGTACTGCCGCTCCGGGTAGCGGAACCGGGAGACCAGGAAGCGCCGCCCGCGCACCAGTCCCGCGTTGGCGGTGAAGACCATGTCGGGGGAGCCCGGCTGGGGATGGACGAGGCGCACCGTCGCGTGGTCGGTGAGGATGTCGTAGAGCGCGCGCCACTGCTGCTTCGCGAGCGCGTTGTCGATCTTCCTCACGTTGCCGTGCATCCACGGATTGATGATGTACGACACGTCGAAGTATTCCGGCGGGCACATCAGGAACACGTGCGGCGTCTTCATGGAGCTCCTTCGCGTGGGCGCCGCCTCGTGGGCGGCGCGTCGTCGACGGGGCACGGGGTTGGCCCGCGCCCGGAAAAAAGCTTCAGGCGGCCGCGAGGCCCCGCTCGAGGTCGGCGCGCACGTCCCCGGCGTCCTCGAGGCCCGCCGCCAGGCGGACCAGGCCCTCGACGACCCCGGCGGCCTCGCGCTCGGCGGGAGGCAGGCGCCCGTGGGTGGTCGTCGCCGGGTGGCAGATCGTGGTCTTGGTGTCGCCGAAATTCGCCGTGATGGACAGGAGCCGCGTCCCGTCGATGACGCGCCAGGCCGCCTCGCGGCCGCCGCGCACGACGAAGGAGAGGACCCCGCCGCCGGCGGACTGCTGGCGCATCGCCAGCGCGTGCTGCGGGTGCGAGGCGAGGCCGGGATAGTGCACGCGCTCGACCTTCGGGTGCGCCTCGAGCCAGCGCGCCAGCTCGAGCGCGCGGGCCGAATGCGCGTCCACCCGCAGCCGCAGCGTCTCGAGGCCCTTGAGGCAAACCCACGCGTTGAAGGGCGAGAGGGCCGGGCCTGCCGTGCGCACGAAATTGAAGAGCGGGCCCTCCACGAGGTCGCGCCGCCCCGCGATGGCGCCTCCGAGCACCCGTCCCTGCCCGTCGATGTACTTCGTCGCCGAATGCACCACCAGGTCCGCGCCGTGCGCGATCGGGCGCTGAAGGGCGGGGCTGCACATGCAGTTGTCGATGGCGAGGATGGCGCCCGCCTCGCGAGCGATTTGCGCGAGGCCCGCGATGTCCGCGATCTCGCAGACGGGGTTCGAGGGCGTCTCGGCGAAGAGCAGCTTCGTGCGCGGGCGCAGCGCGGCGCGCCACGCGTCGAGGTCGGCGAGGTCCACCCACGTCGTCTCGATCCCGAAGCGCCCCAGGATCTGGTTGAACAGCGGGACCACGGTGCCGAATACGCCGCGGGCGGCGACCAGGTGGTCGCCCGCGGACAGCAGCCCCATCGCCATGGTCGCGACGGCCGCCATGCCGGTGGAGGTCGCCACGCAGGCTTCCGCGCCCTCCAGGGCGGCCAGGCGCGACTGGAACATCGTCACCGTCGGGTTCGTGAAGCGCGAGTAGATGTTGCCCGGCTCCTCGTTGGCGAAGCGCCTCGCCGCCTCCGCGGCATCGCGGAAGACGAAGCTCGAGGTGAGGGAGAGCGCCTCCGAGTGCTCGCGAAAGTCGCTGCGCAGCCCCCCGGCCCGGACGCCCAGCGTGTCGGGCTTGTAGTCGTCGGTCATGGGCGCCTCAGTCGACGGCCTGGAGGCCCAGGTCGAGCTGGTAGCTCGACAGGCGCGTGCCGGCGCCCGACTCGCCGTCGTGGCGCGAGGCCTCGATGCCGGCGAGGTAGTCGCTCGAGACGTCCCCGGTGATGTACACGCCGTCGAAGCAGGAGCAGTCGAAGCTCTCGATGGCCGGGTTGCAGGCGCGCACGTCGGCCACGAGCGAGGCGAGGTCCTGGTAGAGGACGGCGTCGGCGCCGATCGCCTCCGCGATCTGGTCCTCGTCGCGGCCGTTTGCGATGAGCTCCGAGCGCGTCGGCATGTCGATGCCGTAGACGTTGGGGAAGCGCACCGGCGGCGCGGCCGAGGCGAAGAAGACCTTCCTCGCGCCGCACTCGCGCGCCATCTGCACGATCTCGCGGCTGGTGGTTCCGCGCACGATCGAGTCGTCTACCAGCAGCACGTTCTTGTCCTTGAACTCCACCGCCATCGCATTGAGCTTCTGGCGCACGCTCTTCCTGCGCAGCTCCTGCCCCGGCATGATGAAGGTGCGGCCGATGTAGCGGTTCTTGATGAAGCCCTCGCGGTAGGGCTTGCCGAGCTTCGTGGCGACCTCGAGCGCGCTGGGCCGGCTCGAGTCGGGGATCGGGATGACGACGTCGATCTCCGCTGCGATCCCGGCGGCGAGGATCCGGTCCGCGAGGCTCTTGCCCATGTTGCGCCGGCTCTCGTACACGGAGATCCCGTCGATCACCGAGTCCGGGCGCGCGAGGTAGACGTACTCGAAGATGCAGGGATGGTGGGACGGGTTCTCGGCGCACTGGCGGCTGTAGAGGTTGCCGCTCTGGTCGACGAGGATGGCCTCGCCGGGCGCCACGTCGCGCATGGCCTTGAAGCCGAGCGTGTCGAGCGCCACGCTCTCGGAGGCGACGAGGAACTCGACGCCCTTGTCCGTGTCGGCCCGCCCGATGATGAGCGGGCGGATGCCCTTCGGGTCCCGGAAGGCGAGCAGGCCGTAGCCGGCGACCATCGCGACGACCGCGTAGGCGCCCTTCACGCGCCGGTGAACGCCCCCCACCGCCTTGAAGATGGCGTCCGGCGTGAGCCGGTGGCCGCCGTCGCAGGCGTCCTGCAGCTCGTGCGCGAGCACGTTCAGCAGCACCTCGGAGTCGGAATTGGTGTTGACGTGACGCCGGTCCTCGGCGAAGAGCGAGCGGCGAAGGTCATCGGCGTTCACCAGGTTGCCGTTGTGCCCCAGCACGATGCCGAAGGGGGAGTTCACGTAGAAGGGCTGCGACTCCGCGACCGACGAGGCCGATCCCGCGGTGGGGTAGCGGCAGTGGGCGATGCCCATGGTGCCCACGAGGCCGCGCATGTCGCGCGTGCGGAAGACGTCGCGCACGAGCCCGCGCCCCTTGTGCATGTGGAAGCTGTGGCCCTCGGCCGTGCAGATGCCCGCCGCGTCCTGCCCGCGGTGCTGCAGGACGGTGAGCCCGTCATAGAGGAGCTGGTTGACGGGGCTGCGCGCGACGACTCCGACGATTCCGCACATGCTTCAGGCGTCCCTCAGGCCGGGGATCGTGACCCCGCGATAGTGTATGCGCTTTGCCCCCCGTTGTGGCCGGAGGGGAAGGCGGGAAATGGGGGCGCGGACCCGCCTCATCAAGGCAGCGGCACCACGCGGCCGTCGAGGCCGGCGCGCTTGAGCTGGGCGGCGGCCTTCTCGGCGGCCTCGCGGGTCGCGAAGGGGCCGGCGCGAAGGCGGGTGAGCTCCCCGGAGGACGAGTCGAGCCGCTCGGTGTAATGGGGAAGCTTCGCGGCGGCGATCTTGCCCCGGGCCTGGGCGAGCTTTCCCTCTTCCCGGAAGGCCCCCACCTGGACGGCGAAGCCCTCCAGCCTCGGGGCGGCGGCCTTCGCCTCGCTCTTCGCGGCGGCGGGCTTCGGCTCGGCCTTCGCGGCRGCAGGCTTCGGYTCGGCCTTGGGCTCGACCTTGGGCGTGGCCGGTGGCGCAGGCTCCGACTTCGCGGCTTCGGCGACGGCGGGCTCGGTCTTCGGCGATTCCGCGGCCGCGCGCTCCGGGGCCGGCTCGGGCGCCTTCGCGACCGCCGGTAGCGGGGCGGCACCTTCCTTGGGCGGGATGGCGAGCAGCGGCTCGACGCGGTCACGCCGCGGTTCGGGGTCGAGGACCATGGGGACGAACACGACGGCGAGGAGGACGAGCACGATCGCGCCGATCAGGCGCTGCCGGCCCTTGCGGCGAACCTCAAGCTGCTCGGCGGTGGGGTCGTTCGACATGTCGGTCGGCATTCACCGCGCGGCCTCGAGGACTTCCGCGACGGTCAGGAACGAGCCGAAAACGAGAATTCTATCATCCGGCCCCGCCTCCCGAAGCGCGGCCTCCCAGGCGAGGCGCACCGTCGCGAAGACGCGGGTGCGCCCGCCCAGGCCGCGCTCGGCGAGGAGCCCGGCCACGCGCGAGGCGCTCGCCGCGCGCTCGCCGGGCACCGTGGCGACGTGCCAGCGGTCGACGCGGGAGCTCACCGCGTCGATCACCGCGCCGATGTCCTTGTCCGCGAGCATCGCGAAGACCGCGATGGTGTTCTCGTGGAAGCCCATCTCGCCGAGCCCGGCCGCGAGCGCGCGGGCCGCGTGCGGGTTGTGCGCCACGTCGAGCACCACGGTGGGACGTCCCGGAAGCACCTGCAGGCGACCCGCGAGCCGCACGCCGGTGAGCCCGCGCTTCACCTCGCCGAGGGACACGGGAAGCCGCCCGGCCAGCTCGTCGAGCGCGGCGAGCGCGGTCGCCGCGTTCGCGAGCTGCCAGCGGCCGCGCAGCGCCGGCATCGGCAGCGACCGCCTGGCGCCGCGCCGCCCCTCGAAGTCCCACTGTCGCTCGCCGCGCGGCACGGCGCGGAAGTCGCGCCCCAGCACCTGCAGGGGCGCGCCGATGGCCTGCGCGTGCGCCACCAGGCTCGCGGGCGGATCCGCATCGCCGAAGAACGCCGGGCGTCCGGGCCGGAAGATGTGCGCCTTCTCGCGCGCGATCGCCTCGCGGTCGTCGCCGAGCCAGGCCTGGTGGTCGAGGTCCACGCTGGAGACGATGGCGCAGTCGGGATCGACGGCGTTCACGGCGTCGAGCCTGCCGCCGAGTCCGACCTCGAGGATCGCCACCTCGACGCGCAGCCGCTCGAAGGCGGCGAGCGCGGCCAGCGTGCCGAACTCGAAATAGGTGAGCGGCGTGGCGCCCCGCGCCGACTCGACGCGCGCGAAGTCCCGCGCGAGCTCGGCGTCGCCCGCCTCGGCGCCATCGACGCGCACGCGCTCGTTGTAGCGAAGCAGGTGCGGCGAGGTGTAGAGGCCCGTMCGGTACCCCGCCGTGCGCAGGATGCACTCCAGGTAGGCGCAGGTGGAGCCCTTGCCGTTCGTGCCGCCCACCGTGATCGCAGTCGCGGGCAGGGCGAGCCGCATGCGGCCCATGACCTCGCGCACGCGATCGAGCCCGAGGGCGATCTTCGCGGGGTGCTGCGCGGAGATG
The DNA here is from genome assembly GCA_003105245.1 of Betaproteobacteria bacterium. Lineage (GTDB taxonomy): Bacteria > Pseudomonadota > Gammaproteobacteria > Burkholderiales > Usitatibacteraceae > FEB-7. The sequence continues at coordinate 5,782 of PQAI01000192.1, read as the reverse complement.
TAGTCGAGCCACTGCCCCAGGGGGGCGAGGGGCCCGGGCGCGGCGCTCACGCCTCCGGCGCCGGCTCGCGCTTGAGCAGCGCGATGAGGCGCGCCACGCGATCGCGCATCTCGCGGCGGTCGACGATCATGTCGATGGCGCCCTTCTCGAGCAGGAACTCGGCGCGCTGGAAGCCCTCGGGCAGCGTCTCGCGCACGGTCTGCTCGATGACGCGCGGCCCGGCGAAGCCCACGAGCGCGCCGGGCTCGGCGATCACGACGTCGCCGATCATGGCGAAGCTCGCGGACACGCCACCCATGGTGGGATCGGTGAGCACCGAGATGAACGGCTGGCGGGCCGCGGAGAGCTGGTGCAGCGCGGCCGTGGTCTTGGCCATCTGCATGAGGGAAAGGAGCCCTTCCTGCATGCGCGCCCCGCCAGTGGCCGTGAAGCACACGAAGGGCAGGCGCTCGTCGCAGCAGGCCTGCACGCCGCGCACGAAACGCTCGCCGACCACGGAGCCCATCGATCCGCCCAGGAACTCGAATTCGAACGCCGCGGCGACCAGCGGCACGGACTTCACCGACCCCTGCATCACGACGAGGGCGTCGGTCTCCCCCGTCTCCTTCTCGGCCTCGGACAGGCGCTCGACGTACCTGCGGCTGTCCTTGAACTTGAGCGGATCGAGGGGCACGACCTCGGAGGCGAACTCCGCGCGCCCTTCGGCGTCGAGGAAGGCGTCGAGCCGCTGGCGCGAGTTGAGGCGGTTGTGGAAGCCGCACTTCGGGCAGACGTGCAGGTTCTTCTCGAGGTCGGTGAAGTAGAGCACGGCCTCGCACGAGGGGCACTTGCTCCACAGACCCTCGGGGACCGCCTTGCGGTGCGCGCCCTCCTCCCGCTTGATCTTCGGGGGCAGGAGCTTGCGGAACCAGCTCATGCGGCGGCCTTGTCCCTTGCCGCGGCGTCCACGCCCGCGCGGAAGGCGGCCAGGGTGGCGCCGGCCTGCGCCGCCGCGCGGTCGGGCTCGGCGCGCTCGATCTCCTCCACGATGCGGCTGCCGATCACCACGGCGTCGGCGAAGCGGGCGATGGCGCGCGCCGTCTCCGGCTCGCGGATGCCGAATCCCACGCCCACCGGGACGGAGGTGCTCGCGCGGATGCGCGCGAGCATGCGCTCCACGTCCGCGGTGTCGATGTTCGCCGCCCCCGTGACGCCCTTGAGGGAGACGTAGTAGATGTATCCCTTCGCCATGCGCGAGACGAGGTCGATGCGCGCTTCCGAGGACGTGGGCGAGAGCAGGAAGATCGGGTCGATCCCCGCGCCGGCCAGCGCCTGCACCCAGGCCGCGCTTTCCTCCGGCGGGTAGTCGACGATGAGGACCCCGTCGACGCCGGCCTCCTTCGCGCGCGCGGCGAACGCGGCCACGCCCATGTGCTCGACGGGGTTGGCGTAGCCCATGAGCACGATCGGCGTGCGGTCGTCCTCCCGGCGGTACTGGCGCACGGTGTCGAGGATCAGCGCGAGCCCCGTCCCGGCGCGCAGAGCGCGCTCGGAGGCGCGCTGGATGGTGGGTCCGTCGGCCATGGGATCGGAGAAGGGAACGCCCAGCTCGATCACGTCGGCGCCGTTCGCCACCAGGGAGCGGATGATCCCCAGCGTGTGCGCGGGCGACGGGTCGCCCGCCGTCACGAAGGGCACGAGGGCGGCGCGGCGCTCGCCGCGGAGTCGTTCGAAGGTGGCTGCGATTCGGCTCATGGAGGCTCGTGCGGGTCCGGCGGCGGGCTGGCGCTCAGAAGGTGATCCCGGAGGCCTTGGCCACCGTGTGCATGTCCTTGTCGCCACGGCCCGAGAGGTTCACGAGCAGGATGCGGTCCTTCGGCAGCGAGGGCGCCATCTTCATCGCGTGCGCCACCGCGTGGCTCGACTCGAGCGCCGGGATGATGCCCTCCGTGCGGCAGAGCGTGTGGAAGGCCGCGAGCGCCTCGTCGTCGGTGATCGACACGTAGCAGGCGCGGCCGGAATCCTTGAGCCAGGCGTGCTCGGGCCCCACGCCGGGATAGTCGAGGCCTGCGGAGATGGAGTGCGTCTCGAGGATCTGGCCGTCGGCGTCCTGCATGAGATAGGTGCGGTTGCCGTGCAGCACGCCCGGGGAGCCGGCGGAGAGCGTCGCGGCGTGCCTGCCCGTGGCGATGCCGAGGCCGCCCGCCTCCACGCCGATGAGCTTCACGCCCTCGTGCGGGATGTAGGGATGGAAGATGCCCATGGCGTTGGAGCCGCCGCCGACGCACGCGAGCACGTAGTCCGGCTGGCGCCCGGCGAGCGCGGGCATCTGCACCAGGCACTCCTTGCCGACGACGGAGTTGAAGTCGCGCACCATCATGGGATAGGGGTGCGGGCCGGCCACGGTCCCGATGATGTAGAACGTGTTGGCGACGTTGGTGACCCAGTCGCGCATGGCCTCGTTGAGCGCGTCCTTCAGCGTGCGCGAGCCGCTCGAGACCGGCACCACGGTGGCGCCCAGGAGCTTCATCCGGTAGACGTTCTGGGCCTGGCGGGCGATGTCCTCCGTGCCCATGTAGACCACGCATTCCATCCCGTAGCGCGCGGCCACGGTGGCCGTGGCCACGCCGTGCTGTCCCGCGCCCGTCTCCGCGATCACGCGCGGCTTGCCCATGCGGCGAGCGACGAGCGCCTGCCCCATCGTGTTGTTCACCTTGTGGGCGCCGGTGTGGTTGAGGTCCTCGCGCTTGAGGTAGATCTGCGCGCCGCCCAGTTCGTCCGAAAGCCGCCTGGCATGGTAGACCGGGCTCGGGCGGCCGACATAGTGCTCGAGCTCGTAGGCGAGCTCGGCCTGGAAGGCCGGGTCCTTGCGGCAGGCCTCGTAGGCCTCGCGCAGCTCCGCCAGGGCGGCCTGCAGGGTCTCGGCCACGAAGGTGCCGCCGTACGGGCCGAAATGGCCGGTGGCGTCGGGCAGGTCGTAGGCGGCCGGCTGCCGGCTGTCAGCCACCGGCTCTCGCATCTGCATCTCTCACACTCCTCACGAATTCCTCGATCCGGGCCGCGTCCTTCACGCCGCGCGCGGACTCCACGCCGCTGGAGACGTCGACCGCCCAGGGCTTCACGGCGCGGATGGCCGCGCCCACGTTGCCCGCGTCCAGCCCGCCCGAGAGCACCACCGGGCGGCTCAGTGCGCGCGGCACGAGGGTCCAGTCGAACGGGGTGCCGGTGCCCCCGTACTGCCCGGGCACCTGCGCATCCAGCAGCAAGGCGGCCGCGCTCGAGAAGCGACCCTCGCATTCTATCAAATCGACCCCCGGCCCGACCCGCACGGCCCGGATCCAGGGCAGCCCGAAGCGGTCGCAGAATTGCGGCGGTTCGTCGCCGTGGAACTGCAGCATGCCCAGGGGAACGCGCCCGAGGATCGCGCGGATGCCGTCCTCGTCGCGGTCGACGAAGAGGCCCACCACGGTCACGAACGGCGGGACGGCGCGCGCGATCTCGCGCGCGGCTTCCACCTCCACCGCCCGCGGGCTCGCCGGGTGGAAGACGAGGCCGATCGCATCCGCGCCGGCACGCGCCGCGGCCACCGCCATCCGCGGGTCGCGGATGCCGCAGATCTTGACGCGGGTTCGGTGCGCGTTCATGGCAGGGGCAGGAGAGGGCTCGGCCGGAAGGCCGGCAGGCCGAGCGAGGGATCATACTCGATGGCCGACAGGTACAGGCCGTCGGGGGCGAAGGTCGGCGCGGCCTGGCGGCGATCGCGGGCGGCGAGGAGCTCGCCGATCCACGCCGGCGGCTGGCGGCCCGCACCGACGTACACGAGGCTGCCCACGATGTTCCGCACCATGTGGTGCAGGAAGGCGTTGGCGCGCAGCGTGAAGACCACGAGCGGACCCACCCGCTCGACCCGCGCCTCGCGCAGGTCGCGCACCGGCGACCGGGCCTGGCACTGCGCGTCGCGGAAGGCGCTGAAGTCGCGCTCGCCGGGAAGCAGGCGCGCGGCCTCCTGCATCGCCTCCACGTCCAGGCGGCGGTGGAACCAACCCGCCTTGGCGCGCAGCAGCGCAGGCGCCACGGGGTCGTCCAGCAGCAGGTACTCGTAGGTGCGCGAGAGCGCGTGGTAGCGCGCGTGGAAGTCCGCCGGCACGCGCCGGGCCCACACCACGCGCAGCGCGCCCGGAAGCGACGCGTTGGGTCCGCGCACCCATGCGTGCTCGTCGCGCACCGCGTCCGTGTCGAAGTGCACCACCTGGGCGCGCGCATGCACGCCGGCGTCCGTCCTGCCGGCCGCCACCGTGGAGACGGGGGCGTCGGCGAAGGAGGCCAGGGCGGACTCGAGGTGGTCCTGCACGCCGCATCCCGCGGGCTGGTGCTGCCACCCGCAGAAGGGCGCGCCGTCGTACTCGAGTCCGAGGGCGATTCGCATGGGCCGGGAAAGAAATCGGCGGGGGGAGCCCCGCCGATCAAGCGACTTGCAACAGCGAAGAGGTCAGAGCGAGGCGATCAGGTTCTGCGCTTCGGCCTTCTGCGCAGCCGATCCTTCCTTCGCCACTTCCTGCAGGATCTCGCGCGCGCCGTCCTTGTCCCCGATCTCGAGGTAGGCCTTGGCGAGCTCGAGCTTGGTGCCCACCGCGTCGCTGCCGCCTCCCCCGGCGCTTTCGCCCAGGTCGAGGTCGGTGAGGCTGAGGGACGCGGATGGCGCAGCCGCGGGCTGCTCCGTGCCCAGGTCGAGGTCGGGAGCGGGCGCTGCCGCGGCCGACGGCGTCGACGAGCCCGGGAAATCGAGTCCCGACAGGTCGAAGTCGAACGAGGACTTCTCCTCCTTCGGCGCTTCCGCGGTGAGGGACACGTCGACGGCCGCCGGCGCCGCGGAGGGCGCGAGGTCGAAGTCGAGGGCTGGCGCCTCCGCGGAGACGGGCAGGTCCGGCTGCGGGGGCTTTTCCGTGCCCAGGTCGAGGTCGAAGCTGGAGGCCTCGGGCGCGGGCGCCGCGGCGGCGGCGGACGACGACGAGTCGAGGTCGAAGTCGAGGTTGGGCTTCGGCGCGGGGGCGGCCGCCTCGAAGGCAGGCGCGGCGCCCGCGGCTCCGCCATAGAGCGGGTTGGTCGGGTCGATCTGGGCGCCCATCGCCGCGGCCTTGAGCCAGGTGGGGCTGGATTCCCCCGCGGCCGCGCGCAGCTCCTTGGCGACGTTCTCGAAGGCGGTGGCGCTCTTGCGGGCGTGGTAGATCTCGAGGAGCTTCAGCGCGATCTCGTGCCGGCTCTTGTCGCGCGCCATCGCCTCCTTGAGGATCTCCTCGGCCTGCGCATCGCGGCCGTAGGCGATGTAGACCTCGGCCTCGGCGACCGGATCGACCTCGTCGGTGTCGATCGTGCCCGGGCCGGTCTTGTCGAAGTCGGTGAGGAACGAGCTGTTGCCGGTGTCGACCAGGCCGCCGCCGGCCTTGCCGGTGACGGTGGCGGGCTTCAGGTCCGAGGGAAACGCACTGGTCATCGAACTCGATGGACCAGCCTCCTCTCTTTGTCGACGACGGCGCATGAAAAGGAACCCGCCGAGACCGAGCGCGCCGAGCGCGCCGACCCCGCCCACGATCACGGGCAGGTTGTCCATGACCTGGTCCATCAGGTCCGGCTCGGGCGGCGGCGGCGGGGGCTTCTTCGCGGGCGCGGGCTTGGGCGGCGCGGGTTTCGCTCCTTCCGCGGGCTTGGGGGCTTCCGCAGGCTTGGCGGCTTCGGCAGGCTTGGGCGCCTCTGCGACCTTGGTCTCGGGCGCCTTGGCGGGTTCGGCGGGCTTCGGCGCTTCCGC
>PQAI01000191.1 GCA_003105245.1 Betaproteobacteria bacterium | reverse complement strand
TCGCGCCAGCCCTCGAGGTTCTCCGCGCCGACGAGCTTCACCATGTTCTTGAGTCGCGCGTCGCTGCCGAACCACAGCACGCCCAGCTCGAGCGCGTTGCGGCCGAGCGCCTCGAAGTGGCGGATCGCGAGGGCCTTGCGCTCCGCCGCCGGCATGTCCGGGAAGCACAGCGCGAGGTTCACGTCGGTGACGCGCCCGCGCCCGAAGCGATAGAGCAGCCGCCCCGCGCCGCGCCCGAGGGCCGCGAGGGCGGGCGTGGGCAGCCCGTGCAGCAGCCACAGCACGGCCACCGCGAGCCACGAGCCCAGGCGGCGGAGGATCACCACCGGATCGCCCCGGGCGCGGGCGGCGCGCCCGCCGGCCGCTTGTAGCGGTTGTAGCCCCAGAGGTACTGCGCCGGCGCGAGCCGGATGAGCTCCTCCACGCCGCGGTTCACGGCCAGCGTGGCCTCGCGGCGGTCGGCCGGCAGCGGCTCCTCGCGAGCGCGCAGGTGCAGGCGGAAGCCCCGCCCCTCGGGCAGGCGCTCGGCGAAGCAGAACACGAGGGCGGCCCCGGAGGACTCCTGCAGGCGCCCCGTGAGGGTCATCGTGTACGCCGGCCGCCCGAAGAAGTCGACCCACTCGCCCTCGCCTTCGCCGGGCACCTGGTCGGGCAGGATCACGGTGCAGCCGCCCTTCTTCAGGTGGCGAAGGAGCATGCGCACGCCGGCGAGCGTGGCCGGCGCCACGTTGGAGCCGTCGGGGGCGGCGCCCCGGTTGCGGCCCTCGCGGATCACCTCGTCCAGCCAGCCCAGCTTGTGCGGGCGGTACATCGCCATGATGGGCAGGCGCGTCCAGAGGTAGCGCCCGGCGATGTCGTAGCCGCCCAGGTGCGGCGTGACGAAGACGATGGGCCGCCCCGACGAGCGCAGCCGCTCGACGCACTCCCAGCCGTCGAGCTCACGCACCAGTCCGGCAACCTGCTCCGCGGGGCGGAAGAGCGCCCAGGCGAGCTCGGCGGCGCCCTTGCCGATCTCCGCGGCGTTCGCCCGCGCGAGCTCGCGCAGGGACCGGTCGTCGGGCGCGATGCCGGCGTTCCCGAGGTTCTCGAGGGTGCGCAGCCGGAAGCGGGTCGACAGGAGATAGACGAGCCGGCCCGCGGCCGCGCCCAGGCGGTGGTTCGCGGGGAGGTCCAGCCAGGCGAGGAACCGGAGCAGGAGTCTCAAGGCAGGGCCGCCGCGGCCGGCGGGAACGGAAGTTTTGCTAAAATCGCGGGTTCAACCGCGACTGTGGGGCGAACCCGATGAAATCGAACTACCTCTTCACCTCGGAATCGGTCTCCGAGGGCCACCCGGACAAGGTGGCCGACCAGATTTCCGACGCCGTTCTCGACGCCATTCTAGCGCAGGACCCCCGCTCGCGAGTCGCGGCCGAGACGCTGTGCAACACCGGCCTGGTGGTGATGGCCGGCGAGATCACGACCAACGCGCACGTGGACTACATCCAGGTGGCGCGCGACACGATCAAGCGCATCGGCTACGACAACACCGAGTACGGCATCGACTACAAGGGCTGCGCCGTCATGGTCTGCTACGACAAGCAGAGCAACGACATCGCCCAGGGCGTGGACCACGCGAGCGACGACCACCTGAACACCGGCGCGGGCGACCAGGGCCTCATGTTCGGCTACGCGTGCGACGAGACGCCGGTGCTCATGCCGGCGCCGATCCACTACGCGCACCGGCTCGTGGAGCGCCAGGCCCAGCTGCGCAAGGACGGCCGCATGCCGTTCCTGCGCCCCGACGCCAAGAGCCAGGTCACGATGCGCTACGTGGACGGCAGGCCGCACAGCATCGACACGGTGGTGCTTTCCACGCAGCACTCGCCCGAGCAGAGCCTGGGCCACAGGATGACGGACCAGTTCTACGAGGCCGTGCGCGAGGAGATCATCAAGCCCGTGCTGCCCAAGGAGTGGCTCACGGCCGAGACCAAGTACCTCATCAACCCGACCGGCCGCTTCGTCGTCGGCGGCCCGCAGGGCGACTGCGGCCTGACCGGCCGCAAGATCATCGTCGACACCTACGGCGGCGCCTGCCCGCACGGCGGCGGCGCGTTCTCCGGCAAGGATCCCTCCAAGGTCGACCGCTCCGCGGCCTACGCGGCCCGCTACGTCGCGAAGAACGTGGTCGCGGCGGGGCTCGCGCGCCAGTGCCAGGTGCAGGTGGCCTACGCGATCGGGGTGGCCAGGCCGATGAACGTCACGGTCTATACCGAGGGCACGGGCGTCATTCCCGACGAAAAGATCGCCAGGCTCGTCATGGAGCACTTCGACCTTCGCCCGAAGGGCATCGTCACCATGCTCGATCTCCTGCGCCCCATCTACCAGAAGACGGCGGCGTACGGCCACTTCGGCCGCGAGGAGCCCGAGTTCACCTGGGAAGGCACGGACAAGGCGGCCTTCCTGCGCGATGCCGCCGGCCTCAAGGGCGCGCCGAAGCACGTCGCCACGACGGCGGACTGACCCTCACCCCCGGCCCCTCTGTCATTGGCTGGCCCCAACGAGTTGGGGACCCCCGGGGAGAGGGGAGGCATCGGGTTCATTTCATGCGGTAGGCGGCGTGGCAAGCGACGCATTGCGCGGTCACGTCCGCCAGGGCGGCGAGGGCCTTCCTCGTGTCGCCCGTCGCGCCGGCGTTGGCGGCCTCGACCGCGAATCGGCTCGCGGAACGGTGCATCGCGGTGCCTGCCGCCTGCATGCCCTCGGGCATGAACTTCGCCACGTCGTGGGCGCC
>PQAI01000190.1 GCA_003105245.1 Betaproteobacteria bacterium | reverse complement strand
CGCGCTGGCGGGAGCGCCGCGACAGGTGTAGCCTCCGCGGATCCTCGCGTCGGCGCAGCCCGCCGCGAACCCGCCGGTAAACCCCGGGAAAGGGAGGCAGCATGGCAACGATCGGCCAGGAAAGCTCCCGAAACGCGGAACGCCGCTTCTACGGCCTCGCCGCCGTCATCGCCGCGCTCCTCGTCTTCATCGGTTTCGCGCGTACCTGGTACCTCGGGAAGGCCTTCGACGCTCCCGAGCTCCCCGGCCTCGTGCACCTGCACGGCGTGGTGATGACGGGGTGGATCGTGCTCTTCGGCGTGCAGGCGAGCCTCGTGGCCGCGCGCCGCGTCGACCTGCACCGCCGGCTGGGAATGTTCGGCGCCGCGTTTGCCGCGCTCGTCGTGGTCATGGGGATAGCCACCGCGATCGAGGGCGCCCGGCGCGGCATCTCCCCGGGGCCGCCGCCGCTGGTCTTCCTCGCGATCCCGCTGGGCGTGATCCTCGTCTTCGGCGCGCTGGTGGCCGCGGCGATCGCCAACCGCCGCCGCCCGGACTGGCACAAGCGCCTCATGCTGCTCGCGACCATCTCGATGCTCACGCCCGCCATCGCGCGCCTGCCGTTCGACGCGCTGCATGCCGGCGGGATCGTCGCCTTCTTCGCGATCACGGACCTCCTCGCGATCGCGTGCATCGCGTGGGACACGGCGAGGAACCGCCGGCTGCATCCCGCCTTCCTGCGCGGGGGGATCTTCCTCGTGGCCTCGCAGCCCGCGATGCTGGCGCTCGCCGGCTCCTCGCTCTGGATGGGGATCGCGCGCTCGCTCGTGGGGTGATGCCGCGCCCTAGTTGAGCTTGATGTTGGCGGCCTTGATGATGGGCCACCACTTCTCGATCTCGGCCTTCTGGTGCGCCCCCAGCGCCTCCGGGCTCTGCCGCTCGAGGGGAACGATCTCCATGCCCAGGTCGGCGAGGCGCTTGCGCGTGTCGGCGTCGGCGAGCGCGTCCTTCACGGCGTGGTTGAGCTTCGCGACGACTTCCCTCGGCGTGCCCTTCGGCGCCCAGATGCCGTACCAGATGCTGATGTGCAGCCCCGGCAGGCCCGCCTCGTCCACGGTGGGCACGTCGGGCGCGGCCGGCGAGCGCTCCTTCGCGGTGATGGCGTAGCCCTTGATGCGGCCGGCCTTCACCTGCGGGATGGAGTTGGAGAGCTGGTCCACGATCATGTCGATCTGGCCGCCCATGAGGTCCTGCATCGCCGGCCCCGTGCCCTTGTAGGGGATGAACTGCAGCTTCSCGCCGATCTCGTTCKSGAAGTAGATGCCGGCGATGTGGGTCGAGGAGCCCGCGCCCGCGGTGCCCACGTTCACCTTCGCCTGGTTGGCCTTCACCCAGTCGACGAATTCCTTCAGGTTCYTCGCCTCCACGCCGGGCTTGGAGACGACGATCATCGGGTTGCCCCCGATCATCGCCACCGGCTCCAGGTCGTTCAGCAGGTCGTAGTTGAGCTGGTAGACGGCGCCGTTCACCACGTGCGTGCTCCAGTGGCCGATGGAGAGGGTGTAGCCATCGGGCGCGGCGCGCGCCACCCGTCCCACGCCGAGGCTTCCGCCGGCGCCGGTGGTGCTTTCCACCACGATCGCCTGGCCCAGCGACTTGCGCATGGGTTCGGCGAGGATGCGCGCGACGGTGTCCACGGGGCCGCCGGCCGCGAAGGGCACGACCATCGTGACGGGCCGCGACGGGAAACCCTGGGCGATGGCGGCCGTGGCCGTGGCCAGGGCGGCGGCGAGTGCGGCGAGCGCGGCGAGGGCGCGATGCGGTTTCATGGTCGTTCCTCCTCTCGTTGTGGGGCCGTGCGCATGGATGGCCGGCTCGAACCCGCCATCATGCGCATCGGTCCGCGAAAGGCAATGACCCCCGTCATGCGCGCCCTGGCGCGCCCGCTCAGTTCCCGGCGACCTTGTCCGAGGGCGGCAGGGGTTCCGGCACGCGATTGGAGATCGGCGGGATCGACTGCAGGTAGGCGTAGATCGCCGCGAGGTCCGCGTCGGTGAAGTTGCGGTACACGGGAATCGGCATGGGCGGCAGCACGGGGCGCCCGCGGCCCATGTGGCGGCCGGTGCGGATGGTCTCGGTGAAGTTGCGAAGCGTCCACTTGCCCAGGCCCGTCTCCGGGTCGGGCGTGAGGTTCGCGGTGAAGCTCACGCCCCAGGGCCCGGACCAGGCGGTGTTGGTCGCCGCGAACGCGGCCATCCACGGCGCCTGCAGCTTCGGCGGCGGCGACACCGCGAGATCCTGCGGGTGGCCGGAGAGCATGCGGGTCATGTCGGGCTCGGGCCCCTTGGCGCCCATCTTCCAGGGCGTGTGGCAGTCGTGGCAGGCCGAGGTGCTCACGAGGTACCGGCCGCGCTCGACGGTGGCGGCGTCGGCCTTCTCGGTCACGCCGGCGGCGAGCGCCTGCAGCGCGGTGGCGGCGAGAGCGGGCAGGGCGAGGGCGAGCGCGAGCGCCAGCGGGCGCGCGCGGGGTCGTTCGAGTCTTCGTTTCATGGCGATCACTCCAGGTTGATGTTGCGGGTCGAGGGAAGGACTTCACGGATCCAGCGCTCCACGAGGCCGATGCCTTCGCGGTCGGCGACCTGCACGCCGAGGGGCGGCATGCGTGCGGAGGGGTTCGTCGTCTTCAGGCGCGCGACGAGGACGCTGGATTCGGGATGGCCCGGCTGGACGCGGGTCACGGCGGCGGCGTCGCGCGGGCGGAACCGGCTCGTGCGCCCCACGAGCGAGGCCAGTGCGCGCCGCGTGCTCTCCCCGTCGTCGGCCGCCTTCTGGGCGAGCGCGAGTTCCACGCCGCCGAGGGCGCCGTCGTTGTGGCAGTGACCGCAGTTGCCGTGCAGGTAGCCCAGCGCCGCGCGCGAGGTCGCGTCCGGCGCCGCGATGCGGGGAGGCCTGTCGAGGAGCGCCTGCGGCAGGTCGCGCAACAGCCCGCGCCGGGAGAGCGTGGCGAGATTCTCGTGCTCCGGTCGCGGCGCCTGCGCGTGCGGCGCGAGCGGGTCGCGGTCCGGCGAAAGCTGCAGCGCCGAGAAGCCGAGCACGGGCACGGACGGGCCCTCGTGGCAGGCGAGGCAGTCGGCGCGCGAGGGCAGCGCGTAGCGCCCGCCGGGTGCACCAATCACGGGACGGACCTCGAGGCCGTCTTCGGGCGCGAGCGCGGCCGCGGTACCCGCCTCGTTCCACACGTACGTGGCGAAGCGCCAAGAGCCGTCGGCCAGGCGCTCGATGTAGCGGGTCTCGAGGGGGCGCCCGAAGGCGAACTCCTTCCACAGCCGCGTGCCGCGCGGGAACTCCCACGCGTCGGGGCGCGAGGCGTCGATGGCGCTTCCCGCCGGCAGCCGGATCCAGCGCCGTTTCGTGGTGCCGTCGGACCAGAGCGGGTACTGCGGCGAGAAGGGGAGGTTCTCCGCGCGCACGGTCGTGGTGCCGGGCTCGAAGAGACCGGTGTCGTGCAGGCTCGCGGGCAGGGGCGGGATCGCCGGCGCGCCGGCGCCGGAGGCGAGCGGGAGCGAAAGGCCCAGGGCGAGCGCGAGGCGCGCCTTGTGCAGCGCGAGCCAGCCGGCGAAGGTGAGCAGGCGCGGGTTGAGCTCCCGGGCGCAGGACACGCTGCGCGCGTCGCAGCAGGCACGCTCGTAGTCGCGGTGGAAGCGGAACATCGCGGCGAGCTCGGTGGCGCCGGCGGGGCCCAGCGGCTCGCGCGGCTCCGGCGGCAGGTCCAGGTGCGTCACCGGCTCGCCGAGCGCGAGCGCGAGCTGCTCGGCCATCTGCCGGCCCGTGAGGTGCTCGCCGGCGATGCCGACGGACTTGCCCGCGACCTCCTCGCCCATGCCGAAGAGGCCGTACGCGCAGCGTCCGATGTCCGCGGCGGCGATGCCGGGAAGCCGGGCATTTCCCGTCGCCAGCCGCAGCGCGAAATGGCCCTGGGGACCGCGGCGGGGCGCCAGCGCGGGGTGGGCGAGGCAATCCCACCGGAACGAGGTGTAGAGGAAGGTGGTCGGCACGCCGCTCGCCACGAAGGCGTGGTTGGCCTCGCCTTTCACGTCGTAGTGGGGGACGTTGTAGCGTGCGCCGGATGGCGCCATCCCGTCTTCGCGCGCCGGGATGAAGTCGCGCGTGTCCTCGAGGGTCGTCCAGACGGCGTGCCGCACGCCCGCCTCGCGGGCCGCGCGCGCGAGGCCTTGCGCCTGCCGCAGCTCGCGCTCGGGCGAGCGGTGCTCCCAGGCGCTGGTGGTGCAGAAGGCGCCGTGGGCGCCGCGCATGGCGCGTCGCACGCTCGACTCGTCGTCGAGATCGGCGGCGACGACTTCCGCCCCGGCCCACGCGAGGGCAAGGGCCGGCGGCGAGTCGGGGCGGCGCGTCACGGCGCGCAGCGCGAATCGGCGCTCCGGGTCGCCGAGGATCGCGGCGGCCAGGCCGCCGCCTTGCGCGCCGGTGGCGCCGAAGACGGTAATGAGAGGACGGGACATCCGCAGCTCCGGGATTCGCGGGCGGCAATCGCCACGCACGCCGGCAGTTTGGGGAGCGCGGCCGCGGGTCGAATCGCCCGAAGGAGCCATTGCCGGGGCCCGCGAGGAGCCATCGGCGGGCCCGGGGCGGGCCAGCGGGGACCGGAGATCGGCTAGCGGGAGCGGCGGGCGAACCAGGCCGCGGCCTGGCCGCGGGTCTCGACGCCGAGCTTGCCCAGGATGTTGGCCACGTGGCGCTTGACGGTGTGCGGGCTCAGGTCCAGCGCGCGCGCGATGAGCTTGTTGCTGTCTCCGGCCGCGAGGCGCTCGAGCACCTCGAGCTCGCGTGCCGAAAGGCCCTCGGCGCCGGGGGCGCTCGCCGGGCCCGGCGAGGCCCAGGCGCGAAGCTGCGCCTGTTGCGCCGCCGGCAGCGCCTCGCCCCAGTCCATGGCGGCGAGGCGACGGAGCACGGTGCCGGCGAGCAATGCCCCGCCCGGCCCGCCGTCGACCTGCGCGCGCGCGAATACCGGTCCCAGTTCCCGCGCGGCGCCGCGAAGGTCGCCGCCCTGCGCGACCGCCCCCGCCACGCGCACCCGCGTTTCCGAGGCCTGGCCGTAGACGTCGATGGCCTCTTCCTCGGCGAGCGCCTCGCGCCACAGGGCGAGCGCCTCGTCGCCACGGCCCTCGAGCCACGCGAGCTGTCCCCTCGCCGGCACGAGCGGGCGGGTGTCGGGGCGCCGGCCCTCGCGCTCGAGCTCGGCAAGCGCGCTTCGCGTCTCGTCCAGCGCCTCGCGCAGCGCGGGAAGGTCGGCGCATGCCGCGGCGACGCGGGCGGCGAAGGTCCCGATGAGGTATCGACCCCATGCGCCGGAGTTCGGCAGCCGCTGGCGAAGCCGCTCGGCGGCCGCGGCGAGCGCCGGCTGCGTCTCGCCCGCCATCGCGTGGGTCAGCGCCGCGAGCGTGAGCAGGTGCGCGCGCACCGCGCCCGTCTCCCCGGACCACGCCGCTTCGTCACGCGCCTGCTCGCGCAGCCGCGCGGCCTGCGCGAGATCCCCGCGCCACGCGGCGCACCAGCCCTGCGCGAGCAGCGCGATGGGGCGCAGCACCGTGGGCTCGTCGCCCGCCTCCCGCAGCATGAGCTCGGCGTGGCGCAGGAGGGGCCGCGCGATGCCGGGCAGTCCCGGCACGCGCAGCGGCGTCGACGTGTGGTACCAGAGCTCGAAGCGGCCGGCCCGCTCCAGCCGGCCGACCATCTCCTCGAGCGTGGGCGCCACGAGCGCGAGGCGCCCGGTGTCGATGGACAGCCAGATGCGGGCATTCAGCGCCACGATCGCGGTGTCCTCCGCCACCGTCCCGGGACGAATCGTCTCGAGGAGCTCCGCGGCCTCCGCGAGCCGGCCCAGGGCGATGAGCCCGGTGACGCGGTAGGCGCGCGCGAAGCGCGAGCGGTCGTCGTTCCCGGCCGCCGCGAAGCCGTGGTCCGCGCGCTCGAAATGCGCCAGCATCCCCGCGAAGTCCCATTCCATCCAGGCCACGAGCCCGCGCAGCATCGCGAGCTCGGGAAGGCTCTCGCGCAGCCCCGGAGGAAAGAGCCCGATGAGGTTCACCGCGCCCGCGGGGCCGGCGGCGACCAGCCGCGCGGGGCCGTGCGCGAGCGCCTGGCGCGCCGCCTCCCCGGGCTCGCCCGCCTCCAGCAGGAGCGCGACGCGGCGCACGGCGTCGGGCTCCGTGGCCGCGGCGCGCCGGCGCATCTCCTCGAACAGCGCGGCGTCGCGCTGCTGCAGCTGCTCGCGCATGGCGTCGCGGAAGAGGTCGTGCAGGCGCAACGTCTGCGCGGAGCCCTCGAGCGCGTCCGCGAAGAGTCCCAGGCGCTCGATCTCGACGATCATGGCGGCCGCGTCGGCGCGGCCGGTGACCTCGGCGCAGCGCGCGGGCGCCAGCTCGGAGAGCACGCTCGTTCGCAGCAGGAAGTCGGCGAGCTCGGGGCGCAACTGGTCGAGCACCTCGGTGGAGAGGTACTCGAAGACCTGGCGCTCGCCGCTTCGCAGCGCGCGCTCGACGGCGGCAGGCTCGGCCGCGCCGATCGCCATGCGCAGCCCCGCGGGCCAGCCCTGGGTGCGGTCGAAGACGCGATCGGCGAGCGCCGGGTCGAGGCCGGCGGTGGCCGCCAGCTGCCGAGCCTCGTCGCGGGCGAAGCGAAGCTGCAGCTGGCGGAATTCCGCGAGCTCGCCGGCGGCGCGCACGCGCGCGAGGTTGAGCGCGGGCTCCGTGCGCGAGGCGAGCGCGAGGCTCCAGCGCCGGCCCAGGCGCTCGACCACCGGGTCCAGGAAGGCGAAGGCCGCGGGATCCTCGACGCGGTGAAGGTCGTCGATGACCAGGACGCCGTGCGCGATCTCGCAGGCCTCCAGCGTGTTGATGAACTCCGCGGCCACGGCGTGCCGCTCCCGCGCCGAGTGCGCCACGCGCTGGACCAGCGACTCCGGAGCCACCCGCCACGGGGGATCGAAGGGCTCGAGGGCGGCCAGCAGGCATTCGAGCAGGCGCTGCAGGTCGTCGCCGGGATCGGCCGACACCCAGGCGATGGCATTCGGGTCCGGCAGGCGCCCGAGCGCCCGGACGAGCAGCGTCGTCTTGCCGTAGCCCGCSGGCGCGCACACGAGCGCCACGCGCYGSGYSGCCAGCGCCTSGGCGAGGCGGGMCTCGAGGGCCCCGCGCTCGATGCACGTGGCGCGGGGGCGGGGCGCCTGGATCTTCGTTCGGGCGAACGTCACGGGACGGKGRCCTCSCGAKRCGARGGCCCGATTGTCACACTTCGGGSCAGGGSMCGCCTAYGGKRKCGGMAGCCYCSCGYTACTTCGCGCCGCCCTTCGCCCGGATGGCCACGACGTAGCGGTCGTTGGAGTGGATGAGCCGGCGCACGAGGAGCTTCACGATCGCGCGCCCGAAGGCGGCCTGCAGCTTCCCCGAGGCCTGCTTGAGCGACTCGGCGGAGAACGTGGTCACCTCGGTGGGCGTCACCGTGCGCACGCTCGCCGAGCGCGGCCGGTCGGCCCCTTCGATGAAGGCGATCTCGCCGCAGGCTTCCCCCGTGGCGATGCGCCCGAGCCGCACGCCCTTGTGGACGACCTCGAGGTCGCCGGATTCCACCACGTAGAGCGTGGTGTCGTCTGAACCTTCGGCGATCACCTCCGTGCCCTTGTCGAGCGAGCGCGGCGTGCCGATGCGCACGGCCTCCCAGACCTGCGTCTCGGAGAAGTCCGCGAAAAAGGGGATGCGGCGAAGCGCCTCGAAGCGCGCGCTCTCGCTCACCGTCGCCGATTGGGCGATCAGCTCGGGGAACGCCCTGGCCAGCGCCTCGCGGAACTCGTGCCAGGTGGCGAAGCGCCGCGAGCGGTCGCGCTGGATGGCGCGGTCCACCGCGGCCACCAGCGCCTCGGGCAGGTCCTTGCGGCGCGAGGCGAGGGGCACGACCTTGCCCTGCAGCTTCTCGTTGATGACCTCGGCCTGCGTTTCCGAGCGGTGCGGATAGGCGCCCGACAGGAGGTTGTAGGCCATGACGCCCGTCGCGTAGATGTCGAACTGCACGCCGGGCTCCACGCCCTCGAAGTGCTCCGGCGGCATGTAGGGAAGCGTCCCCACGCCGATCACCTGCGTGTGCTCCCCGCCCAGCAGGTAGGCAGCGCCGAAGTCGCTGATCTTGGGCGTGCCGTCGGCGGCGAGGAGCACGTTGGCGGGCTTCACGTCGCGGTGCAGCAGGCCCTGCGTGTTGGCGTACTCGAGCGCGTGGCACACCTTGAAGACGATGTCGGCCACGCGCGAGGGCGGCAGGAGCGTCGCGGCGGTGGTGTACGAGGAGAGCGTGCCGCCGGCCAGGTACTCCATCACGAGGAAGCTGTGGCCGTCCTCGTTGCCCGCCTCGTAGATCTCGAGGATGTAGGGGTGCCGCAGGCGCCCCGCCAGGCGCATCTCGTTGAGCCAGAGGTGCTCGAGCTGCTTGCGGTCCTCGCCGGCGCCGTGCGTCGAGCGGACGATCTTCAGCGCCACCTGCCGCTCGCGGAAGCGGTCGCGGGCAAGGTAGACCTCCGCCATGCCGCCGTGGCCGAGGCGGCGCTCGAATTCGAATCGTTGGCCCAGTGCGCCGGCGAAGACGCCGGGGACGTCGTTCGCCATGTGGTATTACCCCCTTRTCCCGCCAACATAGACCCGTAAGGGGGCACGCGCAACACGGACGCTCGGACGCCGCGCWGTGACGGATYTCACATTTTCGGCGGGGGCCCGGGCCTAGACTCGATCGTTGTCCCGGACTCCGGACGGAGGGACCGAAGATGAGGAAGATCGCGATCGCGGCGTCGCTCTTCGCGGCGGCATCGGCCGGCGCCGCGCAGGCGGCGGACGTCACGCCCGGGCTCTGGGAGATCACGCTGGAGGCGAGCGTGTCGGGCGACGCGGGATTCGCCACCGGGCCCCTGAGCCTGCGGCAGTGCCTCACGGCCGCCGACGCGCGCGATCCCTCGCGCGTGATCCGCCCGCTCGCCACCCCCGGCGCCGACGGTTGCCGGTACACCGAGCGCAGCTACTCCGGCGGCACCTTCCGCTTCGCGCTCGACTGCTCCGGCACCTATGGCATCCGCTCCCGCGGGTCCGTGAGCTTCGGGCCCACGAGCTTCGACGGCACGATGTCGGCGACGGTGAACGTCACGGGACAGCCGGTCGATTTCGAGAACAGGATCTCGGGACGGCGCGTCGGGGACTGCTGAGCCCCGGCTTCAGATTTCCGGCTCGGCCAGGGAATCGCCGGTGCGGCGGCCGGCGTCGGCGCGTTCGAGATTGGCTCGCGCCAGCGCGTATCCCGGRTCGAGCGMCAGGGCGCGCTCGAAGGATCGCGAGGCCTCCTCCCACCGGCGCTCGCCGAGGTAGGCGACTCCCAGGTTGTTGAACGCGCGCGGCCCGGCGCCGGGTTGTCGTGCAGTCGCTTCCCAGAGGGCCACCTCGCTCGCGTAGTCCGCGCTTCGCATCGCCGTCGCGGTGGCGAGCGTGATCGCGAGCACGCCGGCGGTGGCCGCCGCGGGCACGGGGCGAAGGCGCACCGCGATCTCGCAGGCGAGCGCGAACCCGGCGCCCCAGAGCGCCGGATAGAAATGGCGCTCGGCCACGCCGTCGTGGCGGATCGGCACGAGGTAGAGCGGAACGAGCGTGGCGACCACCCAGGCGCCGCCGAGGATCCACCAGGGGCGCGAGTGCCGCCCGCGCCACGCGAGGGCGAGCGCCGGCGCGATCGCGAGCGCGGCGAGGACGCGGTGCGATGCGCCGATCCGCTCCGGAGCGAAAGCGGGATCGATGTTCGGCGGCGCGAGGAGGGCGAGGCGCGTGGCGAAGTGCTCGAGCGCGAAGAGGAGCGACGGGCTCCCGAGGCGGTCCTGCGCGATGAGGGCGGAGAGCTCGAGGAGCGGCGCGTAGCGCCGATGCAGGATCATCGCGGCCGCGGCTGCCGCGGCCAGGAGCCACAGTCCCGCCGTGCGCCGCAACGCGAGCCGCATGCGCGCCGCGGTGAAGGGCGCGCCCGGCGAATCGCCGCGACTCCATTCCAGCAGCGCGGCGAGAAGGGGGAGCGCGATCGTCGTCTCGCGCGCCAGGAGCGCGGCGGCGAAGGCGGCTAGCGCCGCACCCTGCCAGGCGTGGCGGCGCGCACGGTCCGTTTCCCCGTGGCCCGCCTGCAGCTGCGCGACGAGGGCCGCGAGCGCGAGGAGCGTGCCGAGCGCCACGGAGCGCCCGGAGATGTAGGCCACCGACTCGGTGGCCAGCGGATGCAGCGCGAAGAGCGCCGCGCAGCCCAGCGCCGCGTGGCGCGCCGAATCCCCGGGCATCCGGAACGAATCGGCCATGGCGAGCGCCAGCCGCCAGGCAAGCGCGACGGCCGCCAGGTGCACGAGCAGGTTGCCCAGGTGATGCCCGAGGGTCGGGTGCCCGAGCCAGCCGCCCAGCTGGTGCGTGGCGACGAAGCTCGCCTTCAGGAGCGGCCGGATGCGCTGCGAGAGCGTCTCCCACCACGCCGCCCAGTCCTGCGCGGCGCGGTCGGTGGCCACCACCGCGTAGTCGTCGAACTGGAACGGCCCGAGGAGGCTGCCGAGATAGGCGGCGGCGGTGAGGGCGAGCAGCGCCTTCAGCGAAGCGTGCATTCGGACGGCGACTTGCGCGGGCGCCGCGGACAGGGGTCGTTGCTCAGGTCGTAGAACTTGTAGACGCGGCCTTCCTTGCCGCTCGCGTCGCGCACGACCTGGCCGTTGTTCCAGATCGACTCGCCGACCTCGTTCGGCTCTCCCACCTCGGATTCGAAGGCCTTCGTCACGCACGCCTGCTGCAGCTCCTTCCACTTGGCGGCGATGAACTGCATCTCCGCGGCGTAGGAGACGGCCTCCTCGAAGGCGAACTCCGACGAGGCCATCACGTACTTGGTGTCGCCGAGGTAGTGCAGGCCGATCTTGCCGCCGAGGTCCAGGTTCGCAAGAGTCGCGAAGTAGCCGCGGTTGACGAAGTCGTTGCGCCACAGGCAGGCCTCGCGGTGCACGCCCTCGTGGGCCTGCACGATCTGCTTGAGGCACGCGGTGCCTTCCCGCGTGACCTCGATGCGGCACTCGTCCTTGAAGAGCGACTCGACCGGCAGGTTCTCGTGCGTGACCGCCGTGGCCTTCACGACGCCGCGGTCGCTCACGGCGTTGATCGCCTCCTGCACGCACTTCTGGTTGATCATGGTCTTGTCGGCGTTGGAGAACATGCGCGCCTTGCCGGTCCTCGCCTTCTCCTCCTTCAGGAAGTACTCGATGCGCTCGTACTCGGCGCGGGCCGCGCGCGCCGAGCACCAGCGGTCGCGCATCTCGCGCAGGTCGTCGCACTTGCAGTCGGAAAGGCCCTGGGCCTGCGCGAGGGCGGGCAGGGCGACGAGGAGGAGGGTGGCAAGGCGGGAGCGCATGGCGGGAAGTTCCTTCGCGTGTCTCATCGTCCGACGGGCTCCACGGTCGCGGTGCCGCCTGGCGCGGTGGCGGAGTCCGCGGTGTCCACGAGCTCGGCCTTCCCGCCCTTGACGAGCACCATCTTCGGCGAGGGCTTGCCGTCCACGAACTCGCCGAGCAGGACGCTGCCGTCGGGGCTCGTGCGCGCGCCCATGCCGTGCAGCCGCACGCCGGGCTTGAACATGCCCCTGTAGCGCGTGCCGTCGGCGGCGACGAACTCGCCGGGCCCCATCGAGCGGCCGTCGACGAAATGGCCTTCGTAGCGCCGGCCGTCGGCCCAGGAGAGAGTTCCCTTGCCGGCCTGCGCCCCGCCGACGAACGTGCCTTCGCGCACGCGGCCGTCCGGATAGGTGATCTTGCCCTTCTGCAGCTGGCCGGCGACGAACGTGCCCTCGCTGCGCTGGCAGTCGCTCTTCACGGCCACGCCGGCGCCGTTCTCGGGGGCCTTCTGCATCTCGCAGGCGCCGGCTTTCGCCTTGGCCACGGGTTGCGGCATCGCGACGACCGGGGCGGGGCGATGGTTGTACTGGTAGACGCCCGCGCCGATGGCGGCGAGCGCCAGCGGCACGCCCACGACGACGCTCCAGAACTTGGCCATCGTCGCGCCGGGAAGCGAGCGCGTCTCGGCGAGCGAGGCCTCCACGCCAGCCTCGGAGTCCGCGCGGCCGCGGTCGATTTCCGCCACGCGCGCGACCGGTTCGGCAAGKACGGGATCGCGTGCGCCGGCGTCGTAGAGCGCCGCGCCGAGCTCGCGGAAGGTGCCGTCGCGGTCCTTCTGCACCGCGCCCGACTGCTGCGTGGCGCCCTGCAGTTCCGTGCGCACGCGCGAGAGGTCGGTGTCGATGCGGCCGATGGCCGCCTTCTGCTCGGCGTCGATCGCGGCGATCTCGGCCGCGTGCTTGCGGCTCTCGGCGTCGAGGCGGCTTTCCTCGGCGGCGTGGCCGGGCAGCTGCTCCCGCGATTGCGCGAGCTTCGTCCCCAGCTCGCCCTGCTCGGAGGCGAGCTTCGCGCGCTCGGCCTGGGCGGCGGCGGCCTTCGGCTGCGCTTCCGGGCCTGTGGCGGCCGAAAGGCTCGCGATGTCGCGCTCCAGCCCCGCGAGCTTGCCGGCGATCGCGGTGAGCCGCGATTCGGCCTGCTTGATGGCCTGCTCACAGGCGGCGCGGCGCGATCTCGCCTCGTTCAGCGCCGCGTCGACCGGCTTCTTCGTCGCTTCCACGGCCTTGCGCCGCGCGCCGAAGGCCTCGAGCTCCTCGCGGCGCTTGGCCTCGAGACCCGCCTTCTCGGCCTCCAGGCGGCTCGTCGCCTGCGAGAGCTCGCCGGCGCGCGCGTCCAGCCCGGCGAGGCGATCGCGGACGGAAGCGTGCGCGGCGAGATCGACCTTGCCATCCCACGCCGCGCGGCCGAGGGCCGCGAGCGCCACGAGCCGGTCGGCGTCGTGCTGCCGGATGGCGCGGCGCAGCTTCCCGCGCGCGAGCTTGCGTCCCAGCTCGCGAAAGCCCTCGGAGAGGAAGTTGCCGCCTCCCGGCCCGGTCCCGCCTGGTGCGTGAGTCACGATGCGTTTCCCTTTCCGCGCGAGCGCAACCGGCAGGGCCGGCGGTCAGGCGGATCGTATCCCCCTATCCCTCGGCATGGGAAGGCGCGSCGKCGCGGTYCACTWGTGCCACGACTTGGTGCGMSGCGCACCGCCGGGGTGCGSSATGCRYGCGCCAAGGACRGGCAATCGYYCCGTTCCGGCRRTGGCCCGGCACTTGCTTRGGGAGGKARTCCGCGCGACGCAGCCAMRCGCCGCGCCTCGCATCGATCCCAAACCGGAGACACGCCATGAGCACGACACGTCGTTCCTTTCTCACCGCCGGCGCCGCCGCGGGCGCCCTCGGCTTCCCGATGATCGCGAAGGCGCAATCGCCCATCACCTGGAAGATGACGAGCGCCTATCCCAAGGGCTCGCCCTTCTACATGGACGGCCCGGGCAGCGCCACCGATCTCGCGAAGCGCATCGACGCGATGAGCGGCGGGCGCCTCAAGATCCAGGTGTACGGAGCGGGTGAGCTCATCCCGGCGCTGGAGGGCTTCGACGCGGTGCGCGCGGGCACGGTCGAGATGAACCACGCCAACAGCTACTTCTGGACCGGCAAGACCTTCGCCGCGCAGTACTTCACCGCCGTGCCCTTCGGCCTCAATTTCCAGGGCATCAACGGCTGGTTCTACGACGGCGACGGCATCAAGCTCTGGCACGAGGTGTATGCGCCCTTCGGCATGGTCGCCTTCCCCTGCGGCAACACGGGGGTGCAGATGACCGGCTGGTTCAAGAAGGAGATCAAGTCGGTCGCCGACTTCAAGGGCCTGAAGATGCGCATCCCCGGCCTCGCGGGCAAGGTGTACGCGACCCTCGGCGTGGACGTGAAGCTGCTGCCCGGCGGCGAGATCTTCCCGGCGCTCGAGCGTGGCGTGATCGACGCGGCCGAGTTCGTGGGTCCCTACCAGGACCGGCGCCTCGGGCTGCACAAGGCCGCGAAGAACTACTACACGACGGGCTGGCACGAGCCGGCGACCGTCTCGGAGCTCCTCATCAACAAGGCCGCCTGGGAGAAGCTGCCGAAGGACCTGCAGGCCGTGGTCGAGAACGCCGCAGCCGCGTGCAACGTGATCTCCGAGGGCTGGTGCCAGAAGACGAACGCCGAGGCGATGGAGGACCTGGTGAAGAACCAGGGCGTCATCGCGCGCCCGCTGCCCGACGACGTGGTGAAGGCGCTGCGCGAGGCGACCGCCAAGGTGCTGGCCGAGGCCGTCGCCAAGGACCCGGTGACGAAGAAGGTCCACGAGTCCTACATGGCCTACAAGGCCAAGTTCGACGCCTGGTCGAAGTTCAGCGAGACGCCCTACCACACCAAGATCCAGGCCTAGGCCGTGAAGGAAGCGATCGAGCGCGCGGTCGACCTGGTCGGCCGCGCGACCTCCTGGCTCGCGCTCCTTATCGTGGCCGTCATGGCCACGAACGTGGTGCTTCGCTACCTGTTCAGCTTCGGGTCGGTGTGGGCGCAGGAGCTGGAGTGGCACCTGCTCGCCCCCCTCATCCTCTTCGGCATCCCCTACGCGCTGCTCAAGGGCGACCACGTGCGCGTGGACGTCTTCTACGCGAAGTTCTCCGAAAGGAACCAGCTTCGCGTCGAGGTCGTCTCCCAGGTGCTCTGCATCCTGATCGCCGCGGCGATCGTGTGGCTGTCGCTCCAGTACGTGGGGCAGGCGTACGCGATCGACGAGAAGTCCCCCGATCCGGGCGGGCTCGCCTATCGCTGGGCGCTCAAGGCGCTCATCCCCGCGGGGTTCGCGCTCCTCGCGCTGCAGTCGGTCGCCACGCTGCTTGGCGTGGTCGCCCGGCTTCGCGCCCTGGGGAGGCAGCCGTGAGCGGTCACGAGATCCTCGCGCTCCTGATGCTGGGGGCGTTCTTCGTGCTGCTGCTGGCGGGCGTGCCCGTCGCGCTCACCCTGGGCACGGTCGGGTTCGTCTTCGGCGCGCTCGGCTTCGGCACGGGGCTCTTCAACCTGCTGCCCTCGCGCATCTTCGGCGTGGTGGCCAACTACCAGTGGCTCGCGATCCCGCTCTTCGTCTTCATGGGCGTGATGCTGGAGAAGTCGCGGCTCGCGGACGACCTGCTGGACGTGGTCGGCCACCTCGCGGGCGGGCTGCGCGGCGGGATGGCGCTGGGCATCATCGGTGTGGGCGTGCTGATGGGCGCGACGACCGGCATCGTGGGCGCGACCGTCATCACGCTGGGCCTCATCACCCTGCCCACGCTCCTCAAGCGCGGCTACGATCCCGGCATCGCCTGCGGGGCCATCTGCGCCTCGGGGACGCTGGGGCAGATCATCCCGCCCTCGCTCATCCTCATCCTGCTCGCGGACATCCTGCAGCTCTCGGTGGGAACGCTCTTCGCGGCGGCGGTGATGCCCGGGATGCTGCTGGCGGCGCTCTATTGCGTCTACATCGTGGTCGTCGGGATGGTGAAGCCGGACCTGATGCCGCCGCTTCCCAAGGACGAGCGCGACGCGCTCGCCACGCGCGACCTGTGGATCCGGTTCCTCAAGGTGGTCGTGCCGCCGGTGCTCCTGGTCTTCGCGGTGCTCGGCTCGATCATCGGCGGGGTGGCCGCGCCCACCGAGGCCGCCTCGATGGGCGCGCTGGGCTCCATCGTCGTGACGGCCTTCGCCGGCCGGATGTCCATGCGGGTGCTGCGCGAGGTGGTGCAGTCGGTCACCAAGATCACGGCGATGATGATGTTCATCCTCGTGTGCGCCCAGGTGTTCTCGCTCTCCTTCCGCGGCCTGCACGGCGAGGACCTCATCGCGCGCATGTTCGAGTGGCTGCCGGGCGGCGTGGCGGCCGACATCTGGTTCCTGATGCTGCTGATCTTCGTGCTCGGCTTCTTCCTCGAGTGGATCGAGATCAGCTACATCGCCGTGCCGCTCTTCCTGCCGGTGTTCGTGAGCCAGGGCGTCGACCTCGTATGGCTCGCCATGCTCATCTGCGTGAACCTGCAGACCTCCTTCCTCACGCCCCCCTTCGGCTGGGCGCTCTTCTTCCTCAAGGGAGTGGCGCCGCCGGAGGTGACGACGCGCCAGATCTACCTCGGGGTGATCCCGTTCATCGGCATGCAGGTCCTCGCGGTGGTGCTGGTCTTCCTGTTTCCCGCGATCGCCCTCTGGCTTCCCAAGGCCATCGGCTGGTAGGGGACGGGCGGGACGGTTCCGCGGAACGGTCCCGCTTCACCACCCGGCGACGGTGCCGTCGGAGCGCGGGTCGGCGGCGCCGGAGATGACGCCGGCGCCGTCGCGCACCAGGGCGCCGGCGTGGCCCACGAAATCGGAGAAGGGCTCGATCAGCTCGACGTCGTGCCCGGCGGCACGCAGCTTCGCGACGACGCTCTCGTCCAGGCGCGATTCCACCTTGAGGCTCACGCTCATCGTTCCCCAGGTGCGGCCCAGGAGCCAGCGCGGCTTGGTCACGGCCTGCTGCAGGTCGTCGCCGAACATCGCGAAGCGGGAGAACACCGCGGCCTGGCTCTGCGGCTGGCCGTCGCCGCCCATGTTGCCGTAGACCATCGTGCGCCCGTCGGCGAGCTTCGCGAGCGCCGGGTTGAGGGTGTGGAAGGGCTTGCGTCCCGGCTCGAGCGCCAGGTGAGAGGCGGGATCGAGCAGGAACGAGCTGCCGCGGTTCTGCCAGCCCACGCCCGTGTCGGCGAGCACGACGCCGGAGCCGAACTCCCAGTAGACGCTCTGGATGTAGCTCACCATCCGGCCCTCGGAGTCGGCCGCGCCCATCCAGACCGTGTCGCCCTGGACGGGCGGCTCGGGCCAGGGGCGCGCGCGGGCCGGATCGATGGCGGCGGCGCGCTCGGCCAGCGCCGCGTCGGTCAGGAAGGACCACGGATCGACCTTCATCGCCGCGGGGTCGCAGACGTGGCGGTTCCTCACCAGGAAAGCCTGCTTGGTCGCCTCCACGAGCCCGTGCACGTGCTCGAACCCGTCCACTTTCGCGCCGCCCCGGATGCGGTCGAAGATCGCGAGGATCATGAGCGAGGCGAGACCCTGCGTCGGCGGGGTCATGTTGAAGAGCTCGCCGGCGCCGATCCTCACGGCGAGCGGCCGCACCACCGACGCCCGGTGCTCCCGCAGGTCCTTCGCGCGCACCGGGCTGTCCAGCTTCGCCAGCTCGGCGGCCAGCGCGGCGCCGATCTCGCCCCGGTAGAAATCGTCGAGCCCCGCCGTGGACAGGCGCTCGAGGGTGGCGGCCAAGGCGGGAAAGCGCTGCAGGCCCCCGGCGGCGTGCGGCCTGCCGCCGGTGAGGTAGGCCCCCGCGAAGCCGGGCTGGTCCTGCAGCTCGGCCTGGAACTTCGCGGTGTAGGTCACCTGGTTGCCGGTGACGGGCGCGCCGTTCCTGGCATACCAGGCGGCGTCGGCGAGCAGGCGCGAAACCGGGAGCCTTCCGCCCACGGACTCCAGCGCCGTCATCCAGCCGGAGATGGCGCCCGCCACGGTGTTGGCCGCGAGCGGGCCGCGCGACGGGATCGATGCGCACCCGCGCTCGCGGTAGAAATCCCGGGTCGCGGCGCTGCCCGATCGCCCGCACGCGTCGATGCCGAAGACGCCCTTCGCGGGATCGCTCACCAGCCAGAAGCCGTCGCCGCCGATCGCGTTCATGTGGGGATAGACGACGGCGATGGTGGAGGCCATGGCGACCATCGCCTCGACGGCGTTGCCGCCGTCGCGGAGAACGGCGAGGCCGGCCTGCGAGGCGAGGTGGTGGGGCGCGGTGACCATGCCGCGCGGGGCGTGGAGGGACTTGAGCATGTCGGGGACCGTGGGGGGATGTCGTCGGGGGTGGTGATCATCTTCCCGCAAGCAAGAGGCGTGCGCACTCGCTTGAGGTCATATACCCATAGGAGTATAATGGCGCCCTGACTTCTCCCTCGGAGCCCGCATGTCGCTTCGCACCACCCTCCTCGGCGTCGCGCTCGCCGCCACCACCGCCGGCGCATCCCCGGCCGTCCCCGATTTCGTGAACCTCGACGAGGCCCGGGCGCTCCACGAGTCCGGCCAGGTCATCCTCATCGACATCCGCGAGCCGCGCGAGCACGCCACGGGCGTGGCGGCCGGCGCGCGGCTGCTTCCCATGAGCCAGCTGAACCAGCGCCTCGCGGAGATCCCGACGGATCCGCAGAAGCCTGTCCTGCTGATCTGCAATTCCCAGAACCGCTCCCCGGCCGTGCTGCGCGCGCTTCGCAACACCGGCGGCTACACCCACGTTCGCTACGTGCACGGCGGCATGAGCGAGTGGGCGCGGCGCGGCTGGCCGATGGTGAAGCCGGGCGGCTGAGGCCGGCCGTCGCGTCACGCGCCCGTCGCGCGGCCGGGACTAGAATGGTCCGGTAGACAAAGAGTGCGACCGGGCTGGCGATGGAAATTCCCTTCTCGAACCGGGCGGCCTTCAAGGCCGGCGCGGTCCTCATCGCGCAGCGCATCGGC
The DNA here is from genome assembly GCA_003105245.1 of Betaproteobacteria bacterium. Classification (GTDB taxonomy): domain Bacteria; phylum Pseudomonadota; class Gammaproteobacteria; order Burkholderiales; family Usitatibacteraceae; genus FEB-7. The sequence goes on along the minus strand of PQAI01000190.1, from coordinate 9,398 downwards.
CTGCGCGCCTGGCGGCCGGCGGACACGCTCGCGACCAACCCCCTCGCCGTCGCGGTGAAGGGCGGGGGTGTCGCCGTCCTCTTCCGCTATGGCGCGGTGGTCTTCTTCGACGTGAGCCCTGCCGCGGCGGCGGCGTTCGTGGCCGAGATCCAGCCCCAGCTGGGCCACCCCTATCCGGCGCCCGAAACGGAGGAGATCGACGTCCGGGTCGACCCTGCCGTGAAGGAAGGCATGAAGGGCGAGGTCGCCTACCTCGAGTCGCTCTCCGTCGAGCGCCTGCAGGTGATCGCGGACGTGCTCTCGAAGAGCGTGCTCCTCGCCTTCTACGAGTCGAGCATCGCCGCGGGCCTCGAGAGGATGGAGCGGCTGTCCGGGGAGCTGGCACGCACCGGCAGCATCGCGGCGCGCACCCGCGAGCTCCTCCGGGACGTGGGCGCCACGCTGCACACCGAGCACCTGATGGTGGGCCGCGCGGCGGTGAGCGACAAGCCCGAGCTCCTGTGGGACCACCCGTCCCTGGAGGGCCTCTACCTGCGACTGGAGGACGAGTTCGAGCTGCAGGAGCGCAACGCCGCCCTCGAGCAGAAGCTGGGACTCATCTCGCGCACGGCGCAGACGCTGCTCGACACGCTCAACACGCGCCACTCGCTGCGCGTGGAGTGGTACATCGTGATCCTGATCGTGGTGGAGATCGGGCTCACGCTCTACGAGATGTTCGTGCGCGGACACTGAGCCGCGCCGCGGTGGGCGCGGCGCGGCTGCGGTCCGGCCTACTTGCCGTAGTACTCCTTCACCGCTTCCCAGGCCATCGTCTGCAGGAAGGTCGCGAGCTCCGGATCGAGGCCCGCCGTGTAGGTGCTGCCCACGGGCGACTTGCCGCGGATCGCGGCGTAGACCGTGGCCGCGCCGAGGTAGGTGCCGGCGAGGCTGGGGTGGCGCTTGTCCTTGGCGTAGAGCTCGAGGTCCGGGCGCTTGCCGATGGCGCGCGCGAAGGCGAGGCCCGCGGGCACCACCAGAGCGTCGTTGGCGTTGCCGGCGATCGTGTACTGCTCGGCGAGCTGGGCCGTCATCTCCGGCGCGTCCTTGTACGCCCACGACATGAAGAGCACGGGCCGCGCGCCGTACTTCACGACCTTCGCGATGTGGCTCTTCGCCGTCTCGTGGAAGACGGGCTTCAGGTCGGGGTGCACCGGGCACTGGCTGCAGTCCATCATCATCACCGCGTCGAACTGGCGGCCTTCCTTGTTGAAGACGATCTTGTTGCCGGGAACGAACGAGTACTTGCCGATGAGGCCGGGCTTGAGGTACGTGTCCATGTCGTGCCAGTCGATGCCCGAGCCGCTGATCGTCACCGACACGCCGCGGAACCCGGCCTTGGGCTCCAGCGAATTCGCGAGCTCGCGGTAGTGCCCGTGCATGCTGTTGTTGTAGTAGAAGAAGCTGTTCCCCACCCACAGGATCGACAGGGAGGAATCGCCGCCCAGCTCGGTGCGGGCGGGCTTGGTCTGGGCGGGCGCGGCCAGCGGGGCGAGGGCGATGCCGAGGGAGCAGAGGAGCGTGGCCAGGGTGCGGCCGAGTCGGGGATTGCGCATGGAGGTTCTCCGGGTTCTCGTCTTGGGATGGCGCGGCAGGGTCGAGGCCGCCGCGAGAGGCAGAAGATAGCGGATTTCGCGGACCTGCGCGGCGGGCCCGCGCCGGGGCGTCGTATCATGTCGCGCATGCGACGACATTCCGCGGGCTTCACCTGGATCGAGCTGGTGCTCGTCCTCGCCGTGTTCGCGATCCTCGCCGCGATGGCGCTCCCCAGCCTGCGCGACGGCACGGTGAGGACGCAGGTGAAGGAGGGCATGGCGCTCGCCGACATCGCCAAGGGGGGCGTGCAGGCCTCGTGGACCGCCACGGGCGAGATGCCCGCCGACAACGCGGCCGCCGGCATCCCGCCGCGCGAGAAGATCATCGGCAACCTCGTGCGCGACGTGAACGTCGCGGGCGGCGCGATCACGATCACCTACGGGAACAACGCGGCTAAGCTGCTGGAGGGCAAGCGCGTGACGCTTCGCCCGGCGGTGGTCGTCGACCAGCCGCGCGTGCCCATCGCCTGGATCTGCCACGACGTCCCGGTGCCCAACGGCATGGAGCTTCGCGGGCGCGACGAGACGGACATCCCGAAGCACCTCCTGCCGGTCGATTGCCGCGGGCCCGAGACGAAGTGAGCGCCCCTCAGGCCTGCGGTTCCCAGCGCTCCATCGTATAGGCGCCGTCCAGCCAGCGCACGACCTCGGCGGCYATGGGGTGATCSACGGCCGCGTARCGCGAGCGCAGCCGCTCGCGATCSGCCTGMAGGTGGTCGATGCCGAGATCCTGCAGCGAGAGCAGGTCGACCTCGAGCATCGACGCGAGATCGTCTCCGGCTGCCGCGCGCGCCGCCTCGCGGAAGGCTCGCATGTAGCAATACGCCGGGCCGTCGCGATAGCTGGCGGCGAGTGTGGCGGCCGGGATCAGCGTGAGGCGGGGCTGCAGCGCCGGATTGATGGCGTGCGCCGCGACGTGGGAGGCCATCTCGCCAGGGCGGCCCGTGAAGGCGCGCAGGTGCAGGAAGCGCGACATGCGGGGACCGTCGTTCACCGGGTAGTTGTCCCAGAGGGTGGGTTTTCTCCGCAGTGCCGAGGCGACGCGATCGAGGTGGCCGGGGCTGAACTCGCGGGTGCAGATCTCCTCGCCGGTCCAGTAGACGCCGACGCGCCCGTCGAGCCGGCGGCCGAGATCCTCGAGGTAACCCGGCGGCCGCCCGCCGAAGACGACGTCGAGCATCCTGTCCTCGGAGTAGTAGGTCGGGCACATGACGACGCGGCTCGCGCGGGTGACCGCCATCGCCGCGTGCACGATCTCGGCTTCCCTCGCGGCAAGGTCCGGCACGTCCCCGCGCGTGTCGTCGAAGAGGAGCGCGAGGTCGTCGAGCCCGAGGTCGTCGAGCGCCCGCACCTTGGCGAGGAAGTCCGATTTCGCGGCGCCGGAGAAGTCGCGGTAGAGCTCGTAGGGGCTCAGCCCCACGCCGAAGCGCATGCCGAGGCCCCGGCAGTGCGAGGCCAGGTCCGCCAGCTCGGCCAGCGCGGCGTCGGCGTGGCGCTCGCGCCACCGGCGGCGCAGGAAGTCGTCSGCCTTCGGCGCGTAGTGGAAGAAGGMGTAGCCGAGCCGSCGCAGCTCGCYCGCCACGAGCTTKCGCTCGGCGTGGGACCACGGTYGGCCGAAGTAGCCTTCGATGAGGCCGAGCTCGGGCGTCATGCCCGTCACCCTATCACGGTGGCGGGGGCCGGCCCGCTAGAAGACCAGGACCTTGTCGGCCTGCGTCGTCCACTCGGCGAGCTGCGCCAGGGTGCCCCGCTTCGCGCCCTCGAGGCATTCGGATTCCTCCATGCCGCGGGCGTCCATGCAGGTGCCGCACAGGCCCACCTCCCCCTTGCGAAGCACCTTTCCCAGCATGACCTGGATGCTGTAGTAGCCCTCGGGCACCTTCTGGCCGGCCTTGGCGCAGGCCACCGCGTCGGCCATCAGGAAGACGCGCACCTGTTCGCCCTCCTTGCCGGAGAGGGCGCCCGCGAGGCGAAGCGCGTTGTAGGCCCGTTCGTTGCCATAGGGGGCTTCGTTGAGGATGAAGAGCGTCGAGCTCATGTCGGTTCTCCTGCGCCGTCGAGTCGGGGGTCGGGGGCGCGCGAATGGGCCGCCGCGCCCTGCAGCGGCATCGCGAGCATGCCGGCCAGCGAGACATCGGGGCCCGAGCCGGTGAGCCCCTCGACGCCGATGCGCATGCGCTCCTGCGGCAGGCCCGCGCGCGCGCGGTAGGTGCCGAGGAGCCGGTCCCACCAGGCGAGGTTGAAGCCGTAGTTGCTGTTCGCCTCCGCCATCTCCATCGAGTGGTGGATGCGGTGCATGTCGGGGGTGACGATCACGCGCCTGAGCGCCCGGTCGAGCCCCTCGGGCAGCCGGACGTTTCCGTGGTTGAACATCGCGCAGGCGTTGAGGATCACTTCGAAGGCGAGGACCGCCGCGGCCGGCGCGCCGATCAGCGCGATGGCCGCCAGCTTGATCGCCATCGAGAGCAGGATCTCGATGGGGTGGAAGCGCGCGCCCGTGGTCACGTCGAAGTCCGGGTCCGCGTGGTGCACGCGGTGCAGGCGCCAGAGCAGCGGGACCGCGTGGAACATCACGTGCTGGAAGTAGATCGCGAGGTCGAGGGCAGCCACGGCGACGGCGAAGGCGACTGCGGGCGGAAGCTCGACCGCGTTGAGCGCGCCCCAGCCGCGCTCGGCGGCAAGCGCCGCGAAGCCCGCGGCCGCCACGGGGAAGGCGAGGCGCACGGCGAGCGAGTTCAGCACAACGAGCCCGAGGTTGGCCGTCCAGCGCACGCGTCGCGGATGAAGGCGCTCCCGCCGGGGCGAAAGTACCTCCCACGCGGCCATGGCCGCGAATGCGCCGAGGAACGCGCCCAGGCGAATCCAGGGTTCCCAGTCGTCGATTCCTGCCGGATGCACGGGGGCCGCCTCCGTTACCATGGGAGCGTGCAAGCCCCCTTGTTCAACTAATCAGTTGAATAGTAGACTATATGCCGAACGCCAAGTCAAGCGAGGCCATGAAGTCGACCCTGTACCAGCACATCGCGCGGGTGGCCGCCGCGCTGGCGAGCGAGTCGCGACTGCAGCTCCTCGAATACGTGGCCCAGGGGGAGCGCAGCGTGGAGGCGCTCGCGACCATGACGGGGCTGTCCATGGCCAACTGTTCAAAGCACCTGCAGGCCCTTCGCGCGGCGGGACTCGTGACCGCGCGCAAGGAGGGCCTGAGGGTCTACTACGGGCTCGCGGGCGACGACGTCGTGGCGCTCTACTCCGCGCTGCACCACGTGGCCGAGAACCGGGTGGCGGAGGTGGAGAAGCTCGTGCGCACCTGGCTCCGCCACAAGGACGAGATGGAGCCCGTGCCCCCGGCCGAGCTGATGGAGCGAGCGGCCAAGGGGCTGGTCGTCGTGATCGACGTGCGCCCCCCCGAGGAGTACGCCGCCGGACACGTCCCCGGCGCGATCAACGTGCCCATGGACCAGCTCGAGTCGCGCCTTTCTAAGCTGCCCCGGCGCAAGGAGGTCGTGGCCTACTGCCGCGGCCCCTACTGCCTGATGTCGTTCGACGCGGTGCGCACTCTTCGCGAGCGCGGCATCAAGGCGCGCCGGCTCGAGGACGGCTTCCCGGAGTGGCGCGCGGCGGGGCTGCCCGTCGAGAGGTAGGGACGGACGATCGGAAGCGTTCCGCCGCGAAAGCCGGCCGCTACCGCTAAGTCGAGGACCCGCGCCCCTTCACGCCTTTGCCCAGCCGGAAGGGATTGTTCTTGTCGAACCACGACTTGGCGGCTGTCTTCTCGGCTGCCGAAAATCTCGCGATTCGCTCGGAGTCGGAATCGAGATAGAGCGCGAACCCGAGCGCGCGCGTCCGGTCCGCGGCGCTCTTCGCAAGCTTGGCCTCCATCGCGTACGACCAGGACTGGAAGGGCTGACTGCGCTGGTTCCTCTTCGCCCACCGAAGGGCGAGTTCGCGGTACTTCTCGTTCTTCGTCGCGTCGTAGAGCCAGTCGCAGGCCTCCGCCCACTGGTACTCGGTGAGAATGGGCCGGGATTGGGTGAACGGGCGATTGTTGAAGGCCGAGTCGAGATGGGAGATGGACTTCTCCACTTCGCCGCGAAGCCCCGTGATGAAGGCCTTGGCCAGGTGGTGGTCGAAGCGCGCCGCATAGGGAACCTGGCGGCCGTCCAGGAAGGCCTCGAGCTTGCCCGGGTTGCCCGACTTGGCCGCTGCCCACGCGTAGTAGGGAAGTGCGTAACTCGTCGACACCGTGGCTATCGCGGCGCCTTCGATCTCGTAGAGCTGCGCCATGGCGTCGAATGCCGCCGCCGCATTCGCGAACTCCCCGCGGCGCAGCTTGACGTAGGCGTCGGCGAACATGACGAGTGGCGAGGGCACCGGGTCGTCGTTCTTGTAGGGCGGAAGCGGGCCGGAGCGCAGCCCGGGCGACGACATGGTCACCCAGCTGCCGTTCCCGCGCGGATCGGGGAGGGTGACGTAACCCCTGTCTTTCCCCATCGCCTGCCAGCGCGCGGTGGGCGCGCCCTCGATCTTCCTCAGCGTCTCGGCGAGATCCGGGGCGGGCGCCCGGTCGATGGTGTTCAGCATCACGGCCTGGATCATCGCGTAGCGCTCGGCCGGCCCCGCCAGGCGAATGGGATCGCTCATGAGCCACTCGCGAAGCTGGGGCCAGGACTTGCGCGCGATGCGGTGGCCGACATGCGCCGCGATCCATGTCTGTGCGTTCGGAAGGCTCGCATTGAGCTGGGTGAAGCCCGCCCAGGCGTCCTCGCCCAGCCCGAAGGCGAAAAGCCACGACAGGTAGTCACGGTATGCGTACTCGTCGTCGTAGCGCTGGGCACGGACGAACGTCAGCCGCGCGGCCTCCTCGAACTTTCCGTCCAGGATGGCGAGGCGGGCCTCGCTAGCCAGGCTCGCGGCCGATCCCGTCTGGAGGTCCGCCGAGATCTTGTAGAACTTGCGGGCATTGTCGTAGTCGCCCTTCCAGAAGTGCAGGGAGCCCGCCTCGTAGGCGTTGTTCGACAGCGCCACCGCGTTGTAGCCATCGCGATTCCGGAATCCCGGGAACTCCAGGAAGCTCTTCGCCGCTTCGTCGTAGGCGCCCTTGTCCTCGAAGAGGGTTCGCCCGTAGTTCCAGTGGTTTCGCCAAAGGTCCGGCCTTTCGCGGCGTGCGCTCGCCAGTTCCGCCAGGCGCGATTCGAGGGGGGAAGCGCCCGCGACGGGCGCCGGGGCGACCGCGATTTCCGCACGTTCGGGATGCCCGCGGAATCGATGGCCGAGTTCGGTCTTCAGCTTGCCCCGTTCCGGCTCGCGAAGCGAGCGGACGAGGGACTTCGCGGGGTCGATGTTGCTCGTGGCCTGGCGAAGAGCTTCGCGGTGGAAGGCGATCCTCGCCTCCGCGGGAGCCAACGTCGGCTCGAACCAGAAGTCTCGAAGTGGAAGATCGGCGGAGTACTCGTCCAGGAACGGCGAGGAACCCACGCTAGGCACTCCCATCTGGACCATGGCTTCGCGGGAGATGACGCTCTGACCTTGTTCCCAGTAGGCGGCGACGGCCGCTTGCGCACCGAGAACCTCCATGTGCCGGTTGCGCTGGTCCGGTGGCGCACCCTCCAGGCGGGCGAGCGCCACCCGCGCGCGCTCCAGGGCGAACTGCGGATGTCCGTCGACCTCCGGCGAAAGCGTCCTCACCAGCTCGTCCGTAGCCTCGTTCACCCGCTGAAGGACCCCGGCCCGCACGATCGCCTTCGAGGCGTTGGCGACCGCGAGGGACTCCACGAGGTCGAGGAATGCGGCCCTGGGACACTGCTGCTTCGCGAGGGCGCACGATTTCAGGAACGCGCTCGAGGCCCGAAGGCGCCTGACGTGCTCGAATGCGAGGAGGCCCACCGCCGCGGGGTCCATGCCCCGGCCGATCGTCCTCATTCCCCTCACGGCGGACTCGAGGTCGAAACCCGCGATCGGGAGGGATTTGTCGAGCAACGCCTTGAGTTCGACGTTCTCCTGGACGAGCCAGCCGTCGCCATCGTCCATTCGCCGCTTGACGAGCGCGCGAAGCTCCGGCCGCGTCTTCCCCAGCGCGGCCAGCGCCGGCGGAAGCTCCGCGCCGACCGGCAGGCGGTATGCCCGCTGCAGATCGCGAAGATCGATCTCCGCGAGTACGCGAAGGAAGTCGTCGGTGACTTTCGGCAGCGCCGCCTCGAGTTCCGGCAGGTTGCCGTCCAGGAAGGCCTGGAAGGCGACGTGGGCGGCCGTCTCGGGCTTGCCCAGCGCGGCGAGGGCYGCGGGTCGCGAATGAAGCCGGAGGAGCGCACGCGCCCGGAGCAGCGATGCGTTCGCGCCTGCCGGATCGGCACGGTCCAGCGCGAGCATGGAAAGTTCGAAGAAACGTTCGCCGGAGCGCTCAGCGTCCTTGGGCGCGAGGGAGCCGAGCAGCTGGTAGACGATGGCTGCGTCGATCGCGCGCCCGGAAGCGAGGTCGAGCATGCCCGTGAGCGTGCTCGGCATCCGCGGTAGCGCTCCCCGCTCCAGCGCGATCGCCTTCGAGGGCACCCCGGGCTGAATGGCCTCCACGAGCCGGTCGAGAATCCTGTCCTTGAAGACCTCCCCGACGGACTCGGACTCGCCAATCGGAGCCTTGAACTCGATCGGCGGCTCTCCAATCCAGGTCGGGCTGTCGCCGTTGCGCCGGAATGCCTGCGCCGTGACGATCAGATTGGAGTTCCGGTCATGGCCCGCGTACAGCATGACCAATTTCCTCGCGTTGGCCTGGGTCGCCATTTGGCGAATGGCCGTGGCGTCGATGCGCCGCAATCCCTCGCCGAGAGCGCGTTGGATGGCGTAGGGATTGCCGGTCTCCAGCCCGTGGCGCCGCGAAAGCGCCATGGCGACGCGGGCCCCCATCAGCGATCGGGTCGACCGGTCGAGCCCGCAGTTCTGGACCTGCACGGGCGCGATGAACAGCTCGGTCCGAAGTCCCTCCACCACTGTCGCGAATTGGCGACGGTCGGCATCGAACCAGGCCGACGGCCGTGACTGCAGGGGCGCCTCCTGGCTCATCGGCTGCTGTGCCGAAGTGCACGAGGGCGGCCGGAAGAGGGCGCCCTGCTGGGCGACGGCGGTTGCCACGGGCAGGATGAGCAGTGCGACGACGCCGCCTATCGGCAGTCGCGGAAAGGAAAGCGAGGGCATGGTCGGGGTTCCTGTTTCTTGGCGCCGGACTTGGGGCGAGGGCGAAGAGTGCGCCCGCGAGCGCCCGGGGGTCTTGTCCTATGTCATGCCTGGGGCGTCATCCGCGCGAGATGAGCAAAGGACCGCGCAAGTTTAACAAAAGTTCGCGCGCGGCTGGGCGGCCCGCCGAGGGGGGAGGCGCCTTCGCGCCGTTCAGCGCGTCAGCGCCTTCGTGTCGAGCTGCTGGAACCGGGAGAGCACGCCTGCGACGAGGGCCTTCGCCTCGGCGGCGCCGGCACTGATCCAGAGGTCGACGCTCAGCATCGTCGCGCCGCGTGCGCCGGAAGCGACTTGCGCGACTCCGCGACGCGCTTCTCGTGGATCTGCACGGCCATGTCCAGCATCGGCGGCACCTCGGGCGGAAGGAGGCCCGCCACGGCGGGCGGGACCTTCTGCGCGGACGATTGCGCCGAGACGGGGAGGGCGAAGGCCGCCGCCAGCGCGAAGGCAGCCAGGCAGGCCGCGCGCCGCGCGGCGATGCGCGTCGACTACACCGCGTTCCCGGCTAGCCGCAGGCCCCGACCCACCCGCAGGCGCTGCAGA
>PQAI01000189.1 GCA_003105245.1 Betaproteobacteria bacterium | reverse complement strand
CCGGCGTACACGATGACCCTCACGGGGCGCCTGCAGGAGTCCTCGGGGGCCGCGCTGGTGTTCTGCTTCGCCGAGCGCCTTCCCGAGGGACGCGGCTTCCGCCTGCACCTGCGCGCGCGCGAGGAGCCGCTGCCGGCCGACCGCCGCGAGGCCGCGCTGGCCGTGAACCGCGGCGTGGAGGAACTCATCCGGCTCGCGCCGGCGCAGTACCTGTGGGGCTACAACCGCTACAAGCGGCCGGCGGGCGCGCCGCCCGCGCCGGGGGCGATCCGGTGGTGATCCTCCGCCGCCTGGGCTCGTGGCTCGCGGTGGCCGTGCTGTGGCTGCTGCACGGGCTGCCCACGCCCGCCCTCGCGGCCCTCGGGCGCGGCGCGGGGCGGCTGCTCTATCGCTTCGGGCGCGGGCGCGTCACCGACGTGAACCTCGCGCTGTGCTTCCCGGACATGCCGGCGGCGGAACGCAGGGCCCTCGCGATCCGCCACTTCGAGGCCCTCGGCCGCAACGCGCTCGAGCTGGGCGTGCTGTGGTTCGGCAGCGACGCACGGCTGAAGGCCCTGGTGAAGCTCGTCGGCGAAGAGAACCTCGAGGGCTGGCGCGACAAGCCGGTCATCGTCTTCGCGCCCCACTTCGTCGGCGTCGACATCTGCGGCGTGCGCATCGCGTGGGAGCTGGCGCGGACCGCCAGCATCTACAGCCGCCAGAGGAACCCCGTGCTCGACCGCTTCCTGCTGCGCGGGCGCATGCGCGCGGGCTCGCCGCTCCTGCTCTCCCGCCAGGACGGCATGCGCCCCATCGTGAAGGCCCTGCGCGAGGGGCGCGCGCTCTACTTCCTCCCGGACATGGACTTCGGCGCCCGCGACGCGATCTTCACGCCCTTCTTCGGCGTGCCGGCCGCCACGGTCACGGCCCTGCCGCGGCTGGCGCAGCTCGGGCGCGCCACGGTGCTGCCGGTGGTCGCCCGGCAGACGCCCGAGGGCTACGAGGTGCGGGTCTACCCGGCGTGGACCGATTATCCGACCGGTGGGATCGAGGCGGACGTGCGGCGCATGAACGCCTTCATCGAGGAGCGCGTGCGCGAGGCGCCGGAGCAGTACTTCTGGGCCCACAAGCGCTTCAAGACGCGCCCGCCCGGCGAGCCCTCCCCTTATCGGCGAAAATGACGCCCATGCGGCTACGCTTCGCCAAGATGCACGGCCAGGGCAACGACTTCGTCGTCCTCGACGGCGTCCGCCAGGCCGTCGCCCTCACCGCCTCGCAGGTGCGCGCGCTGGCCGACCGCCATTTCGGCGTCGGCTGCGACCAGGTGCTGGTCGTGGAGGCCGCACGCGAGCCCGGCAACGACTTCCGCTACCGCATCTGGAACGCCGACGGCGGCGAGGTCGAGCAGTGCGGCAATGGCGCCCGCTGCTTCGCGCGCTTCGTGCGCGACGAGGGCCTCTCGGGCAAGGAGGAGCTGCGCGTGGAGACGGCGCGCGGCGTGATCCGGCCCAGGATCGGGGCCGACGGCCGCGTGACGGTGGACATGGGCCCGCCCGTCTTCGAGCCCGCGCGGATTCCCTTCGACGCGCCCGGCGAGAGGCGCACCTACGCCATCGAGGTGCAGGGCCGGGCCGTGGAGGTGAGCGTCCTGTCGATGGGCAACCCGCACGCCGTGCAGGTGGTGCCCGACGTCGACTCGGCACCCGTGGCCACCCAGGGGCCGCTCATCGAGCGCCACCCGGCCTTCCCCAACCGCGTGAACGCGGGCTACCTGCAGGTGGTCGCGCGCGACCGCGTGCGCCTTCGCGTCTGGGAGCGCGGCGCCGGCGAGACGCTCGCGTGCGGCACGGGCGCCTGCGCGGCCGTCGTGGCAGGCATCCGGCTGGGGCTCCTCGACCCGCAGGTGCGCGTGGGCACGCGCGGCGGCGAGCTCGCGATCGCCTGGACGGGCACGCCCGACATGACGCCCCCCCTGCCTCCCGTTATGATGACGGGCGACGCGGTGCGCGTGTTCGAGGGAGAGTTCGACCTTCCGGCGCCCGATCCCCAGGAGAATCCCGCTTGCTGACCCCCGACCAAGTCGCCGACTACCTTCGCCAGAACCCCGGATTCTTCGAGCAGAACGTCGACCTGCTGGTCAACCTGCACATCCCGCACCCGCACGGCGGGCGCGCCGTGTCCATCGGCGAGCGCCAGCTGGTGGCGGTGCGCGAGAAGACCCGGCTCCTCGAGGAGAAGCTGCGCGAGCTGATCGGCTTCGGCGAGGAGAACGACGTCGTCTCCGGCAAGGTCCACAGGCTCGCCTGCCGGCTGCTGGCCACCGACGGCCTCGACGCCGCCCTCGACGCCGCCTATCTCGACCTCCTCGACCACTTCGCCGTGCCGCACGTGGCCGTGCGGCTCTGGGGCGTGGCCGAGCGCGATCCCGACACCAAGGAGTTCGGAGAGGTCGCCGCCGAGATGCGCGACTTCGTGGCCCAGATGGGCGCGCCCTACTGCGGCGGCCACGCGGTCTACGAGAGCCAGGCCTGGTTCGGCGAGTCGGCGCCGCACCTGCGCTCCTTCGCCCTGGTGGCGCTGCGCGACGGCGATCACTGCTTCGGGGTTCTCGCGATGGCCTCCGAGGACGCGCAGCGCTTCTATCCCGAGATGGGCACGCTCTACCTCGAGCGCATCGGCGAGCTCCTCGCCTGCGCGCTCAGGCGCCACCTCACTCCCGTCCGTGAGCCCGCCGGCTAGCGCGACCCGGCGCTACCTCGACTTCCTGCGTCACGAGCGGCGCCTCGCCGCCCACACGCTCGCGGCCTACGCGCGCGACGCGGCGCTGCTGGAGAAGCTCTCGGCCGGCCGCGACCCGCGCGAGCTGGGCGCCGCGGACATCCGGCGCTTCGTGGCTTCCCTGCACGGCGGCGGGCTGTCTCCGCGCTCGCTGGCGCGCCTGCTGTCCGCCTGGCGCGGCTTCTTCGACTGGCTGGCGAGGCACCGCGAGGTGGCCGCCAACCCCTGCAAGGGGATACGCGCCCCGCGCGCGGCGCGCACGCTTCCCGAGGCGCTGTCGCCCGACGACGCGTCGCGGCTCGTGGCGCTGGAGGACGGCTCCGACGCCGGCATCCGCGACCGCGCCCTCTTCGAGCTGGCGTATTCCTGCGGCCTGCGCGTTTCGGAACTCACCGGGCTCGACGTGGGATCGGTGGACGCCGCCTCGGGAGAGGCGCGCGTCACCGGCAAGGGATCGAAGACGCGCATCGTGCCCGTCGGCAAGCCGGCGCTCGAGGCGCTGGCGCGGTGGCTGCCGGTGCGCGAGCGGCTCGCGGCGGCCGGCGAACCCGCCCTCTTCGTGGGACGCGCGGGCAGGCGCCTGTCGGCGCGCGAGGTCCAGCGGCGCATCAAGCGCCGCGCCGCGGCGGCCGGGCTCGGCGTCGACGTCCACCCGCACATGCTGCGCCACTCCTTCGCCTCGCACGTGCTGCAGTCCTCCGGCGACCTGCGGGCCGTCCAGGAGATGCTGGGCCACGCGAGCATCGCCTCCACCCAGGTCTACACCCACCTCGACTTCCAGCACCTCGCCAAGGTCTACGACGCCGCGCACCCGCGCGCGCGGCGCAAGCGCTGAGCCCGGCGCAACCGGATTGCATCTGGGCCGGCCCGCTGCCGGTAGAATGGCGCCATGGACCGCCGACCCCTGCGCCCCGCCGCGAAGGCCGCCGCCGCCCGTCGCCTCATCCGCGCCGCGGGAGAGCGCCTGACGGCCCCGCGCGCGGCCGTGCTGGCGGTGCTCCTCGAGGCGAGGAGCGCCCTCACCCACCACGAGATCGAGGCGACGCTGGCGGCCACGTTCCCCGTGGACCGCGTGACCGTCTATCGCGTTCTCGACCGGCTCGTGGCGCTGGGGCTCGCGCACCGCATCGCCGGCGAGGACCGCTCCTGGCGCTTCCGCGCGAACCGCGACCGCACGCACGGTCCGCACGCCCACTTCACCTGCTCGCAGTGCGGCACCACCGTCTGCCTCGAGGACGTGGCCGTGCCGCCGGCGGTGAAGCTGCCCCGCGGGTTCGTGACGCAGAAGGTGGAGCTCACCGTGAAGGGCCTGTGCGCCGCCTGCCGGTAGCCGCGCCGACATGACCGCCACCTCCGTCACGCCCGTCACGCTTCTCACCGGCTTCCTCGGCAGCGGCAAGACGACGCTGCTCAACCGCCTCGTCGCCCACCCCGCGGCCGGGGACTGCGCCGTCATCGTGAACGAGTTCGGGCCGGTGGCGATCGACCACGCGCTGGTGAGGACGGCCTCCGAGAACATCGTGTTGCTGCCCAGCGGTTGCGTCTGCTGCCAGGTGGCCGGCGACCTCGTGCAGGCGATGCGCGACCTGTACTTCAGGCGCGCGGCCGGCGAGGTTCCCGACTTCCGCCGCGCCATCGTGGAAACCACCGGGCTCGCCGATCCCTCGCCGCTCGCGCGCACGCTGATCGAGCTGCCGCTCGTGGCCGCCCGCTATTCCCTGTCGGGCATCGTCGCCACCGTCGACGGCACCCACGGGGTGGCCCAGCTCGACGCGCACCCCGAGGCGGTGAAGCAGGCGGCGGTGGCCGACCGCCTGGTCGTCACCAAGTGCGATCTCGCGACCGCGGCGCAGCTGGACGCGCTCGAGGAGCGCCTGGAAGCGCTCAACCCCGGCGCGCCCCGGCTGCGCAGCTCGCGCGGCGACGCCGATCCCGCGCGCCTGCTGGACACGGGCCTCTACCAGGGCGCCGGGAGGCTCGCGAACCCCGGATCCTGGCTCAACGCCGGCGCCTACCGCCGGGCGGGCGAGGCGCTGCCGGCGCGGCACGACCCGCGGGTGCGCGCCTTCGCCTGGTACGCCGAGGCGCCGGTCGACTGGCCCGCCTTCGAGGACGGCCTGGCCACGCTCCTGGAGCTCGCCGGGGACCGGATCCTGCGCCTGAAGGGCCTGGTGAACTGCGCCGGCTCCGGAGGACCCGTCGCCGTGCATGCCGTCCAGCACACGCTCTACCCGCCGGCGCGGCTGCCCGCCTGGCCCGACGCCGACCGGCGCACGCGCCTCGTCTTCATCGTCCGGGACCTTGAAGAATCGTTCGTCGCCCACACCTTGGATTCCTTCGTCCCCGCCCCCGCCGAGAGGTAGCGCATGGCCGCCGTCCCGAACCCCGACAAGGACCTCATCCCGGTCACCATCCTCACCGGCTTCCTCGGCGCGGGGAAGACCACGCTCCTCAACCGCATCCTCACCGAGAAGCACGGCGAGAAGATCGCCGTCATCGAGAACGAGTTCGGCGAGACGGGCGTGGACAACGAGATCCTCGTCGAGGACCGCGAGGAGCAGATCGTCGAGATGAACAACGGGTGCCTGTGCTGCACCGTGCGCGGCGACCTGGTGCGCATCCTCGGGGACCTCGGGAAGAAGCGCCGGCAGGGCAAGCTCAGGTTCGACCGCGTGCTGATCGAGACGACGGGGCTCGCCAACCCCGGCCCGGTGGCGCAGACGTTCTTCATGGACGAGGACGTCCACAAGGAGTACCTCCTCGACGCGGTGATCACCGTCGTGGACGCGAAGCACGGCCAGCGCCAGCTCGACGAGCACGACGAGGCGCGCGCCCAGGTGGGGTTCGCCGACCGCATCCTCCTTTCCAAGACCGACCTCGTCGCCGAGGACGAGCTCGCCGACCTCACGGACCGCCTGCGCGACATGAACCCGCGCGCGCAGCAGAAGAAGGTCCATTTCGGCGAGGCCGACATCCGGGAGATCCTCGACATCCGCGGCTTCAACCTCAGCGCGGCCCTGGAGATCGACCCCGCCTTCCTCGAGGAGGGCCACCACCACCACGACGACGACGTGAAGAGCTTCGTCTGGAAGGACCCTCGCCCCCTGCACATGGAGAAGATCGAGACCTTCCTCTCGCTCATGGTGCAGAACTACGGCGAGGACCTGCTGCGCTACAAGGGCATCCTCAACATCCAGGGCGAGCCGCGGCGCATGATCTTCCAGGGCGTGCACATGCTCATGGGGGGCACGCCCGGCAAGCCCTGGGCGGACGGCGAGACGCGCGAGAGCGTGATGGTGTTCATCGGGCGCCGCATCCCGCGCCGCCTCTTCGAAGAGGGCCTCGCGTACTGCGTGGCGTGACGGGGACCGACAGCCGATGCTCGAGATCCGCGGGCTGCGCCACGACTACGACGGGCGCACCGTCCTCTCCGTGCCGTCGTGGGACGTCGCGCAGGGCGACTCGAGCCTCGTCCTGGGGCCTTCGGGCAGCGGCAAGACCACGCTCCTCAACGTGATCGCGGGACTGGCGACTCCCACGGCCGGAACGGTGCGCGTGGCCGGCGAGGAGGTGACGCGCCTCTCCCCGGCCGCGCGCGACGCCTTCCGCGCCCGCCGGGTGGGCCTCGTCCTGCAGACGCTGCACCTCATCGGCGCGGTCTCCGTGCGCGAGAACCTGCGCCTCGCGCAGCGGCTGGCCGGGGCGAAGGTCGACGACGCGCGCATCGACGAGGTCCTCGCGAGCCTCGCCATCCCCGCGCTCTCCGGCGCGCGCGCGCGCGACATCTCCGTCGGGGAGGCGCAGCGCGTGGCCATCGCGCGCGCCGTCGTGAACCGCCCGGCCCTCATCCTCGCCGACGAGCCCACTTCCGCGCTCGACGACGGCAACTGCGAGAAGGCCCTGGCGCTGCTCCTCGAGCAGGCCGCGGCCTGCGGCGCCACGCTCCTGGTCGCCACGCACGACAACCGCGTCCGGGGCCGGTTCGCGCGGAGGCTCGAGCTTTGACGATCCCGCGACTCGCCCTCGCCTACCTCGCGAGCCGGCCTCTCCTCACCGCGCTCAACACCGCCATGCTGGCGCTCGGCGTGGCCACGATCGCCTTCCTGCTGCTCGTCACCGGGCAGGCCGAGGACCGGCTCACCCGCGACGCGAAGGCGGTCGACCTCGTGGTCGGGGCGAAGGGGAGCCCGCTGCAGCTCATCCTCTCGACCGTCTTCCACGCCGACGTTCCCACCGGCAACATCGGCCTGGAGGAATCGCGGCCCGTCGCGACGAACCCGATGGTGGCCTCCGCCACGCCGCTCGCCCTCGGGGACTCCTTCCGCGGCCACCGCATCGTCGGCACGGACGCCTCCTTCCTCGACCTCTACGACGCGAAGCTCGCGCAGGGCGCGATGTTCGCCGGCGAGATGGAGGCGGTCGTGGGCTCGGAAGTCGCGCGCCGCCACGGCATCGCGCCGGGCGCGCAGCTCACGGGCGCGCACGGGCTCGCGGCCTCGGGCCCGGCCCACGGCGACCATCCCTACAGGGTCGTCGGCATCCTCGCGCCGACGGGCGCGGTGGTGGACCGGCTCGTCCTCACCCCGGTCGAAAGCGTCTGGCACGTGCACGAGGAGCACGCCCCGGCGCGCAAGGAGATCACGGCGCTCCTCATCCGCTACCGCACGCCGCTCGCCGCCGCGATGCTGCCGCGCGCGATCAACTCGGGCACCGCGATGCAGGCCGCCTCGCCGGCCTACGAGGCCGCGCGCCTGCTCGAGCTCGTGGGCGTCGGCGTGCAGACGCTGCAGTGGTTCGCCGTGGTGCTCATGGCGAGCGCGGCCCTCTCCCTCTTCGTCGCGCTCTCCTCGGCGCTCCAGGAGCGGCGCTACGATCTCGCCCTGCTGCGCACGCTCGGGGCGAGCCCCGCGTCCCTGGCGGCGCTCACGCTGGCCGAAGGCGTGACGCTCCTCGTGGCGGGCGCTATACTGGGMTTCGCTCTCGGACACGGCGCGGTGCACGCCCTGGGGCTMTGGCTCTCGGCATCCGGTTCGTGGCCGCTCACGGGCCTCGCRTGGGCACAGGGCGAGGCGATCCTCGCCGCCGCCGTCCTCGGGRTCGGRGCGCTTACCTGCCTCGTGCCCGCACTTCAGGCCTACGCCAGCGACCCGGCGAGCCTCCTCGCGAAACGGTAACCTAGTCAAGCCATGGCCTCCTCCGCATCCCTTCGCCGCACCCTCGCCGCCGTCGCCGCGGCGCTCGCGGCCACGCTCGCCTCGGCGGTCCAGCCGCAGGACCCGGCGAAATCGCCCGCGCAGGGCGGCTTCTGGATCGGGGGCGACCCGGCCCCGGCCGGCACGATCCCGTGGCAGCTCCTGCAGTCGACGAAGACGGTGCAGAAGCCCGACAAGAAGTTCGGCCCCGTCTTCCCGAAGGAGGTGAAGGATCTCGACAAGCAGCAGGTGAAGCTCTACGGCTTCATGATGCCGCTCGACCAGGCGAAGAAGCAGAAGCGCTTCCTCCTGTCGGCCTACCCGCCGCATTGCTCCTTCTGCCTGACCGGCGGGCCCGAATCCCTCGTCGAGGTGCTCGCCGACCCGCCCATCGAGTTCACGTTCGAGCCCGTCGTGATTTCGGGACGCCTCGCGGTCCTGGACAACGACGTCGTCTACTACCGGCTCACCAACGCGGCCGCGGCCAAGCCCTGAGGAGCGAAGCGATCGTGGCCGCGACCGCCTCTCCCGGCCAGCCCAGGCCCGTCCCCCGCGCGCCGGGGCGCATCGGCAGCGAGGAATACCACTCCGCGCCGCTGCCGCCGGCGCAGGAGGCGGCGGTCCTGTACGCCGCGAACATGCCGGTGCCCGCCGAGGCGATCCTCAAGGGGCTCACCCGCGATCCCGCGAGCCGCACCAACAAGCAGCCCTGGCTCATGCTCTTCGACCTCTTCGAGGTCACCCAGAACCGTTCCGAGTTCGAGGCGCTCTCGCTCCTCTACACGGTGCGCTTCGAGCAATCCCCGCCCGTCTGGGCAGGCGGCGCCGAGGCGGCCTCCGACCCTCGGCGCGCCCAGAGCCGCGAGCGCAAGGACTTCTTCGCGCTCAAGCCCAACAGCCTGGGCGAGCTCGGCCCCGAGATCGAGAGGCTCGTCGCCTTCGCCGAGTCGATGGGCACGGTGCGAATCGATTTCGCCAAGATCACGGCGATCACGGCCTCCGAGGCCGCTCTTCTGGCCGCGGCCCTCCAGCGGCTGCGCCGCGCCGGAACCCCCATGTGGTTCAACAACGCCGAAGTGCTGGAGAAGGTGCTGCGCGCGGCGTTCAACGAGCGCGCCTCCGACGCCATCCGCAGCTTCTGGCTGCTGCTCTTCGAGCTCTTCGTGATCCAGGGCAAGAACGAGCCCTTCGAGGAGCTGGGCCTCGAGTACGCCGTCGCCTTCGAGATCTCGCCGCCCAACTGGGAGGTCTACGTGAACTCCGTGGCGGAGGCCGCCTCCCGGGCCCCGGCCACGCCGGCCGCCGCGCCGCCCCCCGCCGCGGCCGCGGGCTTCGCGATGAAGGGCGTCATCTCCACCGCGAGCCAGAACCAGTTCGCGGATCTCGCCGCCCACGCCGCCTCCGGCACCGAGGTCGTCGTGGACATGGGCAAGGTCCTGCGCATCGACTTCGCCGCGTGCGCCCAGTTCTTCGAGGTGGTGAAGGCGATCCAGCTCGCGGGCAAGCGGGTAATCCTTTCCAATCTCTCGGAATTGAACGCCGCGCTCCTGGAGGCGTTCGGGTTCAATCGCCACGCGATCCTCATCCGCCGCAAGGCGAACTAGAGCCGCCATGGCCGAAGACTCCTTCCACGGCACCACCATCGTCAGCGTGCGGCGCGGCGCGCGCGTCGCCATGGGCGGCGACGGGCAGGTGACGCTGGGCAACGTCGTGGTGAAGGCCACGGCCCGCAAGGTCCGCCGGCTCTACGGCGACCGCATCCTCGCCGGGTTCGCCGGCGCCACGGCCGACGCCTTCACGCTGTTCGAGCGCTTCGAGGCGAAGCTCGAGAAGCACCAGGGCAACCTCCTGCGCTCGGCGGTCGAGCTGGCCAAGGACTGGCGCACCGACCGGATGCTCCGCCGCCTGGAGGCCATGCTCGCCGTGGCCGACCGCGAGGCCTCCCTCCTGATCACCGGCACCGGCGACGTCCTCGAGCCGGAGCGCGGCATCGTCGCGATGGGCAGCGGCGGCTCCTACGCCCAGGCCGCGGCGATCGCGCTGCTCGAGCACACGGACCTCGCCCCCGCCGACATCGTCAAGCGGTCGCTCGAGATCGCGGGCGACATCTGCATCTACACGAACCAGAACCACGTGGTGGAAACGCTCGAGGGCTAGCGCCCGGGCCCCACCCCGCCGCAGGCCGCGACCATGATGACCCCGCAGGAGATCGTCCACGAGCTCGACAAGCACATCGTCGGGCAGGACGCCGCCAAGAAGGCCGTCGCCATCGCGCTCCGGAACCGCTGGCGCCGCTCGCAGGTGCCCGAGCCCCTGCGCGGCGAGATCACCCCCAAGAACATCCTCATGATCGGGCCCACGGGCGTGGGCAAGACGGAGATCGCGCGCCGGCTGGCGAGGCTCGCCAACGCCCCCTTCGTGAAGGTCGAGGCGACGAAGTTCACCGAGGTGGGCTACGTCGGCCGCGACGTCGACACGATCATCCGCGACCTGGCCGAGGTGGCGGTGAAGACCACGCGCGAGCAGGAGACGGCGAAGGTTCGCCCGCGCGCCGAGGACGCCGCCGAGGAGCGGGTCCTGGACGCGCTCCTGCCGGGGGTGCCGCCCTCCGAGCAACAGGAGGCCGGCTCCACGCGGCAGCGCTTCCGCAAGATGCTGCGCGAGGGAAAGCTCGACGACAGGGAGATCGAGATCGACGTGGCGCAGGGCGCGGCCTCCATGGAGATCATGGCCCCGCCCGGCATGGAGGAGCTGACGCAGCAGCTGCAGGGGATGTTCGCCAACCTGGGAGGCGGGCGGCGCCGGCCGCGCAAGCTCCCGATCCGCGAGGCCCTGCGCCTGCTCACCGACGAGGAGGCGGGCAAGCTCGTGAACGAGGAGGAGATCCGCGTGAAGGCGATGCGCGCCGTCGAGCAGAACGGCATCGTCTTCCTCGACGAGATCGACAAGATCGCGAGCCGCGGCGAGATCGCCGGCGCCGACGTCTCGCGCCAGGGCGTGCAGCGCGACCTGCTGCCGCTCGTGGAGGGCACGGCCGTCACCACGAAGTACGGCGTGGTGCGCACCGACCACATCCTCTTCATCGCGAGCGGCGCCTTCCACCTCGCGCGGCCCTCGGACCTGATCCCGGAGCTGCAGGGACGGCTGCCCATCCGCGTGGAGCTCTCGAGCCTCACGGTGGAGGACTTCGAGCGCATCCTCACCGCGACCGACGCCTGCCTCACGCGCCAGTACGAGGCGCTCCTCGCCACCGAGGAGGTGGCGCTCTCCTTCACGCCCGACGCGGTCCGCCGCATCGCCGAGATCGCCTGCGCCGTCAACGAGCGCACCGAGAACATCGGCGCGCGCCGCCTGCACACGGTGATGGAGAAGCTCCTCGAGGAGATCTCCTTCGACGCCGGGCGCGGCTCGCGCGAGGCGAGGATCGACGCGGCCTACGTCGAGGCGCGCCTGGCGGGACTCGCGAAGAGCGAGGACCTCTCCCGCTACGTGCTCTAGCGCGGCAAGGTTCGGTCACGCGCCGGCCACCGCCGGTAACCGCGGTTCGCGCGGCCGCGCACACAATCGCGCCATGAAGCGACTGCCCTTCGTCCTCGCCTGCCTCCTGGCGGGCTGCACGGCCATGACCACGCCCTCCCCCGCTCCCGACGCCCCCGACTCCCTGGCCGCCGCCGAGACCGCGTTCGCGGCGCAGTCGCTGCGCGAGGGCATGCGCGCGGCGTTCCTCGCCTGGCTGGCGCCCGACGCCACGATCTTCCGCGACGGCCCGGTGAACGGCCCCGCGCTGGTCGCCTCGAGGCCCCAGCCGCCCATCGACCTCGCCTGGCGGCCGGTCTTCGTCGAGACGTCAGCCTCCGGCGAGATGGGGCTGTCGACGGGACCCTCGACGGTCACGAGCCGCACGGATCCGGCCGCGCCGCCGCGCTTCGGCCAGTTCGTCTCGGTGTGGAAGCGCGCGCCCGGCGGCCCCTGGCGCGTGCGCGTGGACCTCGGGATCTCGCATCCGGACGCGGCGCTCGCCGACGCACCGCTCGTCGCCCGCTCGACGCCCCCGGCCGGCGAGGGGGCGTCCGGAACGCTCGCGCAAGCCGAATCCGATTTCGCGAGGCTCGCCGCGGAGGGCGGCGACGCGTCCGCCTACGGGCACTTCGCCTCGTCCGACGCGCGCGTGTATCGCGAGGGGCACGCGCCCTTCGTCGGGCGCGCGGCGGCGCTCTCCTCGCCCGCGGCGGGCGCCACGCGCACGGCGTGGACCGTGGAAGCCCACGAGACGAGCCTGGCCGGCGACCTGGGCTACGCCAGGGGCCGCTACGGGCCTCCGGAGGGGGCCACCGCGGGGCATTTCGTGAGGGTGTGGCGTCGCGAGGCCGGGGGGTGGCGGATCGCGGCGGACGTCGTGAACGCGCTCGCGGCCCGCTAGGAGGGGACCGGCGTTCCGGCGGAAAATCCCGCCAGCATCCCGCCTGCCGCCAGGCGACCGAGCGCCGCGGAGAAGTCCCACCCATCCTCGGCCGCCTCCCCGAGGCTGGCCCCTTCCATGAGCCTCGCCACGAAGTCCGCCTCGGGCGGCGCGAGGAGCGCCGCGCGCACCCGCTCGTCCTCGCGCCAGACGAGCACGTCGTCGGCGCCCTCCTCGCGATCGGGCGTTCCGTCGCGGCCCGGCTGGTTCGCCTCCCAGATCGCGAGCACGGGCCAGGCGGAGCGCACGAGCCGCACGGCCGCGTGGAACCGGAAGCGGACGCGGGGCTGCCCGGCCTCCCCCACGCGCGCGAGGGCCCCGAAGTCGAGTCCGGGCGAATCCGCGGCCATCAGTGCCTCGTGCCAGGCCCATTCCAGCCGGGCCACGTCGCCGAGCCACGGCAGTTCCGAGGCGTGCGGATAGGCCGCGAGGAACGCCGGGAAGCCGGGGCCGTAGCGGTTGAGGTCGGCGTCGTCCGGCGGGCAATCGCGCGCGAAGCGGCGCGCCGCCTCGCCGAAGAAGGCCTCGCCGACGAGCCGCGCGACGACGGGATAGGCCGAGCGCAGGGCTCCTCCGCGGTTCGCCTCGACCGCGCGGCGGTAGATGGCGAGCCGGCGAAGCGCGAGCGCCCGCTCGCCCGCGAGACGGGAGGCGAATCCCGAGTCGCCCTCGGCGACGAGGGCCGCGGCGAATTCCGCCTGCAGCCGGGCGAGCGCCTCGGCACCGCTCACGCCACCGCCCTCCCGGGACCCTGCGCCCGCGCGAGGATCGCGTCCGCGCGCCCCGCCTCGGCGAGCAGCACGTCGAGCGCCGGGATGTCGGTGTCCCACTCCACGAGCGTGGGCACCGGCCCCAGGCGACCGACCGCCTCCGCGAAGAGGGTCCACACCTCGGGCGAGACGGGAGCGCCGTGCGTGTCCACGAGGCCGTCCGGCGTGACCTCGTGGCCGGCGAGGTGGATCTCGCCAACGCTCGCGGGGTCGATGGCGCGCAGCAGGTCGCGTGCATCGGTGCCGTGGTTCGCGGCGTTCACCCACGCGTTGTTGAGGTCGAGCAGCACCCCGCAGCCGGTGCGCCGCGCCACCTCGGCGACGAACTCCCCCTCCGGGATCGTGGAGGAAGCGAAGCGCACGTAGGCGGCGACGTTCTCCACGAGGATGCGCCGGCCCAGGCACTCCTGCACCTCGGCCACCCGGGCGCAGACGTGGTCGAGCGCCTCCTGCGTGTACGGCAGCGGCAGGAGCTCTCCCAGGTGGGTGCCGCCGACGCTGGACCAGCAGAGGTGCTCGGAGACGAGCGCGGGCTCGATCCGCGCGGCCAGTCGCGCGAGGCGCGCGAGATGGCGACGGTCGAGCGGGTCGGCCGATCCCAGGGAGAGCCCGACGCCGTGCAGGCTCACGGCGTAGTCGGCGCGGAAGCGCTCCAGCCAGGCGAGCGCGGGGCCGCCGTCGGCGAAGTAGTTCTCGCTGTGGACCTCGAGGAAGGAAAGCGCGGGCCGCCTCGCGGCGAGGGCCTCGAAGTGCGGCGTGCGCAGGCCGATGCCGGCCCTGCCGGGGTCGGGCGCGCGGGCGGGGTGGCGCGCGGGCACGCTTCGGGGCGGGCTACTTGCCGCCGGGGGGCTTGAGCTTGCCGCCGAGCTTGGCGCAGGTGCCCTTGGGCACGTACTTCCACTCGTCGGGCGCGTTGTCCTTCTTCGCGAGTCCCGCGCAGGCGTGGGTCGCCGTGCCGCAGTCGTTCTGGCCGGCCTTGGCGATGCCGTAGCACTTCTCCTTGCCGGGAGCGGGCTCGCCGTCGTGGGCGCTCGCCAGCTGGCCGAGGCCGGCCGCGATCACGCCGGCCAGCGCGGAGCGAATGAGGGCTCGTTTCGGGTTCATGGCGTTCTCCTGGGCTGGGGGCGTCGCGATGACGCCCGGGAAGGCGCGCAATGATAGCATCCGCGCCCGCCCGGGCCGCCCCCCGCCTCCTTTAAACTTGGGGGTGCGCCGCCTACAATAGCGGCCCATCCTCCCCTCCCGAGCCCCTCCCCCCGACATGCCCCCGAAGCTCTCCTCCATGCAGAAGGCCGAAGTCCTGGTCGAGGCCCTGCCCTACATCCAGCGCTTCTACGACAAGACGATCGTGATCAAGTACGGCGGCAACGCGATGACCGACATCGCGCTGCAGGAGGATTTCGCCGAGGACATCGTGCTGCTCAAGCTCATCGGCATGAACCCGGTCGTGGTGCACGGCGCCGGCCCGCAGATCGGCGCGCTGCTGCAGAAGCTGGGCAAGCAGAGCGAGTTCATCCAGGGCATGCGCGTCACCGACGAGGAGACCCTCGACGTGGTCGAGATGGTCCTGGGGGGCCTCATCAACCAGGAGATCGTCACCCTCATCAACAAGGCGGGCGGCAAGGCCGTCGGCCTCACGGGCAAGGACGGCCACTTCATCCACGCGCGCAAGCTCAAGGTCGCCAGCAAGGAGGACAAGAAGAAGAAGATCGACGTGGGCCTGGTGGGCGAGGTCGTGCGGATCGACCCGGAGATCATCCAGCTCCTCGACCAGCGCGACTTCATCCCCGTCATCGCCCCCATCGGCGCCGACGAGAAGGGCACCGCCTACAACATCAACGCGGACGTCGCCGCGGGCAGGCTCGCGGTGACGCTGCAGGCCGAGAAGCTGATCCTGCTCACCAACACGACGGGCGTCCTCGACAAGTCGGGCAAGGTGATCACGGGCCTCACCTCGAAGAAGGTGAAGGAACTGATCGACGACGGCACGATCTCGGGCGGGATGCTTCCCAAGGTGGAGTGCGCGCTCGACGCGGTGAAGAACGGCGTGAAGACCGCGCACATCATCGACGGGCGCGTCTCGCACGCCCTGCTGCTGGAGGTGCTCACCAGCGAGGGCGTGGGCACGCTCATCCGCGGCGCCTCCGCCAACCGCGCCGACCACCGCTAGGCCGCCCGCGCGGGCCGAGCCTTCAGTTCCAGCGCCGGCCGATGCCGGCGATGCCCATCGCCAGGCGGGCGTAGCCGTAGGCGAGCCAGCCCGCGATCCGCTCCGTCCACGCGCGCCGCTTCCACAGCAGTCGCGGCACGGCCCGGGCGCCTCCGTGGATCTCGCGGTCGATCGAGTCGCGCACCTCGCGCGCGAACGACTCGCTGTAGACCGCGACGTTGGCCTCGCGCGCGAGGAACAGGCTGAAGGGGTCGAGGTTGGAGGAGCCCACGGTGGCCCAGCGCCCGTCCACCACCGCGGCCTTGGCGTGCAGCTCGCTCCTCTCGTACTCGTAGATCTCGATGCCGTGGTCCAGGAGCGCGCTGTAGAGCACGCGGCTCGCGTTCTGGAAGACGCGGTGGTCCGACCATCCCTGCACCACGATCGCGATGCGCACGCCGCGGCCCGCCGCCTCCATGAGCGCGTGCCGCACGCGCCAGCCGGGCATGAAGTAGGCGCAGGCCACCAGGATCTCGCGGCGCGCGCCGCGGATCGCCCCGAGGTACATCGCCTCGATGTCGTGGCGGTGCCGGAAGTTGTCGCGGTAAACGAAGGCCGCCGTCGTGAGGCCCGCCGGGCCGGGGTGGACCTCCGGCGGCAGGAAGCCGGGCTGGCGCTCCTTGCCCGAGAGGGTCGCCACCAGCCACCAGAGGCGGTGCACGACGGGATAGATCTCGCCGAGGATGGGTCCCTCGAGACGCACCGCGTAGTCGTAGCGCGGCGCGGCCCGCCCGTGGCCGGAGTGGTCGTCGAGGATGTTGATGCCGCCCACGAAGCCCACGCGGGCGTCGACGAGGGCGATCTTGCGGTGCAGCCGGCGCAGGCGGCTGCGGCGGAAGGAGAACCAGCCGCGCTCGGGGCGGAAGCGCTGCACCACGACGCCCGCCGCGCGCAGCTCGGCCACGAACTCCGGGGCGAGCTCCCGGGAGCCGAAGCCGTCGATCATGACCCGCACGCGCACGCCGCGGCGGGCGGCGCGCATGAGGGCGCCGCCCACGTCCCTGCCCGCCTCGTCGGCGGCGAAGATGTAGGTCTCCAGCCGGACGTCCTCGGAGGCCGAGTCGATCGCCGACACCAGCGCCGGGAAGAACTCCGCGCCGTTGCGAAGCAGCGTCACGCGATTGCCGGCGACGGGCCTCACGCCTGCCTCCGCGAAGGCCTCAGCGCGTCAATCGCGCGGCGAGCGCCGCGTGGTCCGAGAGGCCGGACCAGGCCCCCTCGGCGAGGCGCTGCGCACCGCCCACCCGCAGCCCGCGGACGTAGATGCGGTCGAGGGCCAGAAGCGGAAGGCGCGCGGGAAAGCTGCGCGCGTGCCGGCCCAGGGCGCGCTCGAACACCTCGGCCAGCCCCAGCTCGCGCTCGAGGACGGCGGTGGCGGACCCGCGCCAGTCGTTGAAGTCTCCGGCCACGACCAGGGGCGAGCTCTCGGGCACCGCCTCCCGGATTCGGTGGCACAGCCATTCGAGCTGGAAGCGGCGGCTCCTCGCCCACAACCCGAGGTGGACGTTGATGCAGTGCAACGGCTCCTCCCAGCCCGGCACCGCCATCTCGCAGTGCAGCAGGCCCCGGCTCTCCAGCGCGTGGTGGGAGATGTCGATGTTCTCCGTCTTCAGGATCGGGTACCGGCTCACGATCGCGTTGCCGTGGTGCCCGTCCTGGTAGGTGGCGTTCCTGCCGTAGGCCGTGTGCCCGCCCTCGTGCGCCAGGAACTCGTGCTGGGCCGCCTCGGGCCAGGCGACGTGGCGGCGCGAGTGCCGCCGGTGCGCTCCCTGGACCTCCTGCAGGAACACGACGTCGGGGGCGAGCGAGTGCAGGCGCTCGCGTATCTCGTGCACCACGAGGCGGCGGTTGAGCGCCGAGAAGCCCTTGTGGATGTTGTAGGTGACGACGGTGAGTGCCGGGTCGGCTCCGGTCTTCATGGCGCAGGCCTTGCGGTGCGGGCGTCCTTGTCGGGAAGCATCAGTATCGCCTGCCGGTTGCTCCAGGAAAACACCTCCTCGGCGGCCTCCCGCCAGGGCAGCCACCGGAAACCCACGTGCTCCTTCGGGGCCAGTGTGACGTCGACGCGCGCGGGCAGGCGAAGGCCGAAGACGTGCTCGGTGTTGTGGGTGACGCCCGGCGCGTAGCGGTGCCGCCAGATGGCGTAGATCTCGTAGACGTTGGAGACCCGCCAGTCCGCCAGCTCGTGGCGGGAGGCGTCGATGCCCGTCTCCTCGCGCACCTCGCGCTCGGCCGTCTGCCGCAGCGTCTCGCCGGGATCCTGGCTTCCGGTGACGCTCTGCCAGTAGCCGGGGCGGTCGGCGCGCTCGATGAGCAGCACCTCGAGGGCGGGCGTGTAGATGACGACGAGCGTCGAGACGGGGATCTTGTAGCCCTTCGCCACGCGCTACACCCGCATGCGCGCGACCACGGGCGAGTCCCCGGAGAAGAACGCGTGCGGCATGTCGCGCGTGCGGTGCCGGGCCACGGGCGTGCCCCGGTCGTCGACGGCGATGAGCCCCACGTCGGCGTCGTAGTCCTCGCCGAGGCGGGCGAGGACCGCCTCCACGGCCTGCGCGAGGCTCGCCCCCTGCTCGACGCGCTCGGCGATCGAGCGCGTGGCGAGCGAGCGCAGCACGAACTCGCCGGTGCCCGTGGCCGAGGCCGCCACGCGCGCGCAGGCGTAGTTGCCCGCGCCCGGCACGGGCGAGTCTCCCACGCGGCCCACCATCTTGAGCGTGACGCCGCCCGTGGAGGTCGCCGCCGCGAGAACGCCGCCCGCGTCCACGGCGGCCGCGCCGACGGTGCCCCCCGCGTACTCCGGGTGGTCCTTCAGGAAGCGGCGCATCTTGAGCGCGTGCTCGCCCAGCACCTCGTCGATGCGGTTCCTCTTGTCGAACCAGTCGGCGCGGCGCTCGGGCGTCACGGGGTCGTGGTCCGGGAAGCCCATCACGCGCGCGAAGCGCTGCGCGCCGTCGCCGGTGAGCATGACGTGGTCCGTCTGCTCCATCACCTTGCGCGCCACGAGCACGGGATTGCGCACGCGCTGCAGCCCCGAGACGGCGCCCACGCGCGACTCCCGGCTTTCCATCACGCAGGCGTCGAGCTCGCAGAAGCCGTCGAAGTTGAGCACCGCTCCCGTGCCGGCGTTGAAGATCGGGTTGTCCTCGAGGGCGACCACGGTCGCGCASACGGCRTCCAGGGCGCTGCCGCCGCCGGCGAGGATGGCGCGCCCCGACTCGACCGCCGCCGCCAGCCCYTCCAGGGCGTCGTCGTCCGAGCCCGGGCGCCACTTGCCGGCGCCCCCGTGGGCGATGAGGGCGATGGTCATGCCTTTAGACCCTCACCCCGGCCCTCTCCCAAGGGAGAGGGAGGCATAGGAGTCCCCGAGTTTCTAAGCCTGATGTGCAGGTCGCGCAACTGCCGCTCCGTCACCACGCTGGGCGTCTCGACCATGAGGTCCTGGCCGCGCTGCGTCTTCGGGAAGGCGATCACGTCGCGGATCTGGTCCACGCCCGCCATCATCGCCACCATGCGGTCGAAGCCGAAGGCGATGCCGCCGTGGGGCGGGGCGCCGTAGGAGAGCGCGTCCAGCAGGAAGCCGAACTTGGCGCGCGCGTCCTCGTCGGAGATGCCCAGGGTCTTGAACTGCTTCGCCTGAACCTCGGCGCGGTGGATCCGCACCGAGCCGCCGCCGATCTCCCAGCCGTTGAGCGCGATGTCGTAGGCCTTCGCGAGCACCTTGCCGGGGTCGGTGTCCATGAGGGCGACGTGCTCGTCCTTGGGGCTGGTGAACGGATGGTGGGCCGCGAGCCAGCGCTTGCCCTCCTCGTCGTACTCGTAGGCCGGGAAGTCGACCACCCACAGGGGGCGCCAGCCGGCCTCGGCGTGGCCCTTCTCGTGGCCCACCTTGACGCGCAGCGCTCCCATGGCGTCGTTCACGACCTTGCGGCGGTCGGCGCCGAAGAAGATCACGTCTCCGTCCTGCGCGCCCGTGCGCTCGAGGATCGCGGCGAGCTCGGCCGGCTTGAAGAACTTCACGATCGGCGACTGCAGGCCCTCCTCGTTCGGCTTGCTGCGGTCGTTCACGCGGATGTAGGCGAGTCCCCTGGCGCCGTAGATGGCCACGAAGGGGGCGAGGTCGTCGAGCTCCTTCCGGGTGAACGCCGCGTTGCCTCCGGGCACGCGAAGCGCCGCCACGCGGCCGTCGGGAAGCTCGGCCGCCTGCCGGAAGACCTTGAAGTCCACGCCCTTCATGAGGTCGGTGAGCTCCGTGAGCTCGAGCTTCACGCGCAGGTCGGGCTTGTCGCTGCCGTACTTCGAGGTCGCCTCCGCGTACGTGAGCCGCGGGAAGGCCGGCAGGTCCACGTCGAGCACGCGCTTGAAGACGTGCCGGACCAGCCCCTCCATGAGGTCCTGGATCTCGCGCTCGGAAAGGAACGAGGTCTCGATGTCGATCTGCGTGAACTCGGGCTGGCGGTCGGCGCGCAGGTCCTCGTCGCGGAAGCACTTCACGATCTGGTAGTAGCGGTCGTAGCCGGCGATCATGAGCAGCTGCTTGAAGAGCTGCGGGGACTGCGGCAGCGCGTAGAACTGCCCGTCGTGGATGCGCGAGGGCACGAGGAACTCGCGCGCGCCCTCCGGCGTCGACTTGTAGAGGAACGGCGTCTCGATGTCGATGAAGCCGTGACCGTCGAGGTACTCGCGCGTGGCCCTGGCCGTCGCGTGGCGCAGCTTGAGCGCCTTCTGCATGGGCTCGCGGCGCAGGTCCAGGTAGCGGTAGCGCAGGCGCACCTCCTCGGAGAGGTTCTCGTCGTCCATCATGAACGGCGGCGTGACCGCGGCGTTGAGGATCTCGAGCTCGTGCGCGAGCACCTCGACCTCGCCGCTCTTCAGCCCGGGGTTCACCGTCCCCTCCGGCCGGCGGCGGACCACGCCGGTCACGCGCAGGACGAACTCGTTTCGAACGCGGTCGGCGTTGGCGAAGGTCTCCTTGCGGTCCGGGTCGCTCACGACCTGGACGAGCCCCTCGCGGTCGCGAAGGTCGATGAAGATGACGCCCCCGTGGTCGCGGCGACGGTGCGCCCAGCCGAAGAGGGTGACGGTTTGCCCGAGGTATCGGGTGTCGGTGAGTCCGCAGTATTCGGTTCGCATTTTCTCGTTCGGTGCCCCGCTCGCGGGGCCTGGATTTCCTCGCTCCCGCGCGCGGCGCGGGAGGCCAGCCTTCTCGATCGCGGGCGCGTGGCGCCCCGCCCCCCGGCCGCCGCCTACGTTTTCGGCGACGGCACCGGATTGGGGTCGGTCCCGGAGGGTGGACTCTCGGGTCGCGACTCCAGGCGCGGCGGCTCGGCCACGCCCATGGAGATGATGTACTTGAGCGCCTGGTCGACGCTCATCTGCAGCTCGATCGTGTCCGCGCGCGGCACGATGAGGAAGAACCCGGCGGTGATGTTGGGCGTGGTCGGGACGAAGACGGAGAGCTGGTCGTGGCCGAGGTGGTCGGTCACCTCGTGCTCCGGCGTGCCGGTGACGAGCGCCACGGTCCACGCCCCCGCGTGCGGGTAGCGCACGAGCACGGCGCGCCGGAAGGCCTTGCCGTCGGGCGAGAAGAGCGTGTCGCTGATCTGCTTCACGCCGCCGTAGATSGAGCGCACGATCGGGATGCGGCCGAGGATCGACTCCCAGAACGCRAGCAGGCGCCGGCCGAAGAAGTTGGCCGCGATCGCGCCGGTGACGAGCAGGATGACGACCGTGAGCACCGCGCCCAGTCCGGGCAGGTGGAATCCCAGCAGKGCGTCGCTGCGGTAGCGGACCGGGACGATGAGCAGCGACTGGTCCATGAGCTCGACCAGGAGCGCGAGCACCCAGAAGGTGATCGCKAGCGGGATCCAGACCAGCAGGCCCGCGATGAGGTAGCGCCTGAGGGTCGACATCACGCGCGTGCGCATCGCTCCGGGCCGGCGGCTCTCAAGCCTGTCCTACCGGCAGGCCGGGCAGGCGCCCGTGCCGCAGGCAGGCGCGTCGGGCTTGCTGCCGTCCTTGGCGCCCGCATCCGCCTTCGCCGTGGGCGACGAGCCGCCCTTGAAGTCCGTCGCGTACCAGCCGCTTCCCTTGAGCTGGAAGCCGGCCGCCGAGAGCATCTTCGAGAACGACTCCTCGCCGCACTTCGGGCAACGGGTGTGCGGGGGATCGCTCAGCTTCTGGAGGAACTCCTCCTGGTGGCCACAGCTCGCGCAGCGGTACTCGTAGATGGGCATGGCTCGCCTCGAAATGCGGAAAAATATCCATTTTAACACAAGCACTTGGCTCGCCGCGGCGGCCGGGGCGCCGCGTCACGCCCGATGCCGGCGCCGCGCGAACTCCCCCGCCCCGCCCAGGACCAGGGCCATGGCCCAGAAGGCCGGGCCCATGCCGAGGGCCGTGCCCACGCCGCCGAAGAGCAGCGGCAGGAAGGTGTGGCTCGCGTTCATCACCATGGTGCGCACGCCCAGCGCCTCGCCCAGGCGCCCGGGCGGGGTGGAGCGCTGGATGAGCGTCATCATGCTGGGCTGCGAGGCGCCCAGCCCCAGCCCGAGCAGGAAGGCGATCGCGGCGATGAGGGTGACGGTCTGGACGAGGGGGAAGAGCGCGTAGGCCGCGCACGCCACGAAGAGCGTGGCGCTCACGAGCCCCCACTCGGGGAGCCTGCGCGCGAACCACGGCAGCACCATGCGCACCACGAAGGTCGCGGCGGCGAAGGACCCCAGGATGCCGCCGATCGTCGAGGCCGAGAGCCCGATCGAGGTCCCGTAGATCGGCATCACGAAATAGAAGAGGTCCCAGGCCATCGCGAGGATTCCCGTGACCACGAAGACGCGGCGCAGCTCGTGGTCGCCCACCAGGTCCTTCAGGCGCCCGCCGGGCGCGGCGCCGGCGTGGGCGCGCGCGAGATGCGGCCGCGCGATGGCCAGCGCGAGCGCGGGCACGAGCGCGGAGACGGCGAGGATGGCGAAGGCGGTCCGGTGCCCCGCGCCGTCGATCACGAGCCCCGCCGTCGTCGGGCCGAGGAAGCCGGAAATGGAGAACCCGAGGGCGAGCCAGCTGAAGTTGACGGCGCGCAGCTCGGGCGGGCTGATGGAGGCCACCGCGTTCTGGATCGCGATGTGGAACACCATGAACGCGAGGCCGATCACGGCGCAGGCGAGATAGAGCGCGGGCAGGCCGGGCAGGAGCGCGGGCAATCCGACGCCCGCGGCGAGCGCCAGCGACGCGAGCAGGACAGGACGGCCCGTTCCGACGCGGTCGATCATGCGGCCGGCGTGGACCGAGAGCAGCATCGGCAGGACGGAATAGAGCGAGATGAGCGCGCCGACGGTGAGCGGGCTCGACTGCAGGCTCAGGGCGTAGAGCGAGACGGTGACGCGGCTTCCGTTGAAGGCCGTGTGCGCGAAGACCGTGATCGCCACCAGCAGGGCCAGCCGCACGGGCCGGCCTGCGTGGGTCGAATGGCCGGTCAACCTCTCGACTGGAGCGCAGCGATGCGCTCCTCGATCGGCGGGTGGGTGGAGAAGAGGGCCATGAACCCGGCCTTGTCGGAGATGCCGGAGGACTGGAAGGCCTTGGGCAGCTCGCCCGGCTCGATGCCGCCCAGGCGGCGAAGCGCCGCGACCATCGGCCCGGGATTGCCCATGAAGCGGGCCGCGCCCGCGTCGGCGCGGAATTCGCGCTGCCGCGAGAACCACGCCACGATGATCGAGGCGAGGACGCCGAACACGATCTCGCAGACCACCACGGTGACGTAGTAGCCGGGACCCACGCCGCGCTCGGTGCGGAAGACGGCCTTGTCGACCGCGTAGCCGACCACGCGCGCGAGGAAGACGACGAAGGTGTTGACCACGCCCTGGATCAGCGCGAGGGTGACCATGTCGCCGTTGGCCACGTGCGCCACCTCGTGCGCGAGGACCGCCTCGACCTCCTCCTTGGTCATCGAGTGCAGCAGCCCCGTGGAGACCGCCACGAGGGAGGAGTCGCGGAAGGCCCCCGTGGCGAACGCGTTGGGCTCGCCTTCGTAGACGGCGACCTCCGGCATCCCGATGCCCGCCTTCTCCGCCAGGCGGCGCACGGTGCCCACCAGCCACTGCTCGTCGGCGCTCTGCGGCGCGTCGATCACCTGGGCCCCGGTCGACCACTTGGCCATGGTCTTCGACATGAGGAGCGAGATGAAGCTTCCCGTGAAGCCCACGACGGCGGAGAAGACGACGAGCATGCCGACGTTGAGGCCCTCGGCCGCGAGGAAGCGGTTCACGCCCAGCACGCTGAGCGTGACCGACAGCACCACCATGACCGCGAGGTTCGTGGCGAGGAACAGGACGATGCGCTTCATGTCGGGATCCCCCGGAAGTGCGAGTGAGAGTCCATTCTACCGTCGCGCCAGGCCCGGGCGCGGCGCGAACCTAGAACGGGATGTCGTCCTCGAAGTCGTCGAACTTGGAGCCGGCCGGCTTGGCGCCCGCGGGCTTGGCCGCCGGCCGCGACTCGCGCTCCCCTCCCGCCTCGCGGTCCCCGCCGCCCATGCCCTGGCGCGAGCCCAGCATCTGCATGCGGTCGGCGACGATCTCGGTCGTGTACTTGTCCTGGCCGTCCTTGTCCTGCCACTTGCGCGTCTGCAGGCGCCCCTCGACGTACACCTGGCTGCCCTTCTTCAGGTACTCGCCGGCGATCTCCGCGAGCTTGCCGAAGAAGGCGACGCGGTGCCACTCGGTCTTCTCCTGCTTCTCGCCGCTCTTGTCCTTCCAGGTCTCGGTGGTCGCGATCGAGACGTTTGTGACGGCGCCGCCGTCGGGCATGTAGCGCGTCTCGGGGTCGCGGCCGAGATTGCCGATGAGGATGACTTTGTTGACTGATGCCATGGTTTCTCCCGGGGTCAGGGGTTGGTCGTCTGCGGCTCGTGGGTCTCGTGCGGATCGTGCTCGCGCTCGGAGGGCTCGCGCATCGGCCAGGCGGTCGCGAGCCACGCGATCACGACGGCGAGGCAGGTCGCCAGCAGGGCCGCGGGGCCGTGATGCTGCGCGATGGCGCCGCCCGCGGCGCCGCCGACGAACGTGCCGAGGAACTGCACGCTCGAGTAGACGCCCGAGGCGGCGCCCTTGGCCGACGGCGGGGCCGACTTGGACACGAGCGCGGGCAGCTTGGCCTCTAGAACGTTGAAGGCGGCGAAGAAGATGACAAGCCCCGCGGTGAGGAGCGCCAGGCGGTCGGCAGAGGCCGCGAGGACGGCGACGCCGGCGGCCATCACGGCCACCGAGCCCAGGAAGACGGCGCGCTCGTGGCGCGCGATGCGCCGGACCGCCACGAAGGGGAGCATCAGGACGAATCCGGTGCCCACGGCACCCAGGTACATCGTCCAGTGCTCGTTCGAGGCGAGCCCCGCGCGCACCAGCGAGTGCGGGACGACGACGAAGGTCGCCATCAGCACCGCGTGCAGCGCGAAGATGCCCACGTTGAGCCGGACGAGCTCCGGGTCGCGCAGCACCGCCAGGAGGGGAACCGGCGCCGCGCCGTGCCGCCGCGCCGGGGGCTCGGGCACGACCCAGACGACGATCGCCACGGCCGCCATCGCGAGGACGCCCGTGAGCGCGAAGATGCCGGGGACGCCGATCGCGTCGCGCAGGAACGGCGCGGCCACGAACGAGCCCGCGAAAGCGACGCCGATGGTCGAGCCGATGATCGCCATCGCCTTCGTGCGCTGGCTGGGCCGCGTGAGGTCGCCCGCCATGGCGATGGCCACGCCCGAGATGGCCCCGGCGCCCTGGATGGTCCGGCCGAGGATGACCGCCCAGGGCGAGTGCGCGAACGCGCACAGGGCGCTGCCCGCCGCGAACAGGAAGAGCCCCGCCACCATCACGGGCTTGCGCCCGAGGCGGTCCGAGACCCATCCGAAGGGGATCTGCAGTATCGCCTGGGTGAGCCCGTAGGCGCCCAGGGCGAATCCCACGAGGGTCAGGTTCCAGCCGGGCAGGCCCTCCGCGTAGAGGGCGAACACCGGCAGGATGATGAACATCCCGAAGAGGCGCAGGCCGAAGATCGAGGCGAGGGAAAAGCTCGCCCGGAGCTCCAGGGCGCTCATGCGGACCGGAGATGGGGCCAAGGGGGGGATTCGAAGGGGAAAGAACGCTCAGGTATATTAGCAGATTGCCCTTCGGCGCCGCCCCGGCGGCCGGGGCGGCAAGCCCCGAGGACCGAACGCCCCGACACCCGCATGGACCACATCCGCATCCGCGGCGCGCGCACCCACAACCTGAGGAACGTCCACCTCGACATCCCCCGCGACCGCCTGGTGGTGATCACCGGGCTTTCGGGCTCCGGCAAGTCGTCGCTCGCCTTCGACACCCTCTACGCGGAAGGCCAGCGGCGCTACGTGGAGTCGCTCTCGGCCTAC
Source organism: Betaproteobacteria bacterium (assembly GCA_003105245.1). Lineage (GTDB taxonomy): Bacteria > Pseudomonadota > Gammaproteobacteria > Burkholderiales > Usitatibacteraceae > FEB-7. Next base: position 18,221 of record PQAI01000189.1, on the reverse strand, counting down.
GCGCGCCAGTTCCTCCAGCTCATGGAGAAGCCCGACGTGGACCTGATCGAGGGGCTTTCGCCCGCCATCTCGATCGAGCAGAAGGCGACCTCCCACAACCCGCGCTCCACGGTCGGCACCGTCACCGAGATCCACGACTACCTGAGGCTGCTCTTCGCGCGCGTGGGCGACCCGCACTGCCCCGAGCACGGCCTGTCGCTCTCCGCCCAGAGCGTCTCGCAGATGGTCGACCACGTGCTGGCCCTGCCGGAGGGCACGCGGGTCATGGTGCTCGCCCCGCTGGTCACGGGGCGCAAGGGCGAGCAGGCCGAGCTCTTCGAGGAGCTGCGCTCGCAGGGCTTCGTGCGGCTTCGCATCAACGGCGAGGTGCACGAGATCGACCGCCTGCCGAAGCTCGACCGCAACCGCAAGCACACCGTCGAGATCGTCGTCGACCGCCTCAAGGTCCAGGCCGACGCGAAGCAGCGCCTGGCGGAGTCCTTCGAGACGGCCCTGCGCCACGCCGACGGGCGGGCGCTGGCCGTGGAGATGGACGGCGGCCGCGAGCACCTCTTCTCGGCCAAGTTCGCCTGCCCCCTGTGCAGCTATTCGCTGCCGGAGCTCGAGCCGCGCCTCTTCTCGTTCAACAACCCGATGGGCGCCTGCCCGCGCTGCGACGGCCTGGGGCAGGTCACCTTCTTCGATCCGAAGCGCGTGGTGGCCTTCCCGCACCTGTCGCTCGCCGGCGGCGCCATCCGCGGCTGGGACCGGCGCAACCAGTTCTACTTCTCGATGCTGACGAGCCTCGCCCAGCACTACGGCTTCGACGTCGACACCCCCTTCGAGGACCTGCCGGAGAGCGCGCAGGCGGTCGTCCTCGACGGCTCGGGGGACGAGAAGGTCGCCTTCCGCTACCCCGGCGAGCGCGGGCGCTCGGCCGTGAAGGAGCACCCCTTCGAGGGGATCCTCCCGAACCTGGAGCGCCGCTACCGCGAGACCGACTCGGCCGCCGTGAAGGAGGAGCTCGCCAAGTACCTCAACAACCGCGCATGCCCGGAATGCGAGGGGGCGCGGCTGCGCAGGGAGGCGCGCCACGTGCGGGTCGCGGGCCGCTCGATCCAGGAAGTCTCCGCGATGCCGCTGAAGGACGCGCAGCCCTTCTTCGAGTCCCTCGCCCTGCCCGGCAACCGCCAGGCGATCGCGGAGAAGATCCTGCGCGAGATCGCCAACCGGATCCGCTTCCTCAACGACGTGGGCCTGGACTACCTCTCGCTCACGCGCTCGGCGGACACGCTCTCGGGCGGCGAGGCCCAGCGCATCCGGCTCGCGAGCCAGATCGGCTCCGGGCTCACCGGCGTGATGTACGTCCTCGACGAGCCCTCCATCGGCCTGCACCAGCGCGACAACGCGCGCCTCATCGACACCCTCAAGCGCCTGCGCGACCTCGGCAACTCCGTGATCGTCGTCGAGCACGACGAGGAGGCCATCCACGCGGCCGACCACGTGGTGGACATGGGGCCCGGCGCGGGCGAGCACGGCGGCGAGGTGGTCGCGCAGGGCACGCCCACCGAGATCGAGCGCAACCCGGCCTCGCTCACCGGCCAGTACCTCTCGGGCCGGCGCACGATCGCGGCGCCCGCGCGGCGCCACCGGCGCGACGCCGCCGCCAGCCTGCGGGTGGTGGGCGCGCGCGGCAACAACCTGAAGGACGTGAGCGTCGAGATCCCCGTCGGGCTCCTCGTCTGCGTGACGGGCGTCTCCGGCTCCGGCAAGTCGACCCTGATCAACGACACCCTCTACGCCTCGGCCGCCCGGCACCTCTACGGCGCGGCGACGGAGCCCGCGGAGCACGAGGCGATCGAGGGCCTGGACCAGTTCGACAAGGTGATCAACGTCGACCAGAGCCCGATCGGCCGCACGCCGCGCTCCAACCCCGCCACGTACACGGGGCTCTTCACGCCCATCCGGGACCTCTTCGCGGGAACGCCGGAGTCGCGCGCGCGCGGCTACGGCCCCGGGCGCTTCTCGTTCAACGTGAAGGGCGGGCGCTGCGAGGCCTGCCAGGGCGACGGCGTCATCAAGGTGGAGATGCACTTCCTGCCCGACGTCTACGTGACCTGCGACGTCTGCCACGGCAAGCGCTACAACCGCGAGACCCTGGATGTCCATTATCGGGGTCGCAACGTCTGCGAGGTGCTCGACATGACGGTCGAGGCGGCCCTCGAGCTCTTCTCCGCGGTGCCGGCCATCGCGCGCAAGCTGCAGACGCTGATGGAGGTGGGCCTGGGCTACGTGCGCCTCGGGCAGAGCGCCACGACGCTCTCCGGCGGCGAGGCGCAGCGCGTGAAGCTCGCCCTGGAGCTCTCCAAGCGCGACACCGGCCGCACGCTCTTCATCCTGGACGAGCCCACCACGGGCCTGCACTTCCACGACATCGACCTGCTGCTGCGCGTCCTGCACCGCCTGCGCGACCACGGCAACACGGTCGTGGTGATCGAGCACAACCTCGACGTCATCAAGACCGCCGACTGGGTGATCGACCTCGGCCCCGAGGGCGGCGACGGCGGCGGCACCGTCATCGCCCAGGGCACGCCGGAGGAGATCGCCGCCACGCCCGGCAGCTTCACCGGGCGCTTCCTCGCCCCGGCCCTCGTGACCCCGGGCCGCCGGAGGGCCTCCGCATGACCAACACCCGCGAAGTGCTCCTCGGGAGCTTCCGCGCGGCGCTCGCCGCCGCCGATCCTCTGCAAATCGTGCCCGCGCACCTTCCGCCCCCCCCGGCCGGCCGCACCCTCGTCGTGGGCGCCGGCAAGGCCGCGGCCTCGATGGCGGCGGCCGTGGAGGCGTCGTGGCCGGCCGGCTCCCCCCTCGAGGGCCTCGTCATCACGCGCTACGGCCACGGCCTGCCCCTGCGGCGCATCCGCGTGATCGAGGCCGGCCACCCCGTGCCCGACGAGGCGGGCGAGAAGGCCGCCGCCGAGATCCTCGCCCGCGCCCGCGCGCTCTCGCCGGACGACCTGCTGCTCGTGCTGGTGTCCGGCGGGGGTTCGAGCCTGCTGTCGCTGCCGGAGGAAGGCATCTCGATGGCGGACCTGAAGGCGGTCACCCGCGACCTCCTCGCGAGCGGCGCGCCGATCCAGGAGATGAACACGATCCGCAAGCACCTCTCCGCGATCCAGGGGGGGCGGCTCGCGCTCGCCACCCGGGCCCGAGTCCTCGCCCTCGTGATCTCGGACGTGACCGGCGACGACCCCACGCACATCGCCTCCGGCCCGTGCTCGCCGGACCCGACCACCTACGCCGACGCGCAGGACATCCTGGAGCGCTACGGCGTGGCCGCGCCGCCCGCGGTCGCCTCCCACCTGGCGGCCGGCGCCGCGGGCGGGATCCCCGAGACGCCGAAGGCCGGCGACCAGGGCTTCAACCGGGTGGACGTGCGCGTGATCGCCACCGCGCACGCGAGCCTCATGGCCGCGGCCGCCTTCGTGCAGGCGCGGGGCATCACGCCGATGGTGCTCGGCGACAGCGTGACGGGCGAGTCGCGGGAGGTCGCCAAGGTGCACGCCGCCATCGCGCGCCAGCTGCGGACGCACGCCCACCCCTTCCGGCCGCCCGTGGCCGTGATCTCCGGGGGCGAGACGACCGTGACCCTGCGCGGCAAGGGCAAGGGGGGCCGCTGCAGCGAGTTCCTGCTCTCGCTCGCGATCGAGCTGGCCGGCCTGGACCACGCCTGGGCGCTCGCGGCGGACACCGACGGCATCGACGGCGCGGAGTCCAACGCCGGCGCCATCGTCGCCCCGGACGCGCTCGCCCGCGCGGCGGCCCTGGGGCTGGACGCGAAGCGGATGCTCGCCGACAACGACGGCTACGGCTTCTTCTCGGCCCTGGGCGAGCTGGTGGTCACCGGCCCCACGCGCACCAACGTGAACGATTTCCGGATCGTCCTCGTCCAGTAGCGCCCCGCCCGCGGGCGAAAAAAAAGCCGGCCACGAGGCCGGCTTCCTTGCAGCACCCCGGGAGCGCGTTCAGGCGGCCTTCTCTTCCTTGGCCGGCTCTTCCGTGGGCTCCGGGCGGTCCATCAGCTCCACGAGCGCCATGGGGGCGTTGTCGCCCTGGCGGAAGCCCCACTTGAGGATGCGAAGGTAGCCCCCGTTGCGGTTCTTGTAGCGCGGGCCGAGCTCGTCGAAGAGCTTGACGACCATGTCGCGGTCGCGCAGGCGGTCGAACGCGAGGCGCCTGTTGGCGAGGCTCGGGTTCTTGCCCAGCGTGATGATGGGCTCGGCGACCCGGCGAAGCTCCTTCGCCTTCGGCAGCGTGGTGCGGATGGCCTCGTGCTTGAGGAGCGAGACCGTCATGTTGCGCAGCATCGCGAGGCGATGGCTGCTGGTGCGGTTGAGCTTGCGAAGCCCGTGGCGGTGACGCATGGTTCGTTTCCTTTCGGTCTCTTGGCCTTTCCGGCCTTGTTGTCGTTATGGGGTTGGGAACGCCGTCCTACTTCGTGAGCCCGGCGACGGGCCAGTTCTCGAGCTTCATCCCGAGGGTGAGGCCCTTCGAGGCGAGCACTTCCTTGATCTCGTTGAGCGACTTGCGGCCGAGGTTCGGGGTCTTGAGCAGCTCGTTCTCGGTGCGCTGGATGAGGTCGCCGATGTAGTAGATGTTCTCGGCCTTGAGGCAGTTGGCCGAGCGCACCGTGAGCTCGAGGTCGTCGACCGGCTGCAGCAGGATCGGGTCGACCTGCGGCTGGGCGCTCTCGACGCGCTCCTCGCTCGTGGACTGCAGGGACGCGAACACCGAGAGCTGGTCCACCAGGACGCTCGCGGAGTAGCGCACGGCCTCCTCGGGCTCGATGACGCCGTTGGTCTCGATGTCGATCACCAGGCGGTCGAGGTCGGTGCGCTGCTCGACGCGGGCGCTCTCGACCTGGTAGCTCACCCGGCGGATCGGGCTGAAGGAGGCGTCCAGGAGGATCGCGCCGATGGCGCGCGAGTCCTCGGAGCGGCGCGCCGTGGCGGGGACGTAGCCGCGGCCCTTCTCGACCTTCACCGTCATGTCGAGCTTGCCGCCCTGCGTGATGTGGGCGATCACGTGGTCGGGATTGATGATCTCGACGTCGTGGGTCTGCTCGATGTCGGCGGCCGTGACGGGGCCGGCCTTGTCCTTCTTGAGCTTGAGGCTCACCTCGGCGCGGCCGTGCAGCTTCATCACGATGCCCTTGAGGTTGAGGAGCACGTCCACCACGTCCTCCTGCACGCCCTCGATGGTCGAGTACTCGTGCAGGACTCCGGCGATCTTCACCTCGGTGGCGGCGTAGCCGGGCATGGAGGACAACAGGATGCGGCGAAGCGCGTTTCCGAGCGTGTGCCCGTAGCCGCGCTCGAAGGGCTCCATCACCACCTTGGCGTGCGTGGGGGACAGGTTCTGCACGTCGATGATGCGGGGCTTCAGGAAGTTCGTGGCGTTGCTTTGCATGCGTGGGGCCTCTGCCAGTGTCGGTTGAGAGAGCGAGCCTGCTGCCGGTGCCGCTTCGGGCAGCGCTTACTTGGAGTAAAGCTCGACCACCAGCTGTTCGTTCACGTCGGAGGCGATCTCCGCGCGGTCGGGCACGCTCTTGAACACGCCCTTGAAGTTCTTGGAGTCGACCTCGACCCAGCTCGGGAAGCCGTTGGCCTCCGCGAGCTCGAGCGAGCTCTTGATGCGCAGCTGCGCGCGGGACTTCTCGCGCACCGTGACGGTGTCGGCGGCGCGCAGCAGGTACGACGGGATGTTGACGGGCTTGCCGTTCACCTCGATCGCCTTGTGCGAGACGAGCTGGCGGGCCTCCGCGCGCGTGGAGGCGAACCCCATGCGGTAGACGACGTTGTCCAGGCGGCTCTCGAGGAGCTGCAGCAGCGTCTCGCCCGTGGCGCCCTTCTTCTGGGCCGCCTTCTCGAAGTAGTTGCGGAACTGGCGCTCGAGGACGCCGTAGATCCTGCGGATCTTCTGCTTCTCGCGCAGCTGGTGGCCGTACTCCGACACGCGCGTCATCTTCGCGCCGTGCTGGCCGGGACGCACGTCCAGCTTGCACTTCGTGTCGAGGCCGCGGCGGGCGCTCTTCAGGAACAGGTCGGTGCCCTCGCGGCGGGCGAGCTTGCACTTGGGGCCGGTATAGCGTGCCATGGTGTCTTCCTGTGTTCTCGTCGGTCTCGTCGCGCCCGTTACATCCGGCGGCGCTTCGGCGGGCGGCAGCCGTTGTGCGGCACCGGCGTCACGTCGGCGATCGAGAGGATCTTGAGGCCGAGGGCGTTCAGGGCCCGCACCGCGGACTCGCGCCCGGGGCCGGGTCCCTTGATGCGGACCTCGAGGTTCTTCACGCCGCATTCCATCGCGGCGCGGCCGGCGGCCTCCGCCGCGACCTGGGCCGCGAAGGGCGTCGACTTGCGCGAGCCCTTGAAGCCCGCGCCGCCGGAGGTGGCCCACGAAAGCGCGTTGCCCTGGCGGTCGGTGATCGTGATGATCGTGTTGTTGAAGGAGGCGTGAACGTGCGCGATGCCCTCGGACACATTCTTCTTCGCCTTCTTGCGGACTCGCGTGGCGGCGGGTTTGGCCATGCTGGTTCTTCCTCGATTCGTGGATGGGTCAGGCGGCGGCCTTGGTCAGGCGCACGGCCTTGCGCGGGCCCTTGCGGGTGCGCGCGTTGGTGCGGGTGCGCTGGCCGCGCACGGGCAGCCCCTTCTTGTGGCGCATGCCGCGGTAGCAGCCGAGGTCCATCAGCCGCTTGATGTTCATGGAGGTCTCGCGGCGCAAGTCGCCCTCGACGGAGAAGCGCGACACCTGCTCGCGCAGCTTGTCCATCTCGCCGTCGGTGAGGTCCTTGATCTTGGCGGAGTGCTTCACGCCCGCCGCGTCGCAGATCACCCGCGCGCGCGCGCGGCCGATGCCGAAGATCGCGGTGAGCGCGATCGCGGCGTGCTGGTGGTTCGGGATGTTGATGCCGGCAATACGGGCCATAACCTGTCCTTAGCTCTTGTCCTGTGCGTGGCGCCCGGTCAGCCCTGGCGCTGCTTGTGGCGAGGGTCCGAGCAGATGACGCGCACGACGCCCTTGCGCCGCACGATCTTGCACTTGCGGCAGATTTTCTTAACCGAAGCCTGAACTCGCATCGCTCTTCTCCTTACTTCGCCCGGAACGTGATCCGGGCCTTCGTCAAGTCGTACGGGGTGAGTTCCACCGTCACCTTGTCACCCGGCAGGATCCGGATGTAGTGCATCCGCATCTTCCCGGAGATGTGGCCGAGAACCACGTGGCCGTTCTCGAGCTTCACCCTGAACATCGCGTTGGGGAGGGTTTCGACCACCTCCCCCTGCATCTGGATCGTCTCTTCCTTCGCCATGTCCCCGCCTAGCGCACCGGGAAGCCGCCCGCGCCGCCCTTGAAGTTCGCCTTCTTGAGCAGGCTCTCGTACTGGTGCGACATCAGGTAGGCCTGCAGCTGCGCCATGAAGTCCATCGTCACCACGACCACGATCAGGAGCGAGGTGCCCCCGAAGTAGAAGGGGACGTTGTACTGCGTGTGCAGGAACTCCGGCAGCAGGCAGACCAGCGTGATGTAGATGGCGCCGATGAGCGTGAGCCGGGTGATGATCTTGTCGATGTAGCGCGCCGTCTGGTCGCCGGGGCGGATGCCCGGGACGAAGGCGCCGCTCTTCTTCAGGTTGTCGGCCGTCTCCTTCGAGTTGAAGACGAGCGCGGTGTAGAAGAAGCAGAAGAAGATGATCGCCGAGGCGTAGAGCACCACGTAGAGGGCCTGGCCGGGCGAGAGCGCCGCGGAGAGGTCCTTGAGCCAGGTCATCTTCTCGTTGGAGCCGAACCAGCTCGCCAGCGTCGCCGGGAACAGGATGATCGACGAGGCGAAGATCGGGGGGATCACGCCCGACATGTTGAGCTTGAGCGGCAGGAACGAGCTCTGCCCGCCGTAGAGCTTGTTGCCGACCTGGCGCTTGGCGTAGTTCACCAGGATGCGGCGCTGGCCCTTCTCGACGAACACGACCACGTAGGTCACGCCGACCACGAGGGCGAAGATGATGAGCGCCACCAGGATCGACATCGCGCCGGTGCGAACGAGCTCCAGGGTGCCGCCGATGGCGTGCGGGAGCCCCGCCACGATGCCCGCGAAGATGATCATCGAGATGCCGTTGCCGAGCCCGCGCTCGGTGATCTGCTCGCCCAGCCACATGAGGAACATGGTCCCCGTCATGAGGGTGACCACGGTCACGAGGCGGAAGGCGAGCCCCGGCTCGATGACCAGCCCCGGCTGCGCCTCGAGCGCCACCGAGATTCCCAGCGCCTGGAAGGCGGCCAGCACGACGGTGCCGTAGCGCGTGTACTGCGTGATCTTGCGCCGGCCCGCCTCGCCCTCCTTCTTCAACGCCTCGAGCTGCGGCGAGACGACCGTCAGCAGCTGCATGATGATCGACGCGGAGATGTAGGGCATGATGCCCAGCGCGAAGATCGAGAAGCGCGACAGCGCCCCTCCCGAGAACATGTTGAACATGTCCAGGATGCCGCCCTTGGTCTGCTGGAAGAGCTTCGCGAGCTCGGCCGGGTCGATGCCGGGCACCGGGATGAACGTCCCGATCCGGTAGACGACCAGCGCGCCCACGAGGAACCACAGGCGCCTCTTCAGGTCGCCCAGCTTTCCGAGGGTTGCGAGGGGGTTGGCGGACAAGTCGGTTGCCTATGCGTTGTTCAGGCCGCGACGGAGCCGCCGGCGGCCTCGATGGCGGCCTTGGCGCCCTTCGTGACGCCCACGCCCTGGACCTTCAGGGCCTTCTCCACCTTGCCGGCCAGGATGATCTTGGCCCGCTTCGCGGCGTCGCCCACCAGGCCCGCGGCCTTGAGCGCAGCGAGGTCGACGGTGTCGCCGGAGACCTTGCGCAGGTCGCCGAGGCGAACCTCGGCGGCCGGTTCGATGGTGACCGCGACGAAGCCGCGCTTGGGCATGCGGCGCTGCAGCGGCATCTGGCCGCCCTCGAAGCCGACCTTGTGGAAGCCGCCGGCGCGGGACTTCTGGCCCTTGTGGCCGCGGCCGGCGGTCTTGCCGAGGCCGGAGCCGATGCCGCGTCCGACGCGGCGGCGGGCCTTCTTGGCGCCCGCAGCGGGCTTGAGCGTGTTGAGTTCCATCTCAGTCCTCGACTTTCACGAGATAGCTCACCTTGTTGACCATGCCGCGGATGGCCGGCGTGTCGTCCAGCTCCACCGTGTGGCGGATGCGACGAAGGCCGAGGCCGCGCACGGTCGCCTTGTGCGGGGTGAGCGCGCCGCGCAGGCCCTTGACCTGCGTGACCTTGATTTTCTTGGGGGAAGTCATCTCGGTTTCCTTCGACTCAGCCGACGATCTCTTCGACCTTCTTGCCGCGCTTGGCCGCGATCTCCGAGGGGCGGTGCTGCTGGAGCAGCCCGTCGAGGGTCGCGCGCACGACGTTGTAGGGGTTGGTGGAGCCGTGGCACTTGGCCGAGATGTTGGTGACACCCATCACCTCGAAGACCGCGCGCATGGCGCCGCCGGCCTTGATGCCGTTGCCCTCGGCCGCCGGCTGCATGAACACGCGCGTCGCGCCGTGGCGGCCGAGCACCTCGTGGTGGATGGTGCCGCCCTTGAGGGCCACCTTCACCATGTTGCGGCGGGCCTGCTCCATCGCCTTCTGCACGGCGACCGGGACCTCGCGCGACTTGCCCTTGCCCATTCCGATGGAGCCGTCGCCGTCGCCCACCACCGTGAGCGCCGCGAAGCCGAGGATGCGGCCGCCCTTGACGACCTTGGTCACCCGGTTCACCGAGATCATCTTCTCCCGGAGGCCGTCGCTGCGCTCGTCCTGCTGTTCGATTTTCGCCATGTCGGTTTCCTGTGGTCTTTAGCGGGCCGGCGCTAGAACTTCAGGCCGCCTTCGCGGGCCGCGTCGGCGAGCGCCTTCACGCGGCCGTGGTAGCTGAAGCCCGCCCGGTCGAACGCCACCTCGGTGACGCCGGCGGCCTTCGCCTTCTCGGCGATGCGCTTGCCAACGAGCGCCGCCGCCGCCTTGTTGCTGCCGTTGGGCTGCTGCGCGCGCACTTCCTTCTCGGCGGTCGAGGCCGAGGCAAGGATGCGAGCGCCGTCGGCCGCGACGACCTGCGCGTAGATGTGCTGGTTGGTCCGGTGCACCGTGAGGCGCACGGCTTCCTGCCGGCGGATGCGCGCGCGCGTCTTCGCGGCGCGGCGCAGTCTCGAGGGTTTCTTGTCGGTCATGATCGGATTCTCCGTTGCGGCGCCGGCTTACTTCTTCTTCGTTTCCTTGATCACCACGGTCTCGTCCGAGTAGCGCACGCCCTTGCCCTTGTAGGGCTCCGGGGACTTGTACGCGCGGATCTCGGCGGCGACCTGGCCGACCTTCTGACGATCGACGCCCTTGATCAGGATCTCGGTCTGCGTCGGGGTCTCGGCCTTCACGCCCTCGGGAAGCAGGTGGACGATCGGATGCGAGAAGCCGAGCGCGAGGTTCAGCTTGTTGCCCTGGGCCTGGGCCTTGTAGCCCACGCCCACGAGCGTGAGCTTCTTCTCGAAGCCCTTGCTCACGCCCTTGACCATGTTGGCCACGATGGCTCGCAGGGTGCCGGACATGGCATTGGCCTGGATCGACTCGTTGGCGGCGACGAACGACACCTGGGAGCCCTCCACCTTGACGACCACGTCGCCGGAAAGCGCCTGCTTGAGCGTGCCCAGCGGGCCCTTCACGGTGACTTCGGACTGGCCGAGGGAGACCTCGACCTTCTCGGGGATGGCGACGGGATACTTGGCGACGCGGGACATGTCTGGCCTCCTTACACCACGATGCAGAGGACTTCGCCGCCCACGCCCGACTCGCGGGCGCGCCGGTCGGTCATCACGCCGCGGGAGGTGGAAACGATGGCCACGCCCAGGCCGTTCAGGACGCGCGGAATGTCGTCGCGACCCTTGTAGATGCGCAGCCCCGGGCGCGAGACGCGCTCGAGCTTCTCGATGACCGGCTTGCCGGCGTAGTACTTCAGCCCGATCTCGAGGACGTTCTTGCCCTCGACGGTGCGCTGGGCGAAGTCCTCGATGTAGCCCTCGTCCTTGAGGACCTTGGCGATCGCGAGCTTCACCTTGGAAGACGGGATCGCTACGGTGACCTTGTCCGTCGCCTGGGCGTTGCGGATCCGGGTCAGCATGTCCGCGATGGGATCACTCATGCTCATCGTGGGCCTCCTACCAGCTCGCCTTGATCATGCCGGGAATCTCGCCGCGCATCGCGATCTCGCGGATCTTGCTGCGCGCGAGGCCGAACTTGCGGAACGTGCCGCGCGGGCGGCCCGTGATCGCGCAGCGGTTGCGCAGGCGCACGGGGGAGGCGTCGCGGGGCAGCGCCTGCAGCTTCGCCAGGGCCGCGTCGCGCGCCTCGTCGGTCGCCTTGGGGTCCTTGATGATGGCGAAGAGCGCCTTGCGCTTTTCCGCGAACTTCTTCACGGTGGCGCGGCGCTTCGCCTCGCGGTTGATGAGTGCGAGCTTGGCCATTACGCCCTCTCAGTTCTGAACGGGAAACGGAAGGCGGCGAGGAGGGCCTTGGCCTCCGCGTCCGTCTTCGCGGTCGTGGTGATGCAGATGTTCAGGCCCCGGAGCGCGTCGACCTTGTCGTACTCGATCTCGGGGAAGATGATCTGCTCCTTGATGCCGATGCTGTAGTTGCCGCGGCCGTCGAAGGCGCGGCCCGAAACGCCGCGGAAGTCGCGCACGCGCGGCAGCGCGATCGTGACCAGGCGGTCGAGGAACTCGTACATGCGATGCGAGCGCAGCGTCACCATGCAGCCGATGGGGTAGCCCTCGCGGATCTTGAAGTGCGCGATCGACTTGCGGCTCTTGGTGATGACCGGCTTCTGGCCGGCGATCTTCACCATGTCGCCCGAGGCGTTCTCGAGGATCTTCTTGTCGGCCACGGCCTCGCCCACGCCCATGTTGAGCGTGATCTTCTCGATGCGCGGCACCTGCATCTTGGTCTTGTAGCCGAACTGCTTCATGAGCGCCGGCACCACCGTCTCGCGGTAGAGCGTCTGGAGGCGCGCCGGCTGCGCCGGGCCCGCGGACTTGGGCGTTTTCTGTTCTTTGGCCTTGGCCATGGAATGGTTCTCCCGGATCTCAGGCGTCGGCGACTTCGCCGTTCGACTTGAAGTAGCGGACCTTCCGGCCGTCGTCGAGGACGCGGAAGCCGACGCGGTCGCCCTTGCCCGTGGCGGGGTTGAACAGCGCCACGTTGGAGGCCTGGATCGGCATTTCCTTCTCGACGATGCCGCCCGTCTGGCCCTTGATCGGATTGGGACGGGTGTGGCGCTTGACGCGGTTGACGCCCTCGACCACGACCTTGCCCGTGTCGAGGACCCTCAGGACCGTGCCGCGCTTGCCCTTGTCCTTGCCGGTGTTGACGACCACCTGGTCGCCCTTGCGGATCTTCTTCATCAGTGGCTCCCTACAGCACTTCCGGCGCGAGCGAGACGATCTTCATGAAGCGCTCCGTGCGAAGCTCGCGGGTCACCGGCCCGAAGATGCGGGTGCCGATGGGCTCGAGCTTCGGGTTGAGGAGCACCGCGGCGTTCGAGTCGAACTTGATGACCGAGCCGTCGGGACGGCGCACGCCGTGCGCGGTGCGCACCACCACCGCGCTGTAGACCTCGCCCTTCTTCACGCGGCCGCGCGGGGCGGCCGACTTGATGCTCACCTTGATGATGTCGCCGATGCCGGCGTAGCGGCGCTTGGAGCCCCCGAGCACCTTGATACACATCACCGAACGCGCGCCGGTGTTGTCGGCGACGTCGAGAATCGACTGCATCTGAATCATTGTTTTCTCTCCAACTTAACCCGGCGAGCGCCCGGGGGCGCGAGCCGGTCAGTCTTGGATCCGTCTTCCGCCGGTTGCGCCCCCTGTCGGGGCCGCCGCCGGCTGGCGTGAATTGAATCTGGGCCCGGACGCTTGGGTGCATCGGCTTCGGCCGACGCCCGGGTGGCCCCCGTAAACCGCGAGGTCACGGGGTTTTCAGCGGACTCCCGGCCGACGAAGCCACGGCCGGAAGCAGCAAAGACATTGATTCTAGCAGCTTTTCGCCGCTTCCCGCAAGCCTACTCGGGGCGGGCGCGCTCGACCAGCTTGGCCACCTTCCACGACTTGGTCTTGGAGATCGGGCGGCATTCCACGATCACCACCGTGTCGCCGGCCTTGGCCTCGTTGCCCTCGTTGTGGGCGTGGTACTTCTTGGTCCGGCGCACCACCTTGCCGATGACCGGGTGCATGACCTGGCGCTCGACGAGGACGGTGACGGTCTTCTCCATCTTGTCGCTCACGACCTTGCCCGTGAGGCTTCGCTGGTTCTTGGCGGTCTGGGTCATTGCTTGCTCGCTTTCGCCTTCTCGGTGAGCACGGTGTGCACCCGCGCGATCTCGCGCTTGACGCGCTGGATCTCGCTGTTCTTGGTGAGGCTCTGCGTGGCCAGCTGCATGCGCAGGCCGAACTGGGCCCTGCGCAGCTCCAGCAGTTCCTTCTGCAGGTCCTCGACGCTCTTGGAACGGAGTTCGCTCGCTTTCATGTCAAACCTTTCAACCGATGAGGCGGTGCACGAAGGCCGTGCGGATCGGCAGCTTGGCCGCGGCGAGCGCGAAGGCCTCCCGGGCCAGGGCCTCGTCGACCCCGTCCATCTCGTAGAGCACCTTGCCGGGCACGATCTCGGCCACGAAGTACTCGGGRTTGCCCTTGCCGTTGCCCATGCGCACCTCGGCCGGCTTCTTGGACACCGGCTTGTCCGGGAAGATGCGGATCCAGATCCGGCCGCCGCGCTTGATGTGGCGGGTCATGGCGCGGCGCGCCGCCTCGATCTGCCTGGCAGTCAGCCGGCCGCGGCCGATGGCCTTCAGCCCGAACTCGCCGAACGAGACCCTGGCGCCGTTCGTGGCAACGCCCTTGTTGCGGCCCTTCTGCTCCTTGCGGTACTTCCTTCTAGCTGGCTGCAGCATGTTTCACCCCCGGCTTCCTGGTGGTTTTCCTCTCGGCCTCGGGCGCGGCGGCCACGGGCTGCTCGCCCTTGCCGAGGACCTCGCCCTTGAAGACGAGGACCTGCACGCCGATGGTTCCGTAGGTGGTGCGGGCTTCCGAGAACCCGTACTCGATGTCGGCGCGCAGGGTGTGCAGGGGCACCCGCCCCTCGCGGTACCACTCCGTGCGCGCGATCTCCGCGCCGTTCAGCCGCCCGGCGCTCGTGATCTTGATGCCCTGCGCGCCCAGGCGCATGGCGTTCTGCATGGCGCGCTTCATCGCACGGCGGAACATCACCCGCTTCTCGAGCTGGCCGGTGATCGAGTCGGCGATGAGCTGGGCGTCCAGCTCGGGCTTCCGGATCTCCTCGATGTTCACGTGGACCGGCACGCCCATGAGCTTCTGCAGGACGTGGCGCAGGCCCTCGATGTCCTCGCCCTTCTTGCCGATGACCACCCCCGGGCGCGCCGAGAAGATGGTGATGCGGGCGTTCTTGGCGGGGCGCTCGATCACGACGCGGCCGACCGCGGCGTGGGAGAGCTTCTTCTTGAGGTATTCGCGGACCCGGATGTCCTCGGCGAGCATGCCGGGGAAGTTCTTGGAGTTCGCGTACCACTTCGACGTCCAGTTGCGGTTGACCGAGAGGCGGAAACCGGTCGGATTGATCTTCTGTCCCATCGTCTCCCCCTTAGGCCCGGCCGTCGCCGACGGTCAGGAACACGTGGCAGGTATGCTTCAGCACGCGGTTGCCGCGCCCCTTGGCGCGCGCGTGGAAGCGCTTGAGCACCGGTCCCTTCTCGACCACGATGCGGGTGACCTTGAGCTCGTCGATGTCCGCGCCGTTGTTGTGCTCGGCGTTGGCGATCGCGCTCTCCAGGACCTTCTTGATGATCTGCGCGCCCTTCTTGGGGGTGAACGCCAGGATGTTGAGCGCGCGGTCGACCTTCTGGCCGCGCACCATGTCGGCCACGAGCCGGCCCTTCTGGGCCGAGAGCTTCGCGCCGTAGAGCTTTGCGTTGACTTGCATCGCGATCTCCTTACTTCTTCGCCGGGGCCGCGGGCGCCGCGACCTTCTTGTCGGCCGAGTGGCCCTTGAAGGTGCGCGTGAGCGCGAACTCGCCCAGCTTGTGGCCGACCATGTTCTCGGTCACGTACACGGGGATGTGCTGCTTGCCGTTGTGGACCGCGATGGTGAGGCCGACGAAATCCGGCAGGACGGTGGACCGGCGCGACCAGGTCTTGATCGGTCGCTTGTCCTTGGCCGCCACGGCGGCCTCCACCTTCTTCATGAGATGCCCGTCGACGAACGGGCCCTTCTTGATTGAACGTGCCATGTCGTTAGCCCCTTACGCCTTCTTGTGGCGGCTGCGCACGATCATCGTCTGCGTGCGCTTGTTGGAACGCGTCTTCTTGCCCTTGGCCGGCTGGCCCCAGGGCGACACCGGGTGCCGGTTGCCGCGCGTGCGGCCGCCCAGCGGGTGGTCGACGGGGTTCATCGTCTCGCCGCGGACGGTCGGGCGGATGCCGCGCCAGCGGTTGGCGCCCGCCTTGCCGATCTGGCGCAGGTTGTGCTCCTCGTTGCCCACCTCGCCGATGGTGGCGCGGCAGTCGACGTGGACGCGGCGGATCTCGCCGGAGCGCATGCGCAGCTGCGCGTACTCGCCCTCGCGGGCCAGCAGCTGGACGCCGGCGCCGGCGGCACGCGCGATCTGCGCGCCCTTGCCCGGCAGCATCTCGACGCAGTGCACCGTGGTGCCCACCGGGATGTTGCGCAGCGGCAGCGAGTTGCCGGCCTTGATCGGCGCCTCCGCGCCGCTCTCGACCTTCTGGCCCACGGCCACGCCCTTGGGCGCGATCATGTAGCGGCGTTCGCCGTCGGCGTAGCACAGCAGCAGGATGTTCGCGCTGCGGTTCGGGTCGTACTCGATGCGCTCGACCGTCGCGGGGATCCCGTCCTTGTTGCGGCGGAAGTCGATGAGGCGGTAGTGCTGCTTGTGCCCGCCGCCCTGGTGGCGCGTGGTGATGTTGCCGAAGGAGTTGCGGCCCGCGCGCTTCGACTGCTTCTCGAGGAGCGGCGCGAAGGGCTTCCCCTTGTGCAGGTCGGGGTTGACGACCTTCACCATCGACCGGCGGCCGGCCGAGGTGGGCTTGGTCTTGACGAGGGCCATGTTATGCCACTCCTTCCACGAAGTTGATGTCGCCCTCGCCCTTCAGGCTCACGTACGCCTTCTTGACGTCTCGGCGGCGGCCTTCGAAGCGCCCGTGGCGCTTCTGCTTGCCCTTGAGATTCACCACGTTCACCGCGGAGACCTCCACCTTCTGCTCCTTGAAGAGGAGCTCGACGGCGGCCTTGATCTCCGCCTTGGTGGCGTCCGCGAGGACCTCGAAGACGATCTGGCGGTTCTTCTCGCCGACCATCGTGGCCTTCTCCGAGATGATCGGGGCGCGGATGACCTTCATCAGACGTTCGGTGTTCATGCGAGCGCCTCCTCGAGATGCTTGACCGCGCCGCGGGTCAGCAGGACCTTGGGGAAGCGGACGAGGCTCACCGGGTCGGCGTGGCGCGCCTCGAGGACCAGCACGTTGGGCAGGTTCCGCGAGGAAAGGTAGAGGTTCTCGTCCGGCTGGTCGGTGATGATCAGCACTTCCGTGAGCCCCATCGCCTTGAGCTTCTGGGTGAGGAGCTTCGTCTTGGGCTGGTCCACGGTGAGCGCGTCGACGACCGCGAGCCGCTCCTCGCGCACGAGCTGCGAGAGGATCGAGGCCATGCCCGCGCGGTACATCTTGCGGTTGACCTTCTGGCTGAAGTTCTCGTCGGGCGAGTTCGGGAAGATCTTCCCGCCGCCGCGCCACAGCGGGCTGGACGTCATGCCGGAGCGGGCGCGGCCCGTCCCCTTCTGGCGCCAGGGCTTCTTGGTCGAGTGCTTGACCTCGCCGCGGTCCTTCTGCGCGCGGGTGCCCGCGCGGCCGTTGGCGTGGTAGGCGACCACGATCTGGTGGACGAGCGCCTCGTTGAACGCGCGCCCGAAGAGGGCCTCGGAGGCGGCCACCGGGGCGAGCGCCTCGCCCTTGTCGTTGATGACCTTGAGTTCCATCACTTGCCTCCCTTCGGCGCCTTGGCCTTCACGCTGGGGCGCAGCACCACGGAGCCGTTCTTGGCGCCGGGGACCGAGCCCTTGACCATGACGAGGCCGCGCTCGGCGTCGACGCGGGCCACCTCGAGGAGCTGGACGGTGCGCTGCACCGCGCCCAGGTGGCCGGACATGCGCTTGCCGGGGAAGACGCGCCCCGGATCCTGCGCCATGCCGATCGAGCCGGGGCTGTTGTGCGAGATCGAGTTGCCGTGCGAGGCACGGTTCGACGAGAAGTGGTAGCGCTTGATGACGCCCGCGTAGCCCTTGCCGATGGAGGTCCCGGTGACGTCGACCTTCTGGCCGACCTGGAACATGTCCACCTTGAGCTCGGCGCCCACGGCGAGAGAGCCGAGCGCCTCGGGGGCGACGCGGAACTCCTTCAGGACGCTGCCGGCTTCCACGCCGGCCTTGGCGAAGTGACCGGCCTGGGCCTTGGTCACGCGCGAGGCGCGGCGCTTGCCGTAGGCCACCTGGATGGCGCAGTAGCCGTCGCCATCGGCGGTCTTGATCTGGGTGACGCGGTTGCCCGCGCAATCGAGCACCGTCACGGGGACGCTGGTTCCGTCCTCGTTGAAGATGCGCATCATGCCGACCTTCCGGCCGACGAGTCCGAGACTCATCTTCTATCCTTTCCTTGTTCGCCCGCCGGTTTCACCGCGGGTGCCGGCTGCAATTGGCCGGCCCTTCACCTTCCGTCCCGGGCGGCTGCCCGGACGGTCCTGCGAACTGCCTACAGCTTGATCTCGACGTCCACGCCCGCCGGCAGGTCCAGCTTCATCAGCGCGTCGACCGTCTTGTCGGTCGGGTCGATGATGTCCATCAGGCGCAGGTGCGTGCGGATCTCGAACTGGTCGCGCGAGGTCTTGTTCTTGTGCGGCGAGCGCAGGATGTCGAAGCGCTCGATGCGCGTGGGCATCGGGACCGGTCCCTTCACGACCGCGCCCGTGCGCTTGGCCGTATCCACGATCTCGAGCGCCGACTGGTCGATCAGCTTGTAGTCGAACGCCTTGAGGCGGATGCGGATCTTCTGCTTGCCGAGGGTCTGGGCCATGGTCCTACTCCAG